>NZ_JBHWJT010000041.1:0-53324 GCF_042731325.1 Streptomyces sp. NPDC059866 | reverse complement strand
CAGCGCGAACGCGCGAGGAAGGGATTTTGCAGCGCCGGCGCAGCCCAACGGTGCCTGTCCGCCTTCAGCGGCATCTCACCCCCCTTCCGACCCTCCCGCCGCCTGATGACCGCCACCGGACACCGCCTCGAGATGACCATCCGTTTCACCCTCTGGGGCCAGATCACCGGCGTCGTCGGCCAGCCCACCAGGGCCTGACCCCAAGACTGCCACCCGGCCCGACCCACGCTGACGCGACCTCAGACACCTCACACTCTCAACAACGTGACAACGCCAGTCGTGGCCCTCAACCGCGTGACTGCCAACGCCTCCGTCACCACCCTCGTGGTGGGTGCGTCCGGAACCACGCTCCTGACTTTCAACGAGCACGCTCACTTCGCCGGCGATCGCCGCCACATGCTCACCTACCGGTGAACCAGACGGTCACCTGCTCACCGGCGCTGCCGCCCGGGACAGAGCGGGGGCCGCGCTGAAAAGCGCGGACACGGAGGCGCGGACCTGGTCTGCGACCACCTCGGGTGTGGAGCTGTCCAGCTTGCCATCGAGGTGCAGGAACGCCAGACCGTGGACGAGGGCCCACACGGTGGTCGCCAGGGCGCCCGAGCTGTCCACACCCGGGAAGGCGTCGCGGACGATGCCCTTTACGTACTCGGTGATCACGGCGGTCGCGGCAACGCGTTCCGCGCTGGTCGGGTCGCAGGGCTCGGCGAACATCGCCCGGAACAGGGCCGGGTGATCGAGCGCGAACTGCACGTAGACGACCGCGACCGCGGCCAGATCATCGGGTGTCGAAGGCGCGGGGTTGACCGCTGCCAGGTGCTCGGCGAGCTCGCGGTACCCCTGGGCGGCGACCGCGGAGACGAGTGAGTCGCGGTCCGCGTAGTGACGGTAGGGAGCGGTCGGCGACACGCCGGCCCGGCGGGCGACCGCGCGCAGCGAGAGGCCCGCGCTGCCGTCCTCCTCCAGCAGCTCCCGCGCGGCCCGAAGGCACGCGGCGCGTAGGTCGCCGTGGTGGTACGTACCGTTTTGCGACATAGGTCACACTTCCCAATGTTCACAGTGCTCACATCAGGCTCTAATGTGAGTGGTGCATACATCGTAAGTGATCGACATGGAAGAGGAAACCGGGATGACCACCGAGCTGTTCTCGCCACTGCTCCTGAGCTCCGGGCAGGTGCTCAGCAACCGGATTGCGAAGGCCGCCATGGAGGAGAACATGGCCGGCGACGGCCAGCTTCCCGACGAGCAGCTCTTCACGCTGTACCGGCGCTGGGCCGACGGCGGCACCGGACTGCTGGTCACCGGGAACGTGATGGTGCATGCCGAGGCGCTGACCGGTCCTGCCGGAGTCGTGCTCGACGAGCACGCGCCCCTGACGCCGTTCACCGAGTGGGCGAAGGCCGGCAAGTCCGGCGGCGGGTCGATCTGGATGCAGATCAATCACCCCGGCCGTCAGGTTGCCTCCGACATGCCCGGCGTCGTGTGGGGCCCTACCGACATCGGCGTCTCCCTGGGCAAGCACAGCAGCCGCTTCGGCCGCCCGACGGCCATGACCGCGCAGCAGATCGAGGACACCGTGACCCGGTTCGCCGTCACGGCCCACCGCGCGGAGCAGGCCGGCTTCGACGGCGTCGAGATCCACGCCGCGCACGGCTACCTTCTGTCGCAATTTCTCTCCCCGTTGGTCAACAAGCGCACCGACCAGTGGGGCGGATCACTGGAGAACCGCGCCCGGATGCTCCTGGACGTCGTGCAGGCGGTCCGCGCCGCCGTCTCGCCGTCCTTCGCGGTCGCGGTGAAGCTCAACTCGGCCGACTTCCAGCGTGGCGGCTTCGACGCCGACGACGCGCGCCAAGTGATCGCGATGCTCGAACCGCTCGGCGTCGACCTGGTCGAACTGTCCGGCGGCAGCTACGAGAGCCCTGCGATGACCGGCCGCCCCGCCGATGACCGCACCCGGGCCCGGGAAGCCTACTTCCTGGACCTCGCGAAGGACTTGGTCAAGACCAGCCCCCTCCCGCTGATGCTCACCGGCGGCATCACCCAGCGCGTCACTGCAGAGAGGGTTCTCGACAGTGGAGTGGCGGTCGTCGGCATGGGCACCGCCCTAGCAGTCACCCCCGACCTCCCCGACCGCTGGAAGCAGTATCGGGAGGCGGACCGCCAGATGGAGCCGGTGACCTGGTCGGACAAGGCCCTTGCCTCCGCTGCCAGCATGGCAAAGGTCCGCCATCAGATGCGCCGCCTCGCCCGTGGCCGCAAGTCCAAGCCCGGCACCCACCCGGCGATTGCCCTGATCTCCGAGCAGCGAAAGCAGCGAAAGGCCCTGCGCGGCTACCGCACCTGGCTGTCCAAGGCGCAGAGCACCGCGCGTCGTTGACCCCGCGCTTTCGGTGATGCCCTCGCATGTGCCCGGTGTGCCCAGATCAGTTGGGGCACACCGGGCACATCCGCATACTGCCCTGGGTCACGTGATCACCGACGGGCGCGCTCGTTCTCTGAGGTCGGGACGACGATGCGCATCGTCGGTTGCAGCGGCATCGCCCGGACGCCGCGCAAGCACGTCTCATGCCCCGGTGACTCCGTCGAGCTGTTCGCGAATGAGGTCGGCACGACCGTTGTGAGGTGCGTATTCCTCGATCCTGTGCACCATGATCCAGCGCAGGGAGACCCTCTGATCGCCGACATGGCCCGCTTCTTGTTCAGACGGGCGTCCGGAGCCGTCCAGCGATGCGTCAGCGATCAGCTCACGGCCTCGAGCGACCTCCGCTTGCCAGGCAGCCGTTGCCTCGTCGATTTCTCGTTCCGGCCGAAGTGTGAAGCCGTCCAGGTTGCTCTCCCCGAAGACCGGCGACACACCCAGACCTGCGAATACACGCTGGAATCAGTTGCGTTCCACCTTGGCCAAGGGTTGGACAAGACCGAGCAGCGTCATCGAGGACGGCGCGACCGCAGCGTGGCGCAATTGATCGTCTTCGAGGCCCTAACACTTCAGGGCGAGAGTTGCGCCTGCCCGGCCACGGCGCTTCCGGCACGGCCGCCTTCGCCCGCGGCCTCGGCCTTCTCGCGCCACGCTGCCTGAGCGGTAGCACGGCGTGCAAGGCGAAGAGGGCGAGCTCGTCGCATGGACGGGCCGCCCTCTTCTCGCGGCGCGGCCCGATCGGGGCCACGGTCGTATCGTCAATCGGTGCTCAGCGCATGCCGGCTGCCTTGAGGACCTTGAGCGCTCCGGTCAGGAGGGTGGCCCAGGTTTCGGGGCTGATGCCCGACGGTGGGTAGAAGCCCTGGATGCGCTGATGGGCGACGGTCTGGGGCTCGGTGTACTTGAGGATGCCGTCGGCGCCGTGACGGCGGCCGAGACCGGAGTCGCCCATGCCGCCCATCGGTGCGTCGATGCTTCCCCATGCGGCGGCGAAGGCCTCGTTGACGTTGACGGTGCCCGCGTGCACCCGGGCGGCCACGGCGCGGGCCCGCGCACCGTTGCGCGACCAGACGCTGCCGTTGAGGCCGTAGGGCGTGGAATTGGCCAGAGCGACCGCCTCGTCGACATCACGGTAGGAGTAGATGGAGACGACGGGGCCGAAGGTCTCGTGGTCGTACAGCGTCATGTCGGGGGTCACGTCGGTGAGGATGGTCGGCTCATAGAACAGCGGCCCGAGGTCCGGCCGCGCCCTGCCGCCCGCGAGGACGGTGGCGCCCTTGGCGACGGCGTCGTCGACGTGTTCGGTGACGGTCGTGAGCTGGGAGGGGGTCGTGAGGCTGCCGACGTCCATGCTGTAGTCGTACGCGCCGCCGATCTTGAGCTTCCTGGTGCGTGCGACGAACACGGCGACGAACTTGTCGCGGATGGACTCGGCCACGTACAGGCGCTCGACGGAGACGCACAGCTGTCCGGCGGAGGGGAAGCAGGCGGCGACAGCGCCGTCGGCGGCCTTCTCGATGTCAGCATCGTCGAGGACGATCATGGCGTTCTTGCCGCCGAGTTCGAGAGAGGCGCCGACGAGGCGGCGGCCGGCGTCACTCGCGATCTGCCGTCCGGTGGCGGTGGACCCGGTGAACATCATGTAGTCGGCGTTGTCCATCAGCGCGCCGCCGATGGAGCTGCCCCTGCCGATGACCATCTGCCACACACCGGCCGGCAGTCCCGCCTCGTACATCAGATCCATCGACCACAGCGCGGTGAGCGCGGTCTGGGTGTCGGGCTTCTGGACGACGGCGTTGCCTGCCATGAGGGCGGCGATGGTGTCGCTGGCGGCCATGCTCAGCGGGTAGTTCCACGGCGAGATGACGGTGACCACGCCCTTGGGGTGGCGCAGCTCGGTGGTGTGGGTGAGTAGCGGGATCGCACCGCGGCGCCGCTTGGGGCTGAGGTACTTGGCGGCGTTGCGGGCGTAGTAGCGGGACACGATGCCGATGTCGACCACTTCGAGGAACGCGTCGCGGCGGGTCTTGCCGTTCTCGGCCTGCATCAGGTCCAGCACCTGGTCCTGGCGGGCCAGGACCAGGTCGTGGTAGCGCAGCAGGATCCTCTTGCGCTCCGCGACCGGCGTGGCGGCCCAGGTCTTCTGCGCAGTCCGGGCGCGGGCGAACGCGGCTTCGACGTCCTCGGGGGTGGAGACCGGGAAGTCGGCCAGGGGAACGCCGGTGTAGGGGGCGGTGGTGGTGACCCGTGCGGCGTTCGGCGCGGCCGAGACCAGAGTGGTCAGTCGCTGGAGGAAGGACGGAGTGATTGATGCGGGAAGACCCGGACCGCGGGCGGTCGTCGGGCCGGCGGGTGCGATGGCCATGGCGGGGCTCCTCTGTTACTTGTTCCGGCTCCGGACCGAGGTGGGGACCGGCACGTGCAGGGCGGCCTGGCCCTCGGTCATGACGTCGAACTGGAGGGTCCGCTTCGGCTTGAGCGAGCGCAGGTCGTCGGACATACGGCCCTCACCGAGTTGGAGGGTGATGCCGCTGGTGCTGCGCGTCGTGCCGGCACTCAGGACGTTGGTCTGGTTCAGAGTGGAGTGCCACGCGCCGTCGATCGTCGTGTACGAGGTGAGCGAGCCGACGCGCTCCCCGCTCACGTAGGCCCTCTGGGCGGGGGTGTTCGCCAGGAGCGACAGGTCGACTCCGCCGGTGTCGTTGGCCACGCGCGCGGTCGTCCGGTGGTCGTTGATGTCGACGTCGAGGTCGGTGACCCACTTGGGGAAGCCGTAGCCGTCGTGGCCGCGTACCTGGGCGATCTCCGTGCTCACCGGCAGCGACAGGACGTAGGAGTCGAGGTGCTCGTTCTTCAGGCCGGTGACGAGGTCGAAGAAGCCGAGCTTGCCGTGCCGTGCGGGCTTGACGGCGATACCGACGGCGGCTTCGGTGTAGAAGTCGATGTCGCACACGTCGTAGCGGAAGAACATGACCGAGACCAGGCCGAGGCCAGGCACGATCTCGAGCGGCGCAAGTTCCTCGGGCAGCCTGGTGCGGATCGCGCGGGAGGGCGCGAGCATCGTGAGCCGTGCGGTCGAGATGGTGTAGTAGAAGTTCGGGGTGAGCGTGGGGCCGATGGGGGAGTCGACCTTGATCTTGGGCAGCTGCCGGAAGAAGTCCACGCCGCTGACGCGGGGGACACGGGCGATCGCGTCGAGGTCGGGGTCCATGCGGTAGCGGTCGTACAGGCCGCCCTTGGGGACGGTGACCGCGCGGCCTCCCAGGTCGACCTTGACGGTGTCCTTCTGTGCCGAAGCCATGGCGTGGGTTCCTCACTCTCATGTAAGCGGTGCACACATGACCATAGGAGCGCAATGTAAGCGCCGTCAACAACAAGGCGGCGGGATTCTGCGGACGAGTGCCTGCGGGCACGGCGAAGGTCCGGGCCGGCCCGCGCCGTGAGGGCGTCTAGCTTGACTCTGTCGGGGATCTTGAGGATCCCCGGTGGAGCAGCATGATCAGCAGGCAGGCTCGTGGCTGTGGTGCAGGCCGACCCAGTTGACGAGGTGCGCGTTGTCCGTTCGTCCCCGTTCCGGTGAGCAAGTTCCCCCTCTGACCGTGCAGGTTGCACGGGCGAGCAATCCGAGGGGAACGACGGCGATGTGGGTGCGGGACCGGTTGGAGGGACTGTGGCACGACGAAGACTTCGTCGGCTGGTACCCGCGTGACGGCCGTCCCGGTCTCTCGCCCGCCCAGCTGGCCACCGTCTGCGTGCTGCAGTTCCTGCTCGGTCTGTCGGACCGTCAGGCGGCGGAAGCGGTCCGCTGCCGCATCGATTTCAAATACGCGCTGGCCATGGAGTTAGGGGATCCCGGCTTTCACCACAGTGTGCTGGCCGACTTCCGTGAGCGCCTCGTCCAGGGCGACCGTGCCGACCGTCTCCTCGACTTGGCGCTCGCTCGCTTGAAGGAGGCCGGACTCGTACGCGAGCGTGTGGGTGCCGACAACCCTTGTCATCCCTACGCGACCTGCGTGTATTCGTGGATGAGCCCTCCGAGTCGGTCACGCCGGAAGACGTGGGTCTGTTCGTCTGTGGCGGGTCGTGCGGGCGCGTGGAGACGGTCCGGAGATCGTTGTCCGAGTGATCGGTGGGGTCGATGGGCGTTGTAGTGTTCGGTGAACTCGTCGACGACCAGGCGTAGATGTCGTTCGCCTGTGATTAGGATGCGGTCGGTGGCCTCACGCCTGCAGGATCCGACCCAGCGCTCGGCGACCGCGTTCATCCGGGGCACGCCCGGCAGGATGGGCACCACGCGGGCGCCGATGGCGGTGAAGACCGCGTCGAAGGCCTCGGTGAAGTAGCCTGCGTTGTCCCGGATGAGAAATCTGGTGCCTTCGACGTGAGCGTCGTCCCAGCTCATGAGGAGGCTCCGGGCGCACTGGGTGACCCACGAGGCGGTGACGTGTCGGGTGACGCCGGCGACGTGGACGCGGCGGGAGTCGTGCTCGATGAAGAACAGGACGAACAGGCGCCGCAGGAAAACCGTGTCGACATGGAAGACGTCGACCGCAACGATGCCCGTGGCCTGGGCCTTGAGGAACTTCGCCCAGGAGCGGCCGGCGCGCTGAGGCGCTGGATCGATCCCTGCCTGCTGCAAGATTTTCCACACCGTCGAAGCGGCGGTCTTCCAGCCCAGGTTGAGCAGTTCACCGTGGATCCGCCGATAGCCCCACCCGTCGTTCTCCCGCGCCAGGCGCAGGACCAGAGTCCGCACGGCAGCGGACTTTCGCGGTCGTCCCGGCCCTCGATGTGGATAGGTCCATTTCCGCTTCACCAGTCTGGCGTGCCAGCGCAGGACCGTGCGCGGGGTGACCAGAAGTTTCAGGCTGATGCGCTGGCGTTTGCTCAGCAGCCGGACCAGGGCTGCGGTCACCGCCCGATCGTCGAGGGTGAAGGTGGGCTTCGGCCTGCCGTGTTCCAGGACGCTCAGCTGATGACGCAGCACCAGGATTTCAACGTCTTTCGCCGCGGAGGAGCGGGCCAACAGCCGCAGCCAGCCCAGGAGCAGACAGCAGAACCGGTAGAGCAGACGTATCGCCACAGGATCCGAGCGTGCACCGAGGCGGCCGTGGAGGCCGCCGATGTGATCACATTGTGACGATAACTGCAGCTCAGCGGGTGACATGGGTTATCGGCACGCACACGCTCGAGCAGCGCGTGGCTGCTCCACCTCCCGGGACGCGGGACGATCTTCTACGACGAGATCGAGGACAAGACGGACGTCGCCGCCACGATCTTCCGGCCTGCCCTGGAGTCGGGACAGCCGTGGGTCGGCGACAGGACCGTCGTCGCCACCGTCGGCCCCGGCAAGGACGGGCGAGGAGTCCTCACAGGCGGCACCGAGGAGTTCGAGGGCATCCGGGGGGCCGGCGTCGGAATGGCGCGGGTGCGGCGCTTCGACCCCGTAGCGCTGACCATGGAGGCGACCTTCGAACTGCGTTTCTGGTACCGGTTGCCCCGGTAGACACACCTCCGACACCGGCGTCCCGGCACGCGTTAGGGGAAGTTCTAGGGGTGCCACCCCAATGCAGGCGACCTGGGCGGTTGCGTACGACTGGAAGGGACAGGACGGGGATCCGGCAATCCGCCCTTCCCCGGCCTGTCCTCAATGACCGACATGAGGACTCGTGATGCACAGCACATGCTCCCCGCTCTTCCAGGTTCTGGTCCGCACCACCCCGGTCCGCAAGCTCCCCCCGTCCGCGCTCGCGGTGAAGATGGCCAGGGACACCGTGGTGAGCCGGCTCAAGGCTTGGGGGCTCGGCGCGGTCGTCGACACGGCCATCCTGATCACCTCGGAACTCGTGACCAACGCGGTCCGCGTGGGCGGACCCGTCGCCCTGAGGCTCGCCGTCGTCATGGACGGCGGACGAAGGGTGCTGCGTCTGGAGGTGACCGACCACGGGCCGGGTATGTCTCCGACCGCCATCCGTTGCTGTCTCCCCGACGGCGACTCCTGCAGCGGCCGGGGACTGCCCTTGATCAACGCCCTGGCCGAGAGATGGGGCAACGAACAGCGCGCCGGAGCCCACCAGGTGTGGGTGCACCTCGCCATCTGACGCCACAGGCCGGCCGTCCTCCGACCCGGCGAAGAGTCCGGTCGGGAAACCAGCACCTCGATCCGACCCCGCACGACCCCATTGGAACGACCATGTACGCCTTCGCGGGCCACAAGCCCACCCCCTCGTCCACCGTCCAGCCGTCCGGCGGCACGCTGCGCTTCCAGCGCTGCTGCTGGTGCACCGACACCGTCATGCGCCCACGTCTGCTGTGCCCGTCCTGCGGCGGCGCCGATCTGGGGTGGGAGAGCAGCACCGGAGTCGGACGGGTCCACAGTTGGCTGAAGACGCCCCGCCGCGGCCACACGCCGAGTGTCGCCGTCGTGGTGGAGCTGGCCGAGGGTTTCCGTCTGCGGGCCCAGATCGTGGGCGTTCGGCCCGGGGACGTGCCCGTCGGCGCGCGGGTCCGCTTCGATCCCTTCCACGTCGCAGGAGACCACCTGCCCGTCTTCCGCGTGGAGCCCACACCGGTGTCCCCGCCCAACCGCTAGGCCTGCCGCCATCGGCCCGGAAGTGCCTCGGCCGCGCGGCACGCGAGGCATACAGGGCTCAAGGAGTACGAATCGCTCAGGCGGACGACGCGGAAGCGGCGTTCCATGGAAGTGGCCGGGGCGTGGGGACGTCTCGGCTACGCCGCAGAGCATCCCGGACGGCGACTGCGGCGCCCTCCGTCTCCCGGCCCCGGCGTGCATGAGCGGGCGCGCCCGAGGCCGGGAGACGGAACGCGTTCCCGAGCCTCGTACGTATCCGGCGCACGTCGATCATCGAGACCTGTCCTACGGATGACGGCACATGTATGAGGCCCCGGGGCCGGGGGGGACCGGTGAGTGACCCACCCCGCGGTCCCCGGCCCGCAGCGTCAGGCGCGCCGTGCGGGGGCGCTGATCTCCGTGGCGAGCGCCTCCCATAAGGCCCGGGCGCAGCCGATGTGGCCGTACCCCTCGAGGAGGCTGAGCCTGGCACGGGGATGCCGGCGGCGAGGGCCTCACCGTGTTCCGGCCGGACCAGCCGGTCCTCGCTCCCGTGCACCACGAGGGCGGGTACCTTCACGTCGGCCAGGCGCGGGGTCAGGTCCTCGATGCGGGCGACGGCCAGAGGGTGGCTGTCCGGCCGCCCCGGCGCGCGTGCGCGGTCGAAGGACGCGGCCATGAGGGAACGCACCTCGTCGTGGTCGCACGCGGAGCCCGTGAGCAGCCTCGTCGTCCCGTACGAGGCGTCGATCATCTCCTCCCGCGTGGTCGGCGGCGTGGCCTTCAGGGCGGCGGTCAGCTCGCTCATCTCAGCGAGCAGGACCGGATGCGGTCCGAACTCCATCGCGCCGGCCTCCCGACGCTCCCACGCCGTGGGCGGAGCCGATCCCGTACGCGTCGAGGACGGCCGGCGCGTCACACGTCAGGTCCCGGCAGTCGTACGGGTCCGTCGCGAAGTCCACGAGGCTTGACTTGCCGCTGTCGCGGTGGCCGAAGCGGATGACGTGGTGTCCACGGTCCGCCAGATGGCGGCAGAAGCCGTCGGCCCAGAGGACGGACTGGCCGAGACGCGCCGATGATCAGCAGCACGGGGGTGTCGGCGGGATCACCGAAGTCCTCCGACCACAGCTCGACATCGCCGTTGATCACCGTGGTCTCGGCCACCGGACGGTTCCTCTCGTCGTCCCAGGCGGTCCCGCAGCCCGGGGCCCTCGTGGTGGACCGGACATTCGCCCAGGTCGCCCCGGGTGTGTCACCACCGGCTCATGTCTACGAGCATCCGGGGGCGCCTGCATCCGTAGGAACACCGGGAAGGGCCACGACGGGCGTGACGAAGCGGACGCCTGACACGGACCGGACGTGAACGGACGCGAACCCGGTCCACCGGCGGCGGATGCCCGCGCGCGTCAGCCGCCGCTCGGTGGTTGACGCGGGCAGTACCCAGGGCGGCACGGCGGTCCAAGTGGTCTCGCTCTCACGCGGCGCCCCCCGAGGCCGATGGTGGGCACGGCCCGGCACATGTCGGCACCCGGCGAAACCAGTGAGCTCACGGATGCGCACGCGAGTCCGATTGCGCAGGGTGGCTCGTTGTCACCAGCAACGGCCAGGAGAGCTCATGACATCGGCCCCCGCCCACCCCCCACGGCCAGTGACCCCACCCCCCGGCGCCGCGCGGACGCCGTCACCCGCGGAACGGCGCGTGCCGCTCCGCAAACCTTGGGGTGCTGCCCCAACGCGAAGGAAGCAACCGCGGCCCGACCATCAGTGACAGGCGCCCGACCGACTTCACCACATGCTCGGCACCACACGCTCAGCACCACACGACGCTTGGGGAATCACCATGGCCTCATCCGCGTACACGGCCTCTCGCGCCACCTCCGGCGCCGCCTTCCGCGGCCCGACAGGACCCGAGGACCTCATGCCGGCGGACCGGCCCGCATTTGTAGGACGCGACCGGGAGCTGCGCACGGCACTCAACGTCCTGCGGTCCTCCGCCGGACCCGGCGGCGTGCTGCTCGCCGGAGCGCCCGGCGTCGGCAAGACGCGCCTGGGGGAGGAGGTCGTGGCCGCCCTGTCCGCCACGGCCGCTCCCGGCGAGGGCCGCGCGCCGGACCGGTCGGCCGCCACCGGCAGCACGGCACGGCACGTCGACCGGCTGTTCCCGGCGGCGGTGACCAGGAGCGTGCACCGCCTGCTGCGGTCCGGCTCCTCCCGGCCGCGCACGCTGTGGATCGACGACGCCCATCTGCTCTCCGCCGAAGCCGCCGAGGCACTGCGCGAGCTCACGCATCAGGGCGGACACAAGGTGCTCCTCGCGATGAACACCGCCGAGGGCCACCCGCGGCTGCACTCGCTGTGGAAGGACCAGCGTCTGGCGCGCGTGGAACTCGCCCCCCTCGACGTGCTGTCCACCCGCCGCCTGGCCAGTGCCCTGTTCGGGGACCGGCTGTCGCAGCCGGGCGTGGTGCGCCTGGCCGCAATGTCGGACGGCAACCCCCTGCTGCTGCGCGAACTCGCCCGCGCCGCCCTGGCCCAGAACCTGATCGGGCGGGACGGCGCGGGGTGGCGGCTGGGCGGCGGCATCCCCGTGTCGGACGCGCTGCGCGAGCTGGTCACCCGCCGGCTCGCGGTCCAGTCCGACGAGAGCCGCCAGGCGCTGGAGCTGATCGCGCTCGCCGAACCGGCGCGTCTCGACGCCGTCGAACGGATCGTCCCGGCCGACACCCTGCTGCGTCTGGAGGACGCGGGACTCGTCCGGGTGTCCGACCCGCGGGCCGAACAGACGCCCGACACGCCCCGTTCGGCCGAGGTCGCGCACCCCTACGTCGGTCATGTGCTGCGTCAGGACGTCGGTCCGCTGCGCCGCCGGCACTACCTGCGCCTCTGGACGGGGGCCGCACCACGGGAGGCCCTGGCGCCCGCGGAACGCGTCCGGCTGGCGCAATGGCACCTGGACGCCGGCGACCTCCCCCAGAACGACCTCCTGTGCGACGGCGTGGAATACGCGCTGCACGACCACGACATACCGGCCGCCACCCGGCTGTCCGCGGCCGCCTGGGACAGCCACCCCACGGTGCGCGCGGCCGAGCTGCGCGCCCGGGCGCTGTTCGCCGCCGGTGTCTTCGAGGACCTGCACGCCTTCGTGGAGAAGGTGTCGGTCGAGCACTCGGACTACGTGTCCCGCCTGGCGCCCGTCCAGGCGCGCGCCTTCCTGTTCGACGGGCGCTCCGTGGAGGCGGACCGGACCGCGCACGACCTGACCGGCCGACAGCGCACTGCGTTCGCGGCCCTGTCGGCCTTCTTTCGGGGGCACTTCGCCGAGGCGCTCGACGAGGCCCGACGCGTCCTGCGCGACCCCGCCTCGGCCTGCCGGGCGGAAGCCGGTCTCCTCGCGATGGACGCGCTGTGCCGGCTGGGACGACCGCTCGATGCACTCGACCTCTACACGGAGCTGCGGAACCAGGCCCGGAGCGGCGAGCCGACTCGCTCGTCCGAGACGGACGCCCTGGAGGAGGCGCACGCGCTCGCCCAGCTCCGCGCCGGACGGCTGGACGAGGCGGAAGGCATCCTGCTGCGCGAGTACCGCACGACGATCGAGCGGCGCAGGATCGGTGCCGACGCGCAACGGGGGCTCGCCCTGGGGATCGTCCTGCTCGAGCGCGGCCGGGTCCGTGAGGCCCTGCCCCTGTTCTCCTTCACCCCCGCCTACCAGGTCGGCTGGCGGCCCTGGCACGCCAGGGCCGCCCTGCACACCGTGATCGCGCTCAACTGCCTCCCGGCGGCGCGGCACGGCCGGCCGGAGCAGCCGCTCGACGACCTCGGCGCGGGACCGTACGCCGCCGAACTCGCCGTGGCCCGCGCGTGGCAGGCGCACCGCCGGGGTGAACAGGAGCAGGCCCGCCGGCTCCTGCACACGGCGGTGGACGCGGCCCTCGACGTGGGGAACCACGGGGACGCCGTCGTCCTCCTGCACGAGAGCGCGCGGCTGGGCCTGCCGGCGCACTGGTCCGTTGCCGAGGATCTGCCGGTGCAGGGTCCCTATCTGCGCGGCCGTCTGCACTACGCGCGGGCCGTCGACGCCGGTGACGCCAAGCTGCTCGGCCAGGCGTGCCGCGCCCTGACGGAGGCGGGCGCACAGCTGTACGCCGCGGAGGGGTACGCCGAGCTGGCACGGTTGCACCACCGTGCGGGACGGAGCCGTGCGGCCACCGCCTCGACCGTTCAGGCCCGCACCCTGCTGCGGCAGTGCGGTGAGGTGGTGACGCCGCCCCTGCACTTCCTCGGCGACGCGGCGGCGCTGTCCGCCAGGGAGCGGACCATGGCGCGTCTGGCGGCGCAGGGACTCACGGACAAGGAGATCGCCCACCGGCTGGTGGTCTCCCCACGCACCGTCAGCAACACCCTCTACCGCGTCTACCAGAAGGTCGGCGCCTCCGACCGCAGGCACCTGCGCCGGCTGCTGTCGCTGTAGCCCGCACCCGCCCACCCACGAAGGAGCCGACGACCGTGTCCGACCTGGAGATCACCTACCGGGGAACCGTCTACCCATGGCACTGCGACCACATGGGTCACATGAACGTCATGTGGTACGTCGGCAAGTTCGACGAGGCGACCTGGAACCTGTTCGCCGCGATCGGCCTGACCCCTTCCTATCTGCGGGAGCGGCGACGCGGCATGGTCGCCGTGGACCAGCGGATCTCCTACCGGCGCGAGGCGCACGCGGGAGACGTGGTCGTCGTCCGCTCCGGTGTCCTAGCCACCGGGACGACGTCCCTGCGGTTCTGCCATGTGCTGGAGAACGCCGTCACCGGGGAGGTCTGCGCGCTCACCGTGGTGACCGGGGTGCACATCGACACCGTGGCCCGGCGGGCGGTCGCGCTGCCGTCGGAGCAACTGGCGGTCGCCCGCGGCAGGATCACCGCCTTCGACCCCGGGCTGTGACGCCTTGACGGACGGTCACCGGCGGATCGGCGGTGCCCGCGGGCACGCGGTGGCCCAGCGCGGCGAGCATGCCGTCGCGCGAGAGTACGGATCACTCATGAGGGCGTCCGGCCAGATGCGCTGCAATGGCTGAGTCCGCCGGATGCGGGAACCGCCCGTCCGGCTCGCGCCGACCAGCGGTACCGCCCGAGCGGCACACCACATGCTCCCCGCTCCGCCCGTGAACCGGGCTCCGCCTGCGATCCGGGCATCCACCCCGAGCCGAGCCGCCCTGAGCCGAGCCGCCCCGAGCCGCCGCCCGGACGGAGCACTTCGGCCGCCTGCCGGCGCCGCGTCCCGCACCGGATCCCCACCTACGAGAGGCACCCGCATGGCGCTGAAGAAACCCCCGAACGACCCGGGCGGTACGCCCGCCTGGACACCCGACCTGGTCCGGTCCGTGACCCGGGACTTCCTGGCCGGGCACGACCCGACCACCATGGACCCCACGGACTTCCTACTGGCCCGCTACGACGCGGGCCTGGCCTGGGTGCACTTCCCGCCCGGCTGGGGCGGGCTCGGGGCCTCACGCTCGCTGCAGTCCGTCGTGGACGCCGAACTGGAGGCGGCCGGAGCCGCCACCGGCGCCCCTGGCGTGGCGGTCATCGGCCTCGGCATGGCGGCCCCGGTGCTGGTCGCCTGGGGCAGCGCCGAGCAGAAGCGGCGCTTCCTGCGGCCGCTGTTCGCCCGTCAGGAGATCTGGTGCCAGCTCTTCAGCGAACCCGGCGCCGGATCGGACCTGGCGGCCCTCAGCACCCGGGCCGTGACCGATCCCGGCACAGGTGACTGGATCGTCGACGGACAGAAGGTGTGGACGTCCCACGCCCACGAGGCACGGTGGGGCCTGCTGCTCGCCCGGACCGACCCGGAACTTCCCAAACACCAGGGACTCACCTACTTCGTGGTCGACATGACCTCCCCCGGGGTAGAGGTGCGCCCGCTGCGGCAGGCCACCGGCGAGGCCGAGTTCAACGAGGTCTTCCTCACCGGGGTGCGGGTCCCCGATGCCCACCGCGTCGGCGGTGTCGGCGACGGCTGGAAGGTCGCGGGCGCCACGCTGATGAACGAACGGGTCGCCATCGGCGCCGAAGCCCTCCCGCGCGAGGGCGGCATGATCGGCGCACTGACCGGCATCTGGCGGGAGCGGCCCGAGCTGCGCACCCCCGGGCTCCACCAGGCCCTGCTGCGGCACTGGGTGGACGCCGAGGCGCTCCGGCTGACCGTCCTGCGACTGCGCCGGGATCTCGCCGCCGGACGGCCCGGCCCCGAGGGCTCCGCTGCGAAGATCGTCTTCGCCCGCCTGAACCAGGAGCTGTCCGGACTGGCCCTCGAACTCCTCGGGGAGGAGGGACTGCGCTACGACGACTGGACCTTCCGCAGGCCGGACCCGGACGAGGACCCGCTGCTGCGCTCCTTCGGCTACCTCTACCTGCGCTGCAAGGGCAACTCCATCGAGGGCGGCACCACGGAGGTGCTGCGCGACGTCGTCGCGGAGCGCGTCCTCGGCCTCCCCCGGGACACGAGAACGGACAAGGACAGGCCGTGGAAGGAGCTCCCCCGGTGAGCACGGACCGCACGACCGACACGACGACGCACCCGCGCCCCGACGACCTGGACCTGCTCCACAGCGACGTCGAGGAAGAGCTGCGCACCCAGCTGCGCGGGCTGCTCCGCGACCGCTGCGGCGCCGACGGACTCCTCGCCCGGGTGGAGACCGACGAGGTCCACGACACCGCGCTGTGGCAGGCCCTGACACAGGAACTCGGCATCGCGGGTCTGAGCGTCCCCGAGGAACTGGGCGGCGCGGGCGCCACCTGGCGCGAGACCGCCCTCGTCCTGGAGGAACTGGGCCGGGCCGTCGCGCCCGTGCCGTACCTCGGCAGCAGCGTCCTCGCCACGGCCGCCCTGCTCGCGGCGGGCGACACCCGGATCGTCAAGGACGTGGCCGCCGGACACCGCGTCGCCGCCCTCGCCGTGCCGTTCGTGACCGCGCCGGACGGTGAACTCCCCGGCTCCGTACGGGCCGGGGACGGCACCGTACGGGGCATGGTGAGGGGCGTCGCCGACGCCCTAGCGGCCGACGTGTTGCTGGTGCCGGCCGCCGGCCCGGACGGGGTCCGCCGCCTCCAGGCCGTCGACGTCGCCGCGGCCGGTCGGTCCCTGCGCCGCAACCCCGTCACCTCCCTGGACCTCACCCGCCCGCTGGCCGACATCCACCTGTGGGACGCACCGTGCGCGACGGTGGCGGTGGGACCCGCGGCGGAGCGTGCGGTCCGGCAGGCCCTCGTCGCCGGAGCCGCGCTGCTCGCGTCGGAACAGCTCGGCGTGGCCGACTGGTGTCTGTCCACGACCGTGGCCTATGTGAAGGAACGACACCAGTTCGCGCGTCCCATCGGTTCGTTCCAGGCCGTCAAGCACCGCCTGGCCGACATGTGGGTCCTGGTGACCCAGGCCCGCGCGGTGGCCCGCAACGCGGCCGTGGCCCTGGCGGCGGGTTCCGCCACCGCGCCCACCGAGGCGGCACTGGCCCAGGCGTTCCTCTCGGAGGCGGTCGTGCAAGTGGCCGAGGAAGCGCTGCAGTTGCACGGCGGCATCGGCTTCACCTGGGAGCACCCCATGCACCTCTACCTGAAGCGGGCCAAGAGCACCGCGCTCGCCCTGGGCACCGCCGACCGCCACCGCGTCGGACTCGCGGGCCTGGTCGACCTGCCGCCCGCGGCCGGCTGGCCGACGGCTTAGCCGGTACGGCACGACGCGCGGCCCCGACTCCTCCCGGTCGGGGCCGCATTCCGTTGCGCACGGGTCGCGCCGGACGATCCGTGCGGCGTCGGCGGGCTGGCGGCTACGCCGTCAGGCACCGGCGACTCGTCACGCCGGACCGTTGCCGGGGCCGTCGAGGAGGCCGCCGTCGAGCGCGCGCACGAGTTGCACGCGCCCCGCGCAACCGGTCTTGGCGTACACCCGGCTGAGGTGCCGCTCGACGGTCTTCACGCTCAGTGAGACGGCCTGGGCGATCTCCCGGTTGGACCGTCCGAGCTGCACATGGCGGGCGATCTCGGTCTCCGCGGCCGTCAGCCGGTGCGACGGGGCAGCCCGGCGGCGGGGCACCTTCAGGCTGCGGCGGCGCAACTCGGTGCCGACCTTCCGGCACCACGGCAGGGCCCCGAGCGTGTGGAACACGTCGAGCGCCGCGTGGAGATGGTGCTCGGCGTCCGCCCCCGCGGCGCCGAGGGCCAGCAGCACCCTGCCGCGGAGCAGGGCCAGGTCGTGGCGCTCGGCCTCGGCCAGCGCGGCGAGCAGGGCGTCGTGGTCCCCGGTGGCGCGGCCGTGTGCGAGACGGGCCTCGGTGAAGCCGATGTGGTCGTGCGCGTCCATGCCGCTGTCGTGAGACTCGGCGAGCAGGGCGGCCACGCTGGCGGCGCGGCCGGACTCCGCTTCGACGTCCGCCAGGCGCACCAGCAGCCGGGCCCGCAGATGGCCCGGGACGGCGGGCTCGGCGAGCCATCGAGACAGCCGGCGCCGGCTGCTGTCCTGGTCTCCCTGCAGCAGATCGATCTCCGCGTGGGCCACCACGGACGCGGTGCCCAGCGGACCGTGGGCGCGGTGGATGGCGTTCGCCGCCCGGCGCGCGGCGTTCCAGTCGCCCCGGTGGGCCAGCAGCGTGGCCTCGATCATGCGGAGCATCCCCAGGTGCACCAGCGCCCCGGACTCCTTCATCCCGCGGGCCGCCCGCGTGATCCGGTCGAAGGCGTCGTCCCAGGCGCCGGTCAGCGCGGCGTGGTGCACACGGGCAGCGACGAGCCTGCCGCGGAAGATGTGCCAGCCGGACGTCGCCAGCAGAGGGTCGGCCTCGGCCAGCGCCGCCGCGCAGGCATGGGTGTCGCCCTGGACGGAGTGCAGCAGACTCAGGCTGCTGAGGGCGTCGAGCCGGGCGGCCGGCGGGGCCTGTGACGCCGCGTCACGCAACCGGCGTGTGAAGGGCCCGAGGCGGCGGTACGGCCCGGTCAGGAAACGCACCGGCGCCAGGAATGCCATCGCCGTGATCCGGTCGGTGACGTCGGCCGACTCCAGCCTCGCCTCCGCCTCCTCGGCGGTCGTCGCGGCCTCCCGCGGTCTGCCCGTCATCAGGCGGAGGTGGGCCGCCTGCGCGTGCAGCACGAGGCTGTCGCAGGTCTCGCGTGCCGTGTCGGCCAGGGCGGCGGCCTCGTCGAAGGCCGCGTGCTCGATGAGGGCGCCGATGACGAGACTGCTCAGGCGGGCGCCGCCCGTGCTGCCGGAGGCGGCCCGTTCCGCCGTCCGGCCGGCCGTGCGCACCGCGTCGGTGAGGCGCCCGTCGACCAGCTGGGACAGTGTCAGACGGGTGACGAGGTCGCCGTAGCGCACGTGATCGGGCGGCGTGAGCGTGAGGGCCTTGCGGTACCAGGCGACGGCGGCACCGGGTGAGCGCGAGAACGCCCGCCTCGCCTCCGCGGCCAGGATCTCGATGGCCCGCGGATCCCCGTACGTCGCCGACCCGGCGATATGGACGGCGATGTCGCAGGAGGCGTCGGGCGGACCCGGCCGGCCATGCAGCCAGTCGGCCGCGAGCCCGTGGGCACGGCGGCGGGCGGCCGGTCCCAGCTGCTGGTACAGGGCGTCGCGCACCACGGGCTGCGCGAAGGCGTGGCGCGCGGTGCCGTCGGCGGTCAGCACCCCGCAGGCGATCAGGACGTCGAGGGCGGCTTCCGTCTCGTCGCGGGACAGCCCGCAGACACGGGCCAGCAGGTCGACGTGGTCGAGGGGAACCGTCCGCAGCGCCGCGGCCGCCCGGGCCACCCGGACCGCGCCGGGGTCGGACCCCACCGAGCGTCCGACCACCTGCCGGCAACGCTCCGCGCGCATGACCGTGGCCGCCCCCGTCACCTCCAGGTGCTCACCGGTCCGCCGCAGCCGCCCGTTCTCCCGCAGGTCCTCCAGCGTCTGCAGGACCAGGTACGGGTTGCCGCCAGCCCGGTCGTGCGCGTACGCGGTGAGGGTCGCGGACGGTGGCCGGCCCAGAGCGCCGGCCACGAGGGTCCGGACACCTTCGGTGTCCAGGGGAGCCAGGTCGATGACGCGCAGAGCCGGCGCACGGTCGAACTGGTCGAGGAAGGCGTCGAGCGGGCCGGCCGGGGACGCGCCGGGTCCCCGCCACGCTCCGGTGATGACGAGCGGATGCCGGGCCCTCGTCCGGGCCACACGGGCGACCAGAGCGAGGGTGTCCGGGTCGGTGTGCGCGAGGTCGTCCAGGGCGAGCACGGTGGGTGCCGCGTCGCACAACTGCCGGAACAGGCGGGCGGACACGACGGTGACGCCACGGCGGTCGCCCTCCCGCGCGGCACCGGTCAGGCAGGCGGCGAGTGCGGCCGTGGGGGCGGCGGTCCCGCCCGGTGAGGTGACGCGCAACGACCCCAGGGTGCCGAAGGGGGCCGGACTTCGGCTCTCCAGCGGAGTGCCGCACAGCCGCGTGACGTGCCAGGCGGACGGGACGGTGTCCAGGACGTGATGGAGCAGGCACGACTTGCCGATGCCCGCCGGTCCCTGGAGCAGAACCGCCCCGCCGCCGCCCTGTGCCGCCTCCGACAACGCGTCGGTCAGGGCACCGAGTTCCGGGTCACGGCCCACCGGTCGCGGCCGGGGCGCGCTGGTCGTCATGCTCGTGCCTCCTTCACACGCCCGGCTCACTCGAAGAGCGCGGGGTCCGCGTAGTACAGCTGGGTGAGGTCGGCCCTCGAGGCGACACCGAGTTTCGGGAACAGCTTGTACAGGTGGTACTCGACGGTCCGCCGGCTGAGGAACAACTGGTCCGCGATCTCCCGGTTCGAGTGGCCCTGGGCGACCAGACGCGCGATGCGCACTTCCTGCGGCGTCAAGGCGGCGGACGTGCCCTGACGGCGTGTCGTCTCGCCGGTGGCCCTGAGCTCGCGCCGCGCCCGCTCCGCCCAGGGAGCCATCTGCAGCCGCTCCAGCGTGTCGGCCGCGCTGCGCAGCCAGCGGCGGGCGTAGACCCTTTTGCGGGCCCTGCGCAGCCTTTCGCCGAAGTAGAGCTCGGTCCTTGCCTTCTCCAGCGGGACGCTGCCGCTGTGCAGCGCCAGAGCCTCCTCGTAACGGGCGATCGCCTCCTCGTCGTCCTGGGCGAGGAGGGCCCGCGAACGCGCCAGGAGGGCGCGCACCTCCCCGGTCGCGGTGCCGTCCTGCCAGGCCTCCAGCGAGCGCATCGCGTCCCGCGCGGAGTCGAAGTCGCCCGCCCGCACCGCGGCTTCGATGCGGTCGGGCAGCGACAGCATGGTCACCATGGGATGCCCGGTGCCCGCCTGAGGGGTCGCGAGCAGGTTGAGGACGTGCAGCGCCTCCTCGTACGCGCCGCGGGTCAGGGCGAGGACGGCCAGCGCGTGGCGAGCCGTCGCCACGGCCAGACCGATCCGGCGGCTGAGCGCGGTGCTCAGGGCCGCCTCGGCCGCCTCCCGGCACGCGGTCCCGTTCCCGCGCAGGGCGTGCAGCAGGGCCAGCCGGGCGCGGTGCACGGCCGCGAGGTTCTCCTGTCCCGTCTCCCGTGCCAGCCGCAGCCCCTGCTCGGCCAGGTCGGCGGCCTGAGTCGTGCGTCCGCCGATCACCTCCAGCACGACGACGAGGTCCAGGTGGGCGGGCTGCGCCCCCACGTGGTCCGAGGCCCTCGCCCGGTCGCTGACCTTCCCGTACAGGGCCAGCGCCTGAGCGATCTCCCCCAGGTACAGTGCGCCGGTTCCCGCCCACGCCAGCAGCCTGGGGTCGTCCAGGGCCACCGCCTCCTCCATGCCCCGGGTCAGCAGTGCCCGGGCGCCCGCGACGTCGCCTTCGACCACGGATCCCATCCCGGTCAGCAGCAGATGGGTGCAACGCACGGCGGGCGTGCCGGGGGAGAGGCGGGCGGCCGCGGCCCCCAGCTCGTGGAAACGGTCGAGGTCGCCGGCGTGCGAGGCGGCCTCCGCCGCCTGCACCAGACAGCGCGCGGCCGCCTCCGGGTCCGACGCGGCCAGGCAGTCCGCCGCCCGGGAGAGCGTGCGGTACGCGTCCGTGATCACTCCGGCCCGCAGGTGCAGCGTGCCGCGCAGCCGCAGCAGGCGGCCCAGCACGTCGGGCTCACGGACGATCAGTTCTGCCTCGGAGATCAGCTCCTGCGTCTGCCGTACCCGGCCGGCCTCCCAGGCCGCCCGCGCCGTCTCGTACAGCCGCCGGGCCCGTACGTCGACGTCCGGGGTCAGCCGTGCCGCCCGCTCCAGCAGGGCGAAGGCCTCGGCGTGGCCTCCCCGGGCCCGGGCGTGCTGGGCGGCGTCCGCGAGTTCGGCGGCCACGCTCTCGTCGGGTCCCACGGCGGCCGCCGCCAGATGCCAGGCTCGCCGGCCGTCGCGGGCCTGGGGCCGCAGCACGTCCGCGAGTGCCGCGTGCGCGCGGCGGCGCGCGGTGGCCGGGGAGCGGCTGTGGACGGCGGCCCGCACCACGGGGTGGTGGAACGTCACGCGCCGGCCGTCCAGGGCGACGATTCGCGCCTCTTCGGCCGGGTCCAGGCAGGTCGCGGGCAGACCGAGCCGCGTCGCCGCCGTGAGGACGGCCGGCAGGTCCCCCAAGTCCTCGGCGGAGGCGACCAGGAGGCCGAGCCGGGTCGCGGCGGGCAGTGTGCGGACGCGGTCGAGGAAGGCGCGCTCCACCGCCTCCCCGAGGGGCAGGGGGCTGGGCAGCGGCTCCTGGCCGCCCAGTTGCTCCGGCGACAGGTTGGTGCCCAGGTCGCCCAGCGTCAGCGGATTGCCAGCCGTACGGCGCACCAGTTCCGCCACCACGGCCGGGTCGGGCGCGATACCGGATCGGTCGGTGAGAAGGCCGGACGCGGCCTCCTCGTCCAGGCCGTCGAGCCGCAGCCGGGGCAGGGCGGGATCGGCCGGCTGATCCGGCACCGGATCGCGCTGCGCCATCAGCAGGGCGATGCCCTCGCCGCACAGCCGGCGGGCCACGAACGACAGGGCGTCGAGTGTGGGCCGGTCCAGCCAGTGGGCGTCGTCCACCACACACAGCAGCCCGCGCTCGGCCGCGGCCTCCGTCAGCAGGGACTGAGCGGCCACGGAGACGAGGAAGTCCGCACCCCCGTGTCCCGCACCCGGACGCAGCACCTCGGTGAGTGCGGCGGCCTGGCCGTCGGGGAGCGCGCCCAGGCGGTCGCGCAACGGATGCAGCAGCTGGTGCAGGCCCGCGAAGGCGTACGCCGACTCCGACGGCGCGCCGCGGGCATGGACGACGGCCATGCCCAGGGCGGCGGCGCGGTCCCGCGCGTGCGCGAGCAGCGTGCTGCGGCCGGCGCCCGGCTCACCGTGGAGCAGGAGCCGGCCGCTGCGCGAGGCGGCGGCCTGCGTCAGCATCCGGTCGATCGTGGCCAGCTCGGCGGCGCGGCCGTGTGGGTGGGGCTGTGCGTGGATGGTGTTCGCCTCCGTCGACGACGGCCACCGGTCAGGGGGCCGGCCGCTCGGGCCGCTCGGTCACCGGCGGCGATGCTACGCAGCGTAGAGCGGCCGGACCTGGGCGGGGCCGCGTCCGGCTGCCCCGCGGGGCCCGCACGGGCGAGGTGGAGTAGAGAACACTCACCCGGCGGACGGACGGGGCCCACGCGTGGCGCCGGCACCGGTGGTGCCGCGGGCGGCTGGAACCGCTCGCCGTAACGGGCCGCGAGTTCGCGCGCGCGGGCCACGAAGCCGCTGGGCCCGCCCTCGTACTGGTTGATGTACTGCAGCACACCACCGGTCCACGCCGGGAAGCCGATGCCGATGAGGGAGCCCACGTTGGCGTCCGGGACCGACCGCAGCACACCCTCGTCGAGGCAGCGGACCGACTCCAGGGCCTCCACGAACAGCATCCGCTCCACCATGTCGACGAAGGGGACGTCGGCGGAACCGGAGCCGAACGCCTCGATGAGACCGGGCCACAGCCGCTCGCGCCGGCCGTCGGCGTAGTCGTAGAAGCCCGCCCCCTCCAGGCGGCCCGGGCGGCCGAACTCGTCGACCATGCGGTCCACGACGTCGAATGCCGGGTACTGCACCCAGGGACGGCCCTCCGCCTCGAAGGCCGCGCGCGTCTCCCCGCGCGCCTTCTGCGCCAGCTTCATGTTCAGCTCGTCGGTCAGCGCGAGCGGTGCGGTGGGGTAGCCCGCCTGGAGGCCGGCCTGCTCGACGGAGACGGGGGACACCCCCTCGGCGACCATGTTGACGGCCTCGTTGAGGAAGGTGCCGATCACCCGGCTGGTGAAGAAGCCACGGGCGTCCCCGACGACGACGGGCGTCTTGCCGATCTGCAGGGCGAAGTCGAACGCCTTGGCCAGGGTCGCGTCGCTGGTCTTCTCACCGACGATGATCTCCAGCAGCGCCATCTTGTCCACCGGGGAGAAGAAGTGCAGGCCGATGAAGTCCTCGGGGCGGTCCACTCCGTCGGCCAGGCCGGTGATGGGCAGCGTGGAGGTGTTCGACCCGAGGACCGCGTCGGGCGCGACGATCGGCTCGATCTCGGCGAACACCTGCTTCTTCAGCTCGGTGTCCTCGAACACCGCCTCGATGACGAGGTCGGCTCCGGCGGCGTCCTCGGCGCGGTCCGTGGCGACGATGCGGGAGAGCACCTCGTCCCGCTGCTCCGGAGTGAGCCTGCCCCGGGACACGGCGGCGTCCAGCAGCCTGCGCGAGTAGTCCTTGCCCCGCTCGGCCGACGCCACGCCGACGTCCTTGAGGACGACGTCGATGCCGGCCTCGGCGCACACGTAGGCGATGCCGGCGCCCATCATCCCGGCCCCGAGGACAACCGCCTTCTTCGCCTTGTGCTGCGGGTGACCGTCGGGACGGCTGCCGCCCCGGGCGATGTGCTGGGCGTCGAAGTGAAACGCCTTGATCATGTTCGAGGAGATCTGGCCGCATGCCAGTTCGGCGAAGTACCGGCTCTCGATCCTGAACGCCGTGTCGATGTCGACCTGCGTGCCCTCGGTCGCGGCCGCCACGATCCGGTGCGGGGCGATCATCGGCGTGCCGCGGCCCTTGGTGCGCACGGTCGCCGTGAGGGGCGCGACGACCGTGGCGCTGAAGGTGTGGGACGTCGCGGTGCCGCCCGGGACGCGGTACCCCTCGGCGTCCCACGGCTGGACCGCGTGCGGGTGCTCGGCGATGTACGTCCTGGCCCGCGCCATCAGGGTCTGCGGCGAGTCGGCCAGCGCGTCGACCAGCCCGTGCGCCAGGGCGTCACCGGGCGTGAACCGGCGGCCCGTCAGCAGTACGTCGGTCAGGGCCTTGCGCAGGCCCATCATGCGGACGGTCCGGGTGACTCCGCCGGCGCCCGGCAACAGGCCCAGCGTGACCTCGGGCAGACCGATCCGCGTGCCGGGCGCGTCCAGGGCGATGCGGTGGTGGCAGGCCAGGGCCACCTCGTAACCGCCGCCCAGCGCCGAGCCGTTGATCGCGGCGACGACCGGACGGCCGAGCCGCTCCAGGCGCCGCAGCAGTCCTTTGAGCCGGTCGGTGCTCTCGGCCATCTCGGCGGCGCGCTCGGGGGCCGTCCGGCGCAGCTGGGTGAGGTCGCCACCGGCGAAGAAGCTGCGCTTCGCGGACGTGAGGACGACGCCCGCGATGCGGTCGCGTTCGGCCTCCAGTCGGTCGACGGTCGCGGCCAGCGAGTCCCGGAACGTGTCGTTCATGATGTTCGCGGAACCGGCGGGGTCGTCCATGGTCAGGACGACGACGCGGTCGTCGTCCTGCTCCCAGCGGATCATGTTCTCTGTCATGCGGTCAGTCCTGTTCGGTTGCGGGGCACTGGGAAGGAAGCGGGCGGCGCGCCGGTCACAGCCGCTCGATGACGGTGGCGATGCCCATGCCGCCGCCGATGCACAACGTGACCAGGGCGCGCCGGGCCTGGCGGCGTTCGAGTTCGTCCAGGACGGTGCCGACGAGCATGGCGCCGGTCGCGCCCATGGGGTGTCCCATGGCGATCGCCCCGCCGTTGACGTTGACCTTCTCCATCGGCAGGTCGAGTTCCTTGATGAACTTCAGCACCACCGAGGCGAACGCCTCGTTGAGCTCGAAGATGTCGATGTCGTCGGTGGTCAGCCCCGCCATGTCCAGCACCTTGCGGGCGGCCGGCGCCGGCCCGGTGAGCATGATCACCGGCTCGGCGCCGGTCAGGGCGGCGGCGACCACGCGCGCCCGCGGGGTGAGGCCGTAGCGGGCGCCGATCTCCTCGCTGCCCAGGAGCACCAGGGCGGCGCCGTCGACGATGCCGGAGGAGTTGCCCGCGGTGTGCACGTGCTCGATCCGCTCCACCCAGTGGTACTTCTGCAGGGCGATCCCGTCGAAGAGCGTGCCCATCGAGGCGAACGACGGCGGCAGCTTGGCGAGGCTCTCCATGGTGGTGGGGCGGACGAGCTCGTCGTGGTCGAGCACCGGGACGCCATGGTCGACAACGGGGACCACGGATTTGGCGAAGTACCCTCCCGCCCAGGCCGCGGCGGCACGTTCCTGGGACATCAGCGCGTAGGCGTCCACGTCGTCGCGGGTGAACCCCTCGACCGTGGCGATGAGGTCGGCACCGATGCCCTGCGGCACCGTCCGCAAGGCTGTGGTGGTCTCGGGGTCGAAGGCGATGGGACCGCCGTCGGACCCCATGGGCACCCGGGACATGGACTCGACGCCGCCGGCCACGATCAGGTGGTCCCAGCCCGAACGCAGGCGCGCGGCGGCGGTGTTGACCGCTTCCAGCCCCGACGAGCAGTAGCGGTTGAGCTGCATGCCGCAGACGGTGTCGGGCAGCCCGGCGGCGAGCGCCGCCGTCTTGCCGAGGTTGCCGCCCTGGTCGCCGAGCGGCATCACGGAGCCGAGGACGATGTCGTCGATGGCGGCGGGTTCGAGGTCCGGGTGGCGTCGGCGCAGTTCGTCCAGCAGTTCGGTGAGCAGGGTGATGGGCTTCGTGCCGTGCAGTGCTCCGGTGTGCTTGCCGCGTCCGCGTGGCGTGCGGATCGCGTCGTAGATGAATGCCTCGGTGGTCACGGGTGTGTCCTTCGCTGGGAAGTGGTGGGTGGGCAGGGCGAACCAGGGCCGGGGAGGGCCGGCCCGCAGGGTGTTACTGAGGGGCTGTCAGTCCCGCCCGGCCGGAGCAGGTACGGCCGTGGCCACGACCCCGGCGGTCAGCAGGGCTTCGACGTCGTCGGCCGAGTAGCCGGCCTCCGTCAGCACGGCCTGGGAGTCCTCGCCGGGCCGGGCGGCCCGGGTCGGCGGAGCGCAGGGGGTGTCCTGGAAGCGGGGCGCGGGCGCGGGCTGCAGGACGCCGTCGGATTCGACGAAACTGCCGCGCTGCGCGTACTGCGGGTGGTGCGGCGCCTCGTCCACCGTCAGCACGGGGGCGAAACAGGCGTCGACGCCCTCGAACAGCTCGCACCACTCGTCGCGGGTACGGCGCCGGACGGCGTCGGCGACGAGCTTCTTGCGCTCGGGCCAGGTGTCGACACGGACGTCCTGCATCAGGGCGTCGGCGTCCAGGCCCAGCGTCGCGTACAGGGCGTGCCGGAACGGGTGCTCGATGGCGCCCAGCGCGATGTACCGTCCGTCGGCGGTCTCGTAGGTGTCGTAGAAGTCCGCTCCGCCGTCGAGCCAGTTGGTCCCGGGGCCCACCGACCACAGGCCCTGCTGCCGCATGCCGTAGAAGATGCCCATCAGCTGGGCGGCACCGTCGATCATCGCCGCGTCCACGACCTGGCCGCGTCCGGTGGTGCCCCGCGCGAGGAGCGCCGCGAGGACGCCCACGGCGAGCAGCATGCCTCCGCCGCCGAAGTCCGCGACGAGGTTGAGCGGCACGACCGGGCCGCCACCGGGGCGGCCGATCGCGGCCAGCGCCCCGGACAGCGCCGTGTAGTTGATGTCGTGGCCGGCGACCTGCGCCCACGGGCCGTCTTGCCCCCAGCCGGTCATGCGGCCATAGACCAGCCGCGGGTTGCGGGCGTGACACTCCTCGGGCCCGAGCCCCAGCCGCTCCATGACGCCGGGCCGGAAACCCTCGATCAGGACGTCCGCGTCCTCGACGAGGCGCAGCACCACGGACGCGCCCTCGGGGGACTTCAGGTCGACGGCCACCGACCGCCGGCTGCGGCGCAGTGCGACGTCGTGGAAGGGCTGCCCCACGTCCGAGGGCCGGTCGACGCGGACGACCCGGGCGCCCAGGTCGGCCAGGACCGTGGCACAGAACGGCCCCGGCCCCTGCGCGCCGATCTCGACCACCTTCAGACCTGACAACGGGCCCATGCTTCTTCGCCTCCTTGTCCGCACGCCGCCGTGTCGGGCGCCGGCACGCACGGGATGACAGCGCGGCGGCGCTCGCCCCGGTGTCCGGGCACGGAAGACCGACGGCGTGGGAGTTACGTGTGAGAAACGGCTGTGAGGAAACGCGGGGGTCCTGTCCCACCCGCGACCGTGTCGCGACCTGGAGCCGTCGGCACGGTCGCGCGCTGGGGCAACGACGGTGAGGACTCCGCGGTGGGTGACCGCCCGGTCATGGGGCGCCGCTGCGCAAAGTGTTATCGCCGATTAGCGTTTGTGTCCAGCGCCGGCTCTGCGTGTCGGCGGTCACACGCCCGGATCGGCGGGCGGAGCCGGAGCCAGCAGGACGGCCAGCGCCTGGGCCCGGAGCTGCGCGCGCAGCGGCTCGTCGGCGAGGCCGACGCACTGCGGGACGACGGCCAGCACCATGCCCATGACGGAGGTCACCGCGACACGGGCGGCTGCGTCGGACAGGTCCGGCCGCACCTCGGTGAGCAGGTGCACCCAGTCCTCGCGCAGCAGCCGGTTGATCCGGGTGAACCTGCGCCGGCCCTCGGCGGGCACCTTTGTCAGCTCCCTGTCGACCACCACGGCGAGGTCCCGGTTGCCCAGCGCGAAGTCCAGGTAGCAGTCGACGGCGGCCTCCAGCGCCTGCGTGGGGGAGGCGAACGAGCCCTCCACGACCTGCTCGAACTCGCGCTGGAGCTGTTCGAGGGACAGGCCGACCAGCGCGGAGAGGATCGCCTGCTTGCCGGAGAAGTGCCGGTAGACGGCCGGGCCCGTGATGCCCGCCGCCTCCCCGATGTCGTTGATCGCGGTTCTGGCGTACCCGCGTTCCCTGAACAGCCGGGCGGCCTGCCGCAGGATCACCTGCTTGCGGACCCCGTGCTTGCGGCCCTGGGCGAGCAGGGTCTCGATCGGCGGCCGTCCGCCGCCACGCGACCTGTCGGAGGGCGTTCCCGCGCCGGTCCCCGGCGTGCCGCCGGTGCTCTCCTCAGCCACGTCGTGTCCTCTCGGCCGTGCGACGGTCGCCCCGTGGCGCGCCGGGAAGCGCGCCCGGGCGGGCGGTGGACCAGTACTCCTACGGATGCGGCCGGACCGGACCGCGCCGTTGGATGACCCAAGCGTCGGCGGTGCCGCCCGGGTGACGGCGGTACCACCGGCACAGACGTGAATCTTAATTCACCTTACGCAATGAGTCCGGAGGGCCGGCGCGGCAGCGCCCCCCGTCCGGCCGCCGTTCCAGGAGGTTTCCCATGTCCCCATCTGCCGGTCGCGTCGCCGTGGTCACGGGCGCAGCCCGCGGAATCGGCGCGGCGACCGCCGTCCGACTCGCGTCCGACGGCATGGCCGTGGCCGTCCTGGACCTCGACGACAAGGCCTGCCTGCCGGTGGTCGAGGCCGTCGAGGCGGCCGGGGGCAGGGCGCTCGCCGTCGCCTGCGACGTCTCCGACGCCGACCGGGTCGCCTCGGCGGTCGCCCGGGTCGCCGCCGAACTCGGCCCGCCCACCGTGCTGGTGAACAACGCCGGAGTGCTCCGCGACAACCTGCTGTTCAAGATGTCCGACGACGACTGGGACACCGTCATGGACGTGCACCTGCGGGGCGCCTTCCTGATGACCCGGGCGGTCCAGGCGTATATGACGCAGGAGCACTGGGGGCGCATCGTGAACCTGTCCTCGATCTCCGCGCTCGGCAACCGCGGCCAGGTCAACTACTCGGCCGCCAAAGCCGGTCTGCAGGGCTTCACCAAGACCCTCGCCGTCGAACTCGGCAAGTTCGGGGTGACGGCCAACGCCGTCGGCCCCGGCTTCGTCGTCACCGAGATGACCCGGGCGACGGCCCAGCGGATGGGCGTCCCCTTCGAGACCCTCGAGCAGGAGATGGCCGAGCGGATACCGGTCCGCAGAGTGGGCGTGCCCGAGGACATCGCGCACGTCGTGTCCTTCCTCGTGAGCGAGCAGGCCGGTTATGTGTCGGGTCAGGTCGTCTACGTGTCGGGCGGCCCGCAGGCCTGAGCCCGGCCGTCGGGCCGCCGCGTCGGCCGCGCGCCCCGTGACGTTCCGGCCCCGGGGCGCGCGGCGCCCGGCCGGTGCCCCGGCCTTCCGCTTCCCCTCTCCAGCCATCCCTCGTGCCGCGGCGCACCCCGCCGCGGCACGGGCGCGTTCCGACGCCGCCGCCGCGGCGCCCCTGCCCGTTCCGACAGACCGGAGGTTCACCGTGACCGAGGAGCACACCCCGGACACCCGCCCGCCAACCCTCGCGCAGCTGTTCCTGTCCAGGGTGCGGGAGACGCCCGACGGCACCGCGTACCTGTTCCCCCTGCCGGACGCCGGGCCGCCGCGCTGGTCCTCGCT
The DNA here is from genome assembly GCF_042731325.1 of Streptomyces sp. NPDC059866. NCBI lineage: Bacteria > Bacillati > Actinomycetota > Actinomycetes > Kitasatosporales > Streptomycetaceae > Streptomyces > Streptomyces sp. NPDC059866. Next base: position 23,675 of record NZ_JBHWJT010000041.1, on the reverse strand, counting down.
GACCTGGGCACAGGCCGGTGCCCGGACGCGGCGGATTTCCGCCGGTCTGATGTCGCTGGGGGTGCGCGCCGAGGACCGCGTCGCGATCGTCTCGGGCACCCGGGTGGAGTGGTTCCTCGCCGACATCGGCATCATGTGCGCCGGCGCCGCGACCACCACCGTCTATCCCACGACGGACGCGGACGAGATGGCGTACATCGTCGCCGACTCCGGCAGCCGCGTCGTCTTCGCCGAGGACGCCGGGCAGCTCGCCAAGCTGGCCGAGCAGCGCGACCGCCTGCACGACCTCGTCGCCGTCGTCGTCCTCGACGACCCGCCCGCGGACCGCGACCACGCCGGCGCCCTCGGCCGGGAGGTGCTGACCCTGGCCGAACTGGAGGAACGCGGCGAGAAGCACCTGCTCGGCGCCCTGGACTGCGTGGAGCGGGCGGTGGCGGCCATCGACCGCGAACACCTGGCCACCCTCATCTACACCTCCGGCACGACCGGCCGCCCCAAGGGCGTACGGCTCGTCCACGACTGCTGGGCCTTCCAGGCCGCCGTCTCCGCCGACTCGGGCCTGCTCACGACGGACGACCTCGACTACGTCTGGCTCCCGCTGGCGCACGCCTTCGGCAAGAGCCTGCTGTGCGCCCAGCTCGCCGTGGGCCACCCGCTGGCCGTGGACGGGCGGCTCGACCGCATCACCGACAACCTCCGCGTCCTGCGGCCCACAGTGATGGCCGCGGTGCCGAGGGTGTTCGAGAAGATCTACAGCGCCCTGGTGGCCGACGCCCGGTCCCGCGGCCGGCTCAGCGCGCGGGCCTTTCGGTGGGCCGCCTCGGTCGCCCGCGACTACGCGACGACGGCCCAGGCGCTCGGCGCCGCGTGCGGCGCCGGGATGGAGACCGGCCGGGCCCTGGTTCCGCTGCGCTTGCGCGCCCGGCACGCGATCGCCGACCGGCTCGTCCTCGCCCGGGTCCGGCAAGCCTTCGGCGGACGCCTGCGCGCCTGCACGTCCGGAGGCGCGCCGCTCGCCCCCGACATCAGCCAGTTCTTCAGCGGCGCGGGGGTGCCGATCCTCGAAGGCTACGGGCTCACGGAGAGCGCCGCGGGAACGTCGTTCGCCGCGCTGGAGTACCGCATCGGCACCGTCGGCGTCCCTCTCCCCGGCACCGAGGTACGCATCCTCGACAGCGGCGAGGTGCTCCTGAGGGGCCCGCACATCATGCGCGGCTACCACAACCTGCCCGAGCGGACCGCCGAGGTCCTCGAACCGGACGGCTGGTTCCACACCGGCGATCTCGGCGAGCTGACCGACGACGGCTATCTGCGCATCACCGGCCGCATCAAGGAACTCATCAAGACCTCGGGCGGCAAGTACGTGGCCCCCGTCGAGATCGAGAGCCGCTTCAAGGGCGCCTGCCCGTACGTCAGCAACATCGTGGTGGTCGGCGACAACCGCAACTTCTGCTCCGCCCTCATCACCCTCGACCCGCAGGCGGTCATGGGATGGGCCGAGCACCACGGGCTGGCCGGCCTGTCCTACGCCGAGGTGTGCACCGCCGCCGCCACCGAGCGGCTCATCGGCGGATACGTGGAGCAGGTCAACGCCGGGCTCCAGCGCTGGCAGACGATCAAGAAGTTCGCCGTGCTGCCCCGCGACTTCTCCCTGGAGCGCGGCGAGGTCACCCCCAGCCTGAAGGTACGGCGCAAGGAGATCGAGGCCTCCTTCGCCGATGTCATCGACGCGATGTACGAGGGCACCCGCGAGCGCTGACGGCCCGGTGCCTCGCGGCGCCGTGTCACCGGCCCGGCCGCCGGACGTCGGTCGACCCCGTGAGAAAACCCGTGAGAGAAGAGGAGATTCCCGTGCGCCGTTCGGTGTTCACCGACGATCACGAAGCGTTCCGGTCCGTCATGCGCGACTTCATGCAGCAGGAGGTGGCGCCCGTGTTCCCCGAGTGGACCAAGCAGGGCCACCCGCCCAGGGACTTCTACCGGCGTCTCGGCGAACTGGGCGTGCTCGGCATCCAGGTCCCCCAGGAGTACGGCGGAGCCGGCGAGACGAGCCTGAAGTACTCGATGGTCATCAGCGAGGAACTGACCAGAGCGGCCGTCAGCTTCGGCAACGCACCCCTGCACACCAACCTCATCCTGCCCTACCTGCTGGCCTACTGCACCGACGAGCAGAAGAAGCGCTGGCTGCCCGCCTTCGCCACCGGCGAGATGATGACGGCCATCGCCATGACCGAACCGGGCACTGGCTCGGACCTGGCGGGCATCACGACCACGGCCCGGCTCTCCGAGGACGGCACCCACTACGTCCTCAACGGCGCCAAGACGTTCATCACCGGCGGGGTCCTGGCCGACCTGGTGCTGGTCGTGTGCCGCACGTCGGCCGCGGGGGACGACGACCGCCGCGGCGGCCTGACCATCCTGTGCGTCGAGGCGAGCAGCGAGGGCTACGCCGTCGGACGCACGCTGGAGAAGATGGGGCTGAGGACCTCCGACACCGCGGAACTGTCCTTCACCGACGTCAGGGTTCCCGTCGAGAACCGGCTCGGCGAGGAGGGCAGGGCCTTCGCGTACCTGACGCACAACCTGCCGCAGGAGCGGCTGACCATCGCCATCGACTCCTACGCCCTGGCCGCCGGCGCCCTGCGCCAGGCCGTGGACTACGTCCAGGGCCGCACCGTGTTCGGCCGGCCCGTGGCGTCCTACCAGAACACCAAGTTCGTGCTCGCCGAGTGCGCCACGGAACTGGAGGCCATGCAGGTCATGGTGGATCGCGCGGTGGACCTGCACGACGCCCGCGAACTCGGCGCCGCCGACGCCGCCAAGGTGAAGCTCTTCTGCACCGAGACCGCGAGCCGGATCATCGACAAGTGCCTGCAGCTGCACGGCGGTTACGGCTTCATGAGGGAATACCCGATCGCCGACTACTACACGGACATACGGGTGTCGCGCATCTACGGGGGCACCAGCGAGGTCATGAAGATGATCGTCTCCAAGTCCCTCGGCCTGTAGGCGGTCCGGGCCCGGACGACAAGAGGACGACAAGAGGACTGGCGGAGCAGCTCGGCTGCTCCGCCAGTCCTCTTCGTGCCGGACGGCCCCGCTCAGGTCAGCGCGGTGCCTCCCAGGTAGGCGCTCGCCAGCAGGCCACGGTTGTCCCTCAGGTAACTCGCCTGCCCCTGCATCACCACCTCCCCGTGACTGAGGACGTATCCGCGGTCCGCCACCTCCAGCGCCAGGTGCACATGCTGCTCCACGAGCAGCACCGCCATCTCCCGCTCCACGGCGACCCGCCTCAACACCGACAGCAGCCGGTGCGCGACCTTGGGCGCCAGGCCCAGGCTCATCTCGTCCACCATGAGCAGCACCGGATCCGTGGCGAGGGCGCGGCACACGGCGAGCATCTGCTGCTCGCCTCCGGACAGCAGCCCGCAGGGTTGGTTCATCAGCCGGCGCAGCTCGGGGAAGTGCTCGTCGACCACGGCGACCACGCGCCGGCGGCCACCCGCACGGTTGGCCGCCTCTCGGCCGCGGGCGAGCCGGAGATGCTCGGCCACCGTCAGTCCGGGAAACAGCCCCCGGTCCTCCGGCACCAGGGCCACACCCCGGCGCGCCAGCCGGTGGGGGTGGCGTCCGGGCGCGCAGCCCAGGACGCGCACCTGGCCCCGGATCGGAGGGAGGAGTCCCGCGAGGGTCATGAGGGTGGTCGTCTTGCCCGCCCCGTTGGGGCCGAGCAGCGCCACGATCTCCCCGCGCCGCACCCGCAGGTCCAGGTTGCGGACCACCGGCAGCCCGGCGTGCCCCGCGGCCAGTCCGGACGTCTCGATCACGCCGGGGCCGGCCGCGGAGCATCCCCGGCCGGTCACGTTCGGGTCCGTCATGTCCGGTCCTCCGTCCCGGCGGTCGCGCCCAGATAGGCGGCCACCACTCTGTCGTCCCTGCGCATCTCCTCCGGTGTGCCGTGGGCGATGACCTTCCCGAACTCCAGCACGTAGATCTCGTCGCACACGTCCAGCACCAGCCCCATGTCGTGGTCGATCAGCAGCACGCCGGTCCCGTCGGCGGCGATGTCACGGATGCGGAGCCCGAGCGCCCTGCTCTCGTCGGTGTCGAGCCCGGCGGCCGGTTCGTCCATGAGGAGCACCGTCGGATCCGGGGCGAGCGCTCGGGCGACTCCCAGCAACTTGCGCTGACCCAGAGACAGTTCGTGCGGGTAGGCGTCGGCGGCGTCACGGATCCCGGCGCGTTCGAGGGCGACGCTCACCCTGCCGTCGAGCGCGGCGCGGCCGGGGCGCACCATGTCCAACAGCACCGAGGCGACGGTGAGCCGTGCGGCGGCGACCTGCACGTTCTCACGGGCCGTCAGGTCGGCGAACAGCTCCATCGACTGCCACGTGCGCGCCAGGCCCGCGCGGGCCCGGCGGTGCGCCGGCCAGCCGTCGGCCCGTGCGCCGGCCAGCAGCAGACGCCCGTCGCTCGGCGTGAAACCGGTGACGGCGTCGACGAAGCTGGTCTTTCCGGCTCCGTTGGGGCCGATCAGACCGACGACACGGCCGCGCGGAACCCGCAGGCTCACGTCGTCGACCGCCAGGACACCGCCGTAGCGGACGGTCAGGTTCTCGGTGGCGAGCACGACGTCCTCACCGGGCACGGGTTTCCTCCTGAGCGGATGGCACGGCCTGGTGCCGTACGGGGGTGGACGCGGGGCGGTCCGCGGACGGGCCGTTCCTGAAGCGCCGGTCGAGCCGGCGCGCGACGGCCGCCGTGTCCGCGGCGACCTTGGCGGCGATCCCGTCGGGGTTCAGCACGGCGGTCAGGACGAGGCCGACGCCGGAAACCAGCACGTAGTACTCGCCCAAGTCGACGCTGCGGTCGAAGAAGACGTACGCGAGGCCCGAGGGGGCCAGCAGGCCGGCCACCAGCGCGCCCGCGACGCTGGTGATGCCGCCCAGATAGGCGAAGGCGAGGAAGGACAGCCCGGCCAGCACGCTGAAGGAGTCGGCGGACAGCTGGCCCCGGCTGTAGCCGATCAGACAGCCGCCCATGCCCGCCAGGAACGACGCCAGCGCGAACGCCAGCAGCTTGGCGGACGCGACGTCGATCCCGGCCGCGGCGGCGGCACGCTCGTTGGACCGCACGGCGAGGAAGGCACGGCCGGTGGCGCTGCGGGCCAGGTTGCCGACCGCGACGGCGGCGAGCACCAGAGTCGTCAGCACCATCACGGCGAACGGCAGACGCACCAGCTCGGTGCCCTCACGGACCCCGAGATCGAACCCGAACAGTGAGGCGTCCGCGATCAGTTCACCGCCGGGAGCCGACAGGTGCGGATTGCGGAAGAGCAGGCGCTCGATGGTGACCGCGCCCGCCAGCGTGACCAGTGCCAGTTGCGCCCCGCGGATCCGCAGGGCCGGGACGCCCACCAGCACCCCGAGGAGCGCGGCCACGGCACCGGCGGCCAGCAGGGACAGCGGGAAGGGAAGGCCCCAAGCCGTGGAGAACTTGGCCAGCGCGAACCCGGCGGCACCGGCGAACGCGGCCTGGGCCAGGGAGATCTGACCGATCAGTCCGGTGAGCACCACCAGCGACAGGGCGACGATCGCCATGATCATCGAACTGACGACGCCGAACCGGTAACTGCCGCTGGTCGTCGCCACCAGGGCGAGGCCCAGCACCGTCCACACCAGGACGGACCCGGTGCGCATGCGGGGTACGCGGACCGGGGGAAGGGCGGCGCCGTCGGTGCCGCCCCGCCCGGGCAGGCGGCGGCCCAGCAGGAACAGGCTGACCACGATCACCACGAACGGCACGGCGTCCGCGGCGCCCGCACCCGCCCACGACGGCCACCACTCCTTCGTGCTCAGGAAGGTGATCCCGGACTGGAACGCGCCGAGCAGCAGACCGGCCGCGCAGGCGGTGCCGAGGGAGCGGAGCCGGGCGACGAGGGCGACGGCCAGGGCAGGAACGACGTAGAGCGTGTAGTTGACGGGGTTCAGTCCTGTGACCGGTGCCGCGAGAATCGTCACCACGCCCGTGACCGCGCCGACCAGGCCCCAGGTCACGGCCGCCAGCAGGTCCGGCGAGTAGCCGAATAGCGAGGCCGCGGTCTCGTTCTCGGACGCGGCGCGGGTCGCCAGGCCGGCCCGGGTGAACCGGAAGTACGCCCACAGGACGGCGGCGGCCAGCACGGCGATGGCCGCGAGGAACAGGCGGTCACGGGAGAAGGTGATGTCGCCCCACGTCACCGCCGTGTTGGGCAGGATCGGGGCCACGGTCCTCGGCTGGGAAGTGAAACGGAGCACCACGAGGGCCTGCGTCGCCAGCATGATGCCGATCGTGGCGACGACCTTGGCCAGCTGCGGTGCCGTGCGCAGCGGTCTGAAGACGAGGAAGTGGGCGGTGACACCGAGAGCCGTCGAGGTGAGCAGGCCCGCGGTGGCGGCGGTGGCGAGCCCGTCGTCGACGGGCACCGAGCCGACGGGCAGCACGAGCCGTCCCGACTTGCGGATCTCGTCGTAGACGTACACGCCCCACATGGCCATCGCGCCCTGCGCGAAGTTGAGGATGCCGGTGCCCTTGTGGACGGCGACCAGTCCGGTCGCCAGGGCGGCGTACGCCGTGCCGACGCCGAGGCCGACGACGAGCATGCTGAGGTAGGCGTTCATGGGTGAGGTCCCTGGCGCGGGCCGGGCTAGCGGGCGGAGCCGGCGCTGCTCGGGTCCACGCCGACGAATCCGTCCGAGACCAGCTTCACGCTGCCGTCGGGCTGGTTCTCGTACAGCAGGACGGAGTTGCCGCAGTTGCTCTGGCCGGGCCAGGCGCTGCCGTCGCAGTCGAGCGTCGGTCCCATGAAGGAGTCGAAGCGGACGGTCCTCTTGATGGCCGCGAGGGCGTCCTTGCCCTCCGCGCGCTCGGGGTCCTTCCCGAGGATGCGCGCGAGGTTGACGACGTCCGTGAAGCCGGCCTGCGCGAAGACGTTTTCGGCCTTGTCCTGGTGCCCGGCCTCCTTCATCGCGGAGACGTAAGTGTCGATCTCCTTCTGCTTCGCGGGCGGTGCGTCGTCCCGGGCGTCGACGCGCCACATGTCGGTGTAGGTCACCAGCCCCGCGGCGTTCTCGTTGCCGAGGGCCTCGGCGACCGCGCCGGAGCACGCGCCTCCGAAGACCTTTCCGGTGTAGCTGCCGGCGCGCAGCGCGCCCAGCAGGGCCACACACTGGTCGTCGGTGAAGATCGGGCCGCCCACCAGATCGGGCTTCCCGGCGGCGGCCGACGCCGCCAGCGAGCTCCAGTCGGGGTTGGCGATGTCGTAGTGGAGGGTCTTCTGGCGCATGCCCAGGCTCCGCGCCGTGGGCTCGAGCACCTTCTCGGTGATCGTCTTGCTCCACTTCACGTCGGGCATCAGGAAGGTAAAGGCCCCGACGTCCTGGCTCGCGAAGAACGTGAGGGGGGCGGCGAGTCCGGCGGGCGCGGCGGCGCCGAAGAACATGGCGTTCTTCTCCGTCTGCATCGCCGGCCCGTCCGGGCCGTGGCCCACGACGGGGATGCCCGCCGAGCCGAGGACCGGGAGCATCGCGTCGCCGCTCGGGTCTATGCCGCTGATCACGAAGGCGACCTTCTCCTCGGCCATCTTGTTGGCGCAGTCCACCGACTTCTCCGGAGAGCCGTCCACGTCGCAGCGGACCAGCTCCAGGGGTCGGCCCCCGACACCGTTCAGGTGCTTGTTGACGTACGCGACACCGGCTTCGGCGCCAAGGCGGGACTCGGGTATGGACACCGTGCTGCCCTCGAGGTTGACCCAGCCGACTCGGAGGGCCTTGCCGTCGGGACGGGAGCCGGTGTCCTCGGCGGCGCTCGAACCGGCCCCTTCGTCGGCGCATGCCGTCATCGTCAGGGCAAGGGCGGCCACGGCGGTGGCGGAAATCAGGGACCTGCGCACGGTCAACCTCCTGGGCGGGGATCGTCGTCGATCCGCGAGTGGGGTACGTCCGGCGCCCCGGAGGGGCTGTCGGACCCCGGACGGTGGCGTCCGGTCACGGAGGGCTGCGGCACGGCCGGTCATGAGATGCCGACCCGTGCCCCGGCGAACGACTTCGGACACGCCGCGTGGTCGCCGCTCCGGCTTCGACAGCGTGCGGGAAAGGCAGGCCGGGCCACAGGCGGGTTTCCCCTCGGGATAAGGGGGAGTGAATCGGTGGGTGTGTGCTGGGCCGGTTCGGGTGGGTGGTGATCAGTTCGAGCCAGGTGAGCCGGGGGAGGTCCGGCGGCGGCTCGGTGGTCGGCCGGAGCCGGAGCCGGAACCGGTGCTCAGAGGCTGACGGAACCGATGCGGCGGCCGGACAGTCGCACGTGGCTGTCAGGGCGGTCAGGCGGACCGATTGGCCCGTCGGTGCCGCGGTGCGCAGGTCGCGGTTCTGACCGGTGCCTGGTGCCGTGCCCGCGCCGTGGCACGGGGCGGCGCTTCAGGGAGTCAGGTGGGCCGCTTCGTCGGCGTCGGACTCGCGTACCGGTCTGAACTCCACGGCCACGACGCCGTCGACGTTCCGGCACAGCTCCTCCAGGACCGGGACCGCGAGCCGGGAGGAGAGCCGTCCGCTAAGGACGACGTGTCCGTGCGTCACGTCCACCTGGACCGCCGAGGGAGCCTGACCCAGTGCCTTGACCAGGACCTCCTCGACGATCTCCGTACGGATCGCCTGGTCCTTGCGCAGGAAGACCCGCAGCAGATCGCTCCGGCTCACCACGCCGACCAGCCGCTGCTCGTCGTCGAGCACCAGCAGCCGCTTGATGCCGTGCTGGGCCATCACCCGCGCGGCGTCGACGACACTCCAGTTCTCACGTGCGCAGATGGCGGGTGACGTCATCAGACCCGCCGCGTCGGTGGCCAGGGCTTTGGCCGGCCGCAGGCGAATGTTGCGTGCCGCCGCGTCGTCGTCCTGTCCGCCCCACATCTTGTGCAGCAGGTCCGCCTCCGAGACCACGCCCACCGGACGATCCTCGTCGTCCACCACGGGCACCGCGGTGATGTCGTACTCCTGCAGCAGATGGGCGATCTCCTTGAACGGCGTACCGCCCCGCACGCGCACGACGGCGTCACTCATCAGGTCGCGGACCTTCAGGTGGTTCATTCGGGCTGTTCCTCTCTCTGACCACCGTTGTCGAAGGAAGCGTCCAGCGGCGCCTCGGTGATGCCCCTGACTCCCACCTCCCACTGTGCCGGACCCACGGCCGACCTGAGGCGAGCGACCGACCCGCGAGACCCCGGCGCGTCACCACCGCCGTGGCTGCCCGGCCCTCCCGATGACAGGAGGGAAGCAGCAACTACTCATCGTCGGCGCCTTGGCGGCCGGAAGACTGGCCAGGCCGACGGCGAGGCCACGGATACGGCCGTACGGCGAGGGACCCGCAACCCCCCGGGCGTGTCCCCGCACCCCCACCCCGGTCTCGGGCGGGGGTGCCATCACTTCGAGCACCTCGAGCACCGATTACTCATGTGCCGCCCGAGCCCGCGTGGAACGGTCGTCGACGAGTACGCGAAACCAACCGGAGAACTGAGGAACATGAGTGCGCACGGCGATGTCGATATGGGTCACACCGTCGCGGGATGGACCGGCACGGCGATCGGGGTGCTGGGCAGTGCCGTCGTCGGCGTCGGTCTGTGCCTGGACTCGGCGGTCACCATGGCGGGGGGAGCGGGCATCGCCGTGCTCGCGGTGCTCACCACCTGGGTGCTGCACCTCACGGGCTGGGGCAAGCCCAGTGGGCCCCGCCCCCGCGCGGAGTGGGACTGGCGCGTCAAGGACACGATGACCCGGCACGGCGACTGTGTCGGATGCGCTCTGGCCGGGCGTCGACGCGCGGCTCGCAGGCCGGCCGCCGCCCCGAGGGCCACGGATTCCAGGGACGAGCCGGCTGTCGCCGAGACCTGACCCCGTCCGCCCGCACCCGGCTACTCCCCGGCACCACCCCGCACGGCGTCGTCCGCGTGCGGGGTGGCGTCCATTTCACGCCGGTCAGGCCCGTGCGGATGGTGCGATGGGTGGCGGTTCGGCGCCGGGTTGCGGGGCGGCCTGATGATCGCGGTGGCGGTAGCGGTGGTCGTTGGCGCGCGGTGGAACGCCTGCTGGGCCTGTGGCAGGTCGAGGACACCACCGCCGGGCTGGCCGGCGTCGGGGGCCGAGGAGCTCGTCAGCAGCGCCGTGAAGCATGTGCGGCGGCAGCCGACCGGCTCGTCCGCGACCGCCCGTCTTGCGGGGCTGTCGCGTCCGCGTCGTCCGAGGAATGCGTCGTCCGAGGCCGGGGCCGGTCCGGCGGACGCGGTACCGGCCCCGGCCACTGGGACGGGGACCGGGACCGGGACCGCAGGGAGCGGGTCAACGCAGTCGGCTCGGCGGCGGACACCAGGAGAGGACCGGATCCAGGGACCTCCGGAACGCGCCGGCCGGGGCCGCGCGCAGCAGCGCGTCGCGTACCGCGACCCCGGCCCGCGACGACTGCTGGGCCACCTTGCCGATCTGCCGGGACTGCCGTGCGACGCGCTGGGTGCGTGGCCGGCGCTGTGCGTCGTAGACCAGCAGCCCGTTCGCCGTGCCGGCGCAGTCCGCCAGCACCACGGCGTCCTCCAGCGCCTGGCAGGCGCCCTGACCCAGGTTGGGGGTCATGGCGTGTGCCGCGTCGCCGACGAGGGCGACCCGGCCGCTGACGTACGTCGGCAGGGGCGGAAGCTCGTGGATGTCGTGGTACAGAACGGCTTCCTCGGACGTCGCGTCCAGCAGTTCCGGGATCGGGTCGTGCCACCGCCCGAAGCGCCGCCGCAGCTCCTCCAGGCCTGGACGGGGGCTGTCCTCGGCGGCGGAGACGGTGGCGAAGCAGTAGACCCGCCCGCCGCGGAGGGAGGCGTACCCGAACCGCTCTCCGCGCCCCCAGGACTCGCCGCCGCCGGCGACGGCGACCGGGCTCGTGATCATGCGGCAGGTCGCGTATCCGGCGTAGCGGGGGGCCGGTGCGTTCGGCCACACGGCGCGGCGTACGACGCTGTGGATACCGTCCGCGCCGACGACCAGGTCGGCCGTGGACGACCCCGCGGAGTGGGTGATCCGTCCCTCCGGGGTGACGTAGGTGACCTCGACGCCCGTGCGGAGCGCCTCGGCGGGAAGCGCTGCGGCGAGCGTGGACACCAGGTCCGCCCGGTGGATCATGACGCCCGTGCCGTGGACGCTGTCCCGTGCCGACGGTTCCATGCTCGACAGCCGACGGCCGGAGCGGTCGCGGATCGCGGTCCCGGACGGGTCGAGTCCCCGTGCGCGTACGTGGTCGTCCAGGCCCAGTGCCGCCAGGGCGCGCATCGCGTTGGGCCACAGGGACAGTCCGGCTCCGACGTCGCCCAGGTGCGGAGCGCGTTCCAGGACCTCGACGCGCCATCCGCGCCGCAGCAGCGCGAGAGCGGTGGCGAGCCCGCCGATACCGCCCCCGACGACGGTTGCCTTGCGTTCGGTCATGGACTTCTCCTTGCGTGGTGCGTGGTGGCGGACCGCTGCGAGTGATGGGCGTACGGTCAGGGGTGATGGGGGATGTGCGAAGCAAGACGGGGCATCCGTGCCGGTCACCCGATGGGTCCCCGAGCGGGTGTGCCCGCGTCCGTCCGGGACGCGGGCACACAAGGCACGGTGACGGCGGTCAGTTGGCGTGGGCCGGGCGCTTGGCCCGTCCCGCCCTGGCCGCGGCCACGCAGAGCAGGGTGACTCCGAGGGCGGCCCACGTCAGCAGCACCGCCAGGGGACCGGTCGATCCCGCGCCGTCGAAGAAGCTCGTCGACCGCAGCAGCGAGGCACCGGAACCCGGGGGCAGCAACTGGCCCAGCGCTCCCCAGGGTTCGGGCAGCATCTCCGGTGCCGTCGACACGCCGGACAGCGGGTTGCCGAGCAGCAGCATGGTGAGAACACCGAGCCCGAGTCCCTGATGGCTGAGTGCCGCGCCCAGTCCGGCCATCGTGACGCTGATGGTGAACACGATCAGGCCGACCGCGGACGCCTCGGCGAGGTAGTCGCCGTCCAGCGCACCGATCCAGCCGTGGACGACGCCCGTGGTGCACAGGCCCGCCGCCACGGCGAACGCGGCGGCCGCCACCAGGCGGTCACGCAGCCCGGTGACCTTCAGCGCGATGAGGATTCCGCCGAGCATGCCGGTGAGGACCAGCGGCAGCAGCGAGGAGGCGAAGGCCGCGCCGCGGGGGTCCTGCTCGGGGGCGGCTCGGACGTCGTCGACGGTGACCGCTTTGCCGCTCTGCTTCTCGATCTCACCGGCCATCTGCGTGAAGGCGGCGGTCACCGCCGCGCTCGCCGCCGAGGAGACGAGCACCTTGGGGCCCGAGGGGTCGGCGACGATGGCGGCGTAGGCGTCACGGTCGAGGATGGCCTCGCGCGCCGCGGCCTCGTCCTTCAGCGTGGTCGTGTCGAACGCGCCCGGCCTGGCCTTCTCCAGGTGTTCCTCGACGGCCGCCACGGTCTGGCTCGGGCCGGCGAGGACGACCGGGACGTCATGGGGCGCCGTACGGGCGTTGGGCCAGGCGAAGGCGATGACGACGACGAGCTGGACGACCGCGAGGGCGGCGGCGAGGACGACGGCGAGCTTCAGGCCGAACGGGCCGTGCCCGTCTGGCGGTGTGGCGCTGCCGCTCGCGTTGCCGGCGGGAGTTCCGCCTTCCGGCGCGAGGGCGCCGTCGTCGGTCGAGAGGGGCGAAGAGGGGGACACGGTTTCTCCAGGGAGTAGGGCGGTCTCCGCTGAGCGGAGGGGTGGGAGTGAGAGGGGGCAGCGGGTGCCGCGAGGGCGGGCCGGGCGGTCGGAAAGGGGGGCGTCGGCCGCCGTCCGTGGCTCCGGGCCGGATGACTCCGGGCGCCAGGGCGGAATGCCGACGTCACACCACGCCCGGACCGATGACCGGCCCGCGACCGGCCATGCCCGTCGAGCAGCCGCGACCGGCTGAGCCGATCCGATGGGCGGTGCGCAGCACGCGCCCGCAGCACACGTCCGACAGCACGCACCCGCAGCACACGGGCCGCAGCACACGGGCCGAAGCACACGGCCACAGCACGCGGCCCGCGCGACGACCGCCGAGGTCAGTAGTTCTCGATCGAAGGCACCCACGCGGCCGGCGGCAGGGCGTGGACTCCGGGCGGGTGGGCATCGCCCTCGCCGTGCATCCAGCCGACGGCCGCGACCATCAACGCCGCCGTCAGGTCGAAGGAGTTGAGGCTGTCGCCGTCGCCGGCCGTGAGGTTGGCGAGATGGCCTCCGGCGACGAGGAGGATCTCGCCGCCGAAGGGCCGGTGGCTGGTGACATGGGGCAGCACCTCGGTGCCCGGGCCGAGCACGTCCAGCGCGATCTCGGCCGGGGAGTGGCCCGCGTTGAGCACGAAACAGCCGCCCGTCAGGAGCGGAAGCACGCTCTCGGAGACGACCCGCTCCCGGCCAGTGGCGGTGACCAGGATGTCCGCCCGGGCCGCCAGCGCGCTGAGCGTGCCGGTCTCGTATCCCTCGTACTCGGCGATCAGGCGCCGGTCGACGGACTCCTCCGCGACCAGCACGCGGGCCCCCAGGGAGGTGGCGGCACGTGCGAGGCCGGACCCGACCTCGCCGTAGCCGACGACCACCACCACGCTGCCGTGCAGGGTGAGGTTGGTGCGGCTCATGAAGGCGTGCCAGGTGCTGATGCCCACGGCGTACCGGTTGTGGACGTTGTTCTTGAGCGGGACGCGGTCCAGGTCGAAGACCGGATGGTCCAGCGCCACCCCGCGCAGGCGGGTGATGCCGGTGCGGGTCACCTCGATGCCGGCGACGAGACCGCCGTAGCCGCGCGCCACCGCCGCCGAGGTGATGTCGGCGCCCATCTCCAGGGTGTGGGTGGGGGCCCAGTCGAGGCAGGCCTCGGCCACCGGCACGCCGCCGTGGTCCGCTCCGAAGACGAGCATGCGGTGCGCGAGGTGCTCGGCGACGTCGGCGCCGGTGGTCGCCGGGTTCGCGGGCACGACCGCGACCTGTGCCCCGGCCGCGGCGAAGGCCTCCAGGAAGACCGCGGCCTTGACGTCGAGGTGGACCGATGCCGCGAGCCGCATGCCGTCCAGGGAGGGGAGCTGCGCGGCGGTGGCGGCGGTGAGCCACATCTGCCGACGGCTCCACGCGTGCCGTTGGGGCAGGGGGATGCTCTGCCATGCCGAGGGGGGTGTGGCCATCGGGTTGCTCCTGTGGGACCGCGGATCTGCCGACGGTGGCGAGCGCGTGACCCGGAAGACTCCGGGACCGCGCACCGCCGACCGACGCCTCCAACGTAGGAGCGGGGGAGCACCGGCCCATCAGCAACTGTTACTCAACCGCACGGCCGTCGGGCTTCCGTCCGGGCACGGGACGGTGCCATGGCGGGCCTCTTCCCGGCACGAGAGGCGGGGCCGGCAGGACCGGGCTGCCCCGACGGCCGGGCGGACCGGAGCGCCCGCGGGTCGGGCGCGGCGGCGAAGGAGGCAACCGTGGTGACGTACGGCGGTCCGGCCGTCCCCGCGCACGGGCCACATGGACGCCCACGAAGGCGTCGGGGTCAGGCACCCGCTGGGCGGGCCGCCGTCCCGGCCGTCGCCCACGGCACGGCCCATAATGGGCGCATGGCGGGTGTCCTGCTGGACAGGGACGAGGACGTGGCACTGCTGCGGCAGGGCGTGACCGACGCACTGGCGGGCGCACACAGTTTCCTCGCGATCTCGGCACCGGCGGGGATGGGCAAGACACGGCTGTTGAAGGAGGCCGGGACACTGGCCCGCGAGGCGGGACTGCGCGTGCTGTCGGCCAGGGGAGCGGAACTCGAACGCGAGTACCCCCTGGGGCTCGTACGACAGCTCTACGAGCCGCTGCTGCACTCCGGTGCCCCACCCGACCGGCAACGGTGGCTGGCCGACGCCGCCGCACCGGCCGGCGCCCTCCTCGGAGCGGCCGGGGACGACGACACCGCGGCCCTGGGCGAGTTCGCCGTACTGCACGGACTGTTCTGGCTCACCTCCAACCTCTGCCAGGACGGCCCGGTCGCCCTGATCGTGGACGACCTGCACTGGGGCGACGAGGCCTCCCTCCGCTTCCTGGCCTATCTGCTGCCACGCCTGGCCGACCTGAGACTCCTGCTCGTGACCGCACTGCGGCCCGACGGAGCCGGCACCGCCCAGCACCTGATCGACCTGCTGCTGTCCGACCAGGAGTGCACCCTGCTGCAACCCACGCCCCTGAGCGCACAGGCCACCGCCCGGGCCTTGACGGCCTGGTTCGGCCAGGAACCGGACGGGGCATTTGCTGGCGCCTGCCACGAGGCCACCGGCGGCAACCCGCTGCTGCTCGCCGAACTCTCCCGCGCGCTGATCGCCGAGGGACTGCCACCCGTGGCGGGCACCGTGCCGCACGTCGAGCATCTGGGCTCCCGGGCGCTGCAGCGCCGGGTGACCCGGGAACTCGGTCGCCTCCAGCCCGACGCCGTGCGCCTCGCTCAGGCCGTGGCCGTGCTCGGTCCCCGGGCACACCCGGCGCAGGCGGCGCGGCTCGCCGGCCTCGACCCGGCGCTCCTCGGCGGACACTTGGCCGACCTGCACACAGCGCACCTGCTGTCCCCGCCGCCGCCCACCGAGCCCGCCGCGCACCTGGACTTCGTGCACCCCCTCGTCCGCGCCACCGTCTACCGCACGACACCGCCCGCACACCGCGCCGACCTCCACGCGCGGGCGGCCGCCCTGCTCACCGAGGCCGGGGCCCGGCCCGAACAGGCCGCCGAGCACCTGCTGCACGTCCCTCCCGCACACGACGCGGACACCGTCACCACCCTGCGCAGCGCGGCCCAGCACGCGCTCGGCGCCGGCGCCGCCGAAGCCGCCCTCACCTACCTGCGCCGCGCCCTGGCGGAGCCCCCGCCGCCGCACGAGCGCATCACCGTGCTGACCGAGGCGGGCACGGCCGCGTTCCTCACCGACCTGCCCACCGCCAAGCGCTACCTGGACGAAGCCGCGGAACTCGCCGAGGATCCCGAAACGCGCGGGCGGCTGGCCACCATCCGCGAGCTCGTCTACCTGGTCGGCATGCACGACCCCGACCACACCGTCGCGGGCGTCGGCGAGATCCTGGACCGCCTGCCCGCCGAGGACGACGACCTGCGCAGGACCCTGGAGGCGATCCTGCTGGCCGTGCCCCTGGTGGCACCGGGCTGGACGAAGCTGCTGGACCGGCTGCCCCGGCTGCGGGCCCTGCCCCTGACCACGAGCATGGGATCCGCGGCGCTCGACGGCCTGATCGGACTGTGCGACTGCTATGCCGGTGATCCGGGCTGCCTGGAACGCTCCCGCCGTGTCGTCGCCGACCCCCGGGTACGGCAGGCGACGGCCGCAGGCGCCTTCCTGTTCATGAACGCGTGCTTCCCGTTGATCGTGCACGATCCGGACGAGGGGCTGGCCGTATGCGAGGCGCTCATCGCGGACGCACGCGTTACGGGCTCGCTGCTGTCGTTGTGCGCGCTCAGGGGATTCCGGGGCATGGCGTGGCTGCAACGCGGAGACCTCGCCGAGGCCGCCGACGACCTGAGCGACGCCGTGCACCTGGCCACCACGACACACACTCGGGTCCAGCGGGACGCCCTGACCGCGTGGCTCGTCGAGACCCTGCTCGAACAGGGGCGCGCCGCTCAGGCCGAGTCCGTCCTGGAACAGGCGGTGGCGGGCACCGCCCGCAGCGAGAAGCAGGCCTACGGCTTCCTGCTCCACGCCCAGGCGTTGGTCCTCCGGGCCGCCGGACAGGACGAGGCGGCGCTCACCGCCGCGCTCGCCGCCGGAGCGGACTTCCGCGACAGCGGCGGCGACAATCCGGCGATCCTGCCGTGGCGCTCCCTGGCCGCCTCCTGCCTGCACTGCCTCGGACGTACCGCGGAGGGCCTCGACCTCGCGGAGCAGGAGCTCGCCCAGGCACGCCGATGGGCCGCACCGGGCGCCGAGGGCCGGGCCCTGCGCACGGTCGGTCTCCTCACCCCGGGCAGCGACGGAATCGCCCTGCTGCGACAGGCGGAACAGGTGCTGAGCCCGTCCTCCGCGCGCCTGGAGCACGCCAAGACGCTGGTGGCCCTCGGGGCGGCCGTCCGCCGGTCCAACCAGCGCGCACAGGCCCGAACGCTGCTCACCGAGGCGATGGAACTGGCGCACCGGTGCGGTGCCCGGCTCCTTGTCGAACACGCCCGGACAGAACTGCGCACCGCCGGCGCCCGCCCCCGTACGCCCCGGCAGACCGGCCCCGAGGCGCTGACACCCAGCGAGGCGCGGGTCGCCCGGCTGGCGGCCGAGGGACTGACCAACCGGCAGATCGCCCAGCGGCTGTTCGTGACGACGAAAACGGTTGAAGTGCACCTGTCCGCCGTCTACCGCAAGCTGGGAGTCAGCCACCGGAGCCAGTTGGCCGCCGCCGGACTCCCGGCCGCGTGACGACCCCGAGCCCGCCCGTGTGCCGCCTCTCGTGGCGTTGAGTAGCGCTTGCTCTCGTGAGCCGGCTGCCGTGTCGGAGACGCTGGCGACGCATTCTGCGGAAGTACTACGGGAAAATGGCGAAAAGAGTTGTCATGACTGAGATGCGCGGCCGGTTCAGCAGGCGTGGGCGCCGCGGGCGCCGCCTGATCGCAGGCGTCGTGGGTGCCGGGCTGGTGACACTGCTGGTGCCGGCCCTGACCCACGCGGCCGGTCCGGACGGGCCCGGCGCCTCTGACCGGGACACCGGGCAGCGGAAAGAGGGGCGGGGCTGGGTGGAGGAGTCGTTCTTCGCCGAAGTCCCCAAGGACGGCGTCTTCGAGACGCATCGCGGAGACCTGCCGCTGGCGGTCTTCCCCGAGGGGATCGCGAAGTTCACCGAGCCCCGCCTGCAGAAGGCCTTCGCGCTGGGCGGGAAGCTGCGTGACAAGAACGGCGAGGTCGTCGGATTCTCGACCGAGATCGAGGAGGTGCTCCCGGAGACCGACTTCGAGAGCGGGAAACTCCTCACGCACACCGTGTGGACGCTGTTCTTCCCCGGCCGCGGCACCATCGTCCTCGACCAGATCGAGAACTCCTCCGAGGTCGCCACCAAGGTCTTCAAGCCCGCCCTCGAGAGCGGCGAGCCGTGGACCGGCACGCTCAACGCGGTGACCACGGCAGGGCCGAGGGCGGACGGCAAGGGCGTCATCCTCGGCGGCACGGGAGAGTTCGCGGGCATCCGTGGAAGCGGCATCGAGATCGCGAACCTGCGGCGTTTCGATCCGGCGACGGGCTCGCTCGAAGGCACCTTCGAACTCCGGTTCCGCTACCAGCGTCCGGGCCACTGACGACTCGCCCGGACCGCTGATCATCCGCCCCGCCCGTGCCGACACACGGGCACCTTCCAGGTGCACCCCGTGGCCGACGGCCCGGCCGTGTTGCGGCAAGTCGAAGCGGGGCGGGCCAGTGGCGAACACGCCGTCGATCCATGGCGCGAGGCGTAGCGACCCGAAGCGGCGAAGGTGGGCGGCGGCTCACTGGACGCGGGTGACGTCCATGAAGGTCATCGGGCGGTCGGCGGTGGTGTTGAGGGCGCCCTCGTTCGCCCCCCACCAGTAGCCGTTGGGTCGGCCGGTGGTGTCGTCGGCACGGATGAAGACCGTGCCTTCCCCGGCGCCGCTCCACTCCTTGACGTACGTCCCACCGGGGGCGCCCTCCACGCGGCTGTCCTCGTGGAGCCAGTGAAGAGAAGTGGACGACGTGGTGGCCACGCCGGGCGGGTTGCCGGTGCTGTCCATGACCCGGACCGCGTACACGGAGGAGTTGGTGTCCGTGTTGCGGCGGTCGGCGACGAGGCGAGGGGGCGCGCTGACGACCATGACGTGGCCGCTCGCGCCGCCCTGGACCCCGTTGTGGTACTTGACCGCGATGATGCTGCCGATGTGCAGGTCGGTGACCCGTCCCTGGCCGGTGGGCTGGAAGCGGGGCGAGAGAGACGGGGAGTCGGCGAGGAAGGTCTCGTAGTACGTCTCGGCCGTGGGGCCGGCCGAGCCGAAACTGCGGGTGAAGCAGCTGTCCGTCGCCCAGGTGTAGGCGTGCTTGAGTGAGGCGGTGAGGAACGCGGCGCACTTCGCCTCGACCTGGTAGCTCCTGGGGTCGCCAGCCGTTCCCCAGGTGACCGTTCCGGTCGCGCTGTCGGGATGTCCGGCCGCGCCGGGATAGAAGTTGTCCGCGTCCTCGGCCGGCCATCCGATCGCGTTGAGCTGATCGATGATCTCGTGCTCCGCGGCGACCAGCGCGGCGCTGTCATCGACGAGGACGGCCGGGTTCTCGGCCGAGGCGATCGACGTGGTGGAGACGGCCGGCATGGCGCCGATACTCGCGACGGCGAGAACGGCGGTACGGAGGCGATGACGCATCGTGCTCTCTTTTCTCACTACTTGGATGGTTGCACGCCCTCACTCGGACCTTCCGGATCCAGCGCGGAGAGCGGGCGCGCCCGGAGGGCTTCTTCCTCCGCGATGCGTGCGGCCCGCGCACGATGCACGCCGAGGCGTTGCCCCCGCACCTGCTCGTGCAGTTTGACGACGGCGTCGATGAGCATCTCGGGGCGCGGTGGGCAGCCCGGGAGGTAGATGTCGACGGGGACGATGTGGTCGACACCCTGGACGACGGCGTAGTTGTTGAACATGCCTCCCGACGACGCGCACACGCCCATCGAGATGACCCATTTGGGATCGGGCATCTGGTCATGGACGCGACGCAGTACCGGCGCCATCTTCTGGCTGACCCGACCGGAGACAATCATGAGATCGGCCTGTCGTGGACCTCGCCAGTACTCCATTCCCCACCGGGCGAGATCGTGGGTGGCTCCACCTGTCGCCATGACCTCCATGGCGCAGCAGGCCAGCCCGAAAACGGCCGGGAACATCGACGATTTCCGGGCCCAGCCCGCCATGAGTTCGACTGTGGTGAGCGCGTAACCACTGGGAAGACTTTCCTCGATGCCCAACTCGCGTCCCTCCGTAGGCACGGTGTGCGACAGGAACGTAGCCAGTCGGTTCCGTCCTGGACGCAAGGTCCGCGTGGGCTCAGCCGCTTTTGAGTAACGCCTACTCCGACTTGAGTACCGATTACTGCCACAGGGCCTCCCCCTTCCGCGTTCAATCAGCAGGCACGTCGATCACGGATGATCAGACCGAAGCTGAGGAGACACGTTGAGACATCTGAAACGCACGGCGGTCGCCATCGCGGGTTGCGCGGTATGGGGCGTCGGCCTCTCCGCACCGCAGGCGCAGGCGGCGTCCGCCGAGCATTCCGGCGCGGTGAACAGCGTCGAGGCCGGATACGTACTGGCTTGCCAGGGACAGGCGGGAGAGCGGTTCGTCGGCGTCGAGCTGTACGCCAATTCCGCTCACGGCAATGTCGTCTCGGTGTCCGTCGAGGGACCGGACGGGCAGTACGGAGGCGGCACGAACCCTCCGGCGCTGTTCGACGACGGGACGGTCTCCGCTGAGCTGCCGATCGAGCGGCTCGACGGAGAGGGCGGCGCCGCCGGCACGGCCGTGATCGTCGGCAGTTACGCCCCCGTGGGCGAGCCGACCCGCGTCCATGAGCTGTACCGGGAACCGGGCTGGAACGTCATCGCGACCGGGGTGAACCAGCGACTCGACTCGGAGGTCAGCGTCACACTGCTCGGTGAGACGGTGCCACTGATCTGCGGGGACGCGTTCGCCTACGACCTGAGGGTGACGAGAACTCCCGCCTGACCCGGTCCTCGTCAGGTCCTGCCTCGGTCCGGCACCAGGGCGGCGGCCCGCCGGGCGTCAGCAGCGCTCGGCGGATTGCGCGTCGTGCCGGGCCGGGGCGGGGCGAGGAGTGCTCGGGGCCGTCGGCTCGTCGGCTTTTCCACGGCTCCCTAGCGGGCCGTGCGGAGCGCGATGCGGGTGCTGGACTGGGCCACGCCCGCCTCGCGTTTGAGGCGGCGGAGAAGGGTGTCCAGTGCGGCGGGGTCGGCGGCGTGGGCGCGGACGAGGTAGTCGTGGGCGCCGGTGACGTGGACGACCTCGGTGATGCCGGGGAAGCGGCGCACCGCGTCTTCGAACTCCTCGTTCGTCGTGTCCAGGCGCAACGTGATGTCGATGAAGACGACGAGGCCCTGACGGGCTCCTGCCGCCGCCGGGTCGATCAAGGTCGTGAAGCCGCGGATGACGCCCTCGCGGCGCATCCGCCGCACCCGGTCGGCCGCCGCGTTGGCGCTCAGCCCGACTCGCACACCGAGATCGCGGTACGAGATCCGCGCATCCTCCTGCAGCACGCCGAGGATTTCACTGTCGAGGTCGTCCATGCTGCGATTGTCGCAGTGCGGACCGGAATCCGGCCGCACGAGTCGCGGGAAGGACCCGATCGTATGCGCCATGAACGAGATGTGGACGATTGCGGTCGCCGGTGCGGTTGCCGGCCTGGGTGTGGCGATGCCGCTGGGTGCGATGGGGGTCCTGCTGGTCCAGGAGGCGATGCGCGAGCGTCGTCGCGCCGTCGCCGCAGCCGCCGCGGTCGCGGTCGTCGACCTGGCCTACGCGGCGGTGGCGACGGCGTTCGGTCCGCTGGTCGCGTCCGTGCTGTCGGGCGTGGAGGCCTGGGTGCGGCTGGTCGCGGCGGCCGTGCTGATGGTGATCGCGCTTCGGGGGCTGTGGGCTTCGACCCGGCCGGTCGACACCGGCGCGACCACGGTGGTGGGGACGTCGCCCGAGCCCGGCGGCGGGGCCGTGCGGACCTTCACCCGGTTCGCGGCGCTGACCCTCGTGAACCCCACCACCGCGCTGTACTTCGCGGCCCTCACCACCGCCCAAGGTGCCGCCCTCAGCGGGGGTGCGGCGGGGGTGGTCTTCGTGGCGGGGGTGTTCGTCGCGTCGCTCGTATGGCAGCAGGCGCTCGTCGCCGTGAGCGGACTCGCGGGTTCGCGCATCGGCGAGCGGGCGCGGGTCTGGACGTTCCGCGTGGGGTACGGCCTGGTGGCGGTGTACGCCGTGAAGGTCGCCCTCCCGCTCCCGTGACCCGCATGACCCGGCCGCAACACTGACGACCCGCGTCCGGTGACGACGTCGAGCCATGGAGCCGACAGGGAGAGTCACTCCTCGTCGATGTGCCGGAGAGCGGCGTCGCCGGGAATCCAGGGGAATCTCACTCCCGGGAACTTCGCCGGCCAGAGGCCGTGCGGATCGAAGGCGAAGACCGCGTCGATGAAGGGCTGGGGAGGTAGGTAGCCGTGGTCAGCGACGTAGTGGCCGATGAGGTGCGGCGCCGCGAAGGCGGTGCCGTGGGGGCCGGGGACGCGTATTTCGCCGCTCCCGGCGCTCGTACGCAGGTTCCCGGCCCGGGGGACGTACCAGGGGTGTGAGTCCGGCAGGGGTGCAGGGCACAGGTCGCACTCGTGCAGGCCCAGTGTGGCGTTCACCTGCTGGGCGTCGACGATGGCCAGGAGCCTGCCGATGAAACCCTCGGGAGCGGGGCCGCTCGTCCAGGGGCGGCCGCTTTCCAGCCAGCCGATGTTGAGTCGTTCGTAGTCCGGCTGGAAGCTGACGAAGCGCATTCCGTCGGTGAGATCGCTGAATGCATCACCTTCGTCCCCGTAGGCATAAGGGCTGAGATCTTCGTAGAACATGCGGCCATCATTGCGCCGTCGCGTCGTGGGCGGCCGTGCTCGTCCTGCTCACGCGACGCTTAGGGGACTGCCGGCCGTCGCGGATGGCCGAATGGTCGGCGGAGGGCCCGGCGGCGCGGGGCGCCAGTACGATCAGCGCTCTCATGGGGAGAGCGATGCGCATATCAGGGCCGGGCGGCGAAGGGCACAAGTACGCTCTGGCCTCCGACGAGGACGACGCGGATTTCTGGGGCTTCGCTCACGAGGCCGAGGGGTTGTTCACGCCGCTGCCCGAGGAGGAGGGAGCACGCCGAGTGCACCTGGCGGGTTGCCTCCCGCGCGGTGGCCTGCTGAAGAGCCTCGACCACATCGGCACCCGTCGCGCCATGGCAGGGAACGCCTGGCTCCACGTCCTCGACACCGCCGGTGCCACGATGGGCTCCTACTTCGTCAACGACCTCGTCGTCATCGACGTCCAGCCCTCCGCTCACGGCCCCGGCCGCGTCGACCTCACGACGACGCTGTGGTGCGAGAACGCCCTGCCCGGATCGGACGAAGTGTGGGACCTGCTTCGCACGGGACGGCTGAACCGCACCGGCCTGTGGCACGGCGTCACCCCCGAGGACCGAAAGGCGTGGCTGTCGGTGGCGCTGTGGTCCCGGGAGTACCACCGCCAGGGGAAGTCCGACGCGCCTGCAGGTCAGGAGTTCACGGTGGACGGCCGGCATGTGGTCGACATCGACAGCTTCTACTGCGCGATCGGTGAAGCCGTCAACGGGCCCGGCGGATACTTCGGCTGGAACCTTGACGCTCTGGACGACTGCCTGCGGGGCGGCTGGGGCGCCGCCACTCCGTTCACCCTGCGCTGGGAATCCTCGACCGAGGCCAGAGCAGGTCTGGTGAAACGCGTGCCCACCCGTGGTGGCGAAGCAGCGCAGTTACTGATCTCTTCGGGTTGTTGTCGGGTGACGTGTGCTGATCCCTGCGGTATCCCGGTGGTATGCGGTACGCGCAGGGTGGCGGACTGACCGCAG
>NZ_JBHWJT010000040.1:0-55512 GCF_042731325.1 Streptomyces sp. NPDC059866 | reverse complement strand
GAGTTGGGACGGGTGGCTGGTCCCGCAGATCGCCGATGAGCTGCGGTGCAGTCAGAAGACGGTGCGCCGCTGGCTGCACCGCTTCAATCGCTTGGGGCTGGAGGGACTGGAGGATCTGGGCGGGCAAGGCCGCAAGCGAAGGATCACCGAGGCCGAGCGCTCGAGGATCGTCGGCCTGGTCAAGCTGACGCCGCCAGGTCGGCTGGAGGTTCAGCCGTCGAATGAGATGTGGGCGCCGGACGAGACCAGGCCGGCGGAGTGGACCCTGGACGCACTGGCCGCAGCCGCTCAGGAGCTGGGCATCCAGGTGGGCCGTTCCCAGGTGCGCAGGATCTTGCTGGCCGAGGGTGTGCGCTGGCGCCGGACGCGGTCCTGGACCCGGTCGAAGGATCCGGACTTCGAGGGAAAAGGACGCGGATCGTCGAGCTCTACACCAGCCCGCCCGACGGCGCGACGGTGGTCTGCGCCGACGAACTCGGCCCGGTGATCCCACGCGCCTTCCCGCCGGCACCGGGCTGGTCACCGGACGGACACCGCATCAAAAAACGAGATCGACTACTCCCGCGGACCGGAGAAAACCTGGGTCTACGGCGCCTTATGTGTCCGGGACGGCCACGAGGTCACGATGACGGCCACCTCCCGTAACAGTGTCTTCTACCAGCAGTTCCTCCAACTGGTCGAGGACGCCAACCCGCACGGGGACATCTACGTGATCACCGACAATCTGTCCTCGCACAACAGCGGGTCCACCCGCACCTGGCTGGAGGACCACCCACGCATCAGGCACGTGTTCATCCCGGTCGGCGCCTGCTGGCTCAACCTCCAAGAAGGCTGGTGGCGCACCTTCCGCAAGACCGCTCTGGCCGGACGCTCCTTCGGCGACCGCGACCACATCACCCACGCGACCAGCGTCGCCACCGACCAGCTCAACGCCCGCTCCAGACCCTGGATCTGGGGCAGACCCGCAGCACCCACCAGGCGCTTACGCCGCCGCTATGTGTACATCGTTTGAGGAATCCAGCACTAGCTCGGGGGGTTCGGTTCGGTGGCGCGTGCGGGTTGTCAGTGGTTGCTCGCGCAGTTCCCCGCGCCCCTTTGGGGCTCGGGGGCTTCGAAATGTGCGCGTACTCTCTCGTGGGCCTCTGTTTTCGCGCCCGTTTGGTCCAGGCCCAGTAGGGCCGCGCCCAGTACGGGGGACGCTGTGACCACCTCGGGGACGGCCTTTGGGGCTATGGTGGCCAGTAGGGCGCGTACTCGGGTGTTGAGGTGGGGGTGGCGGGCCGCCAGGACGCTGCCGCCGAGGAGGACGGGGGTCTCCTCCTCCAGCAGGTCCAGGCGGGTGAGGGCCACCGTGGCCATGGTGACCACCTCCTCGGCGAGGCGGTCGATCAGGGAGCGGGCCAGCGGGTCGCCGGAGGCCGCCGTCGCGAAGAGCACCGGGGTCAGCTCATGGCGGCGGGCGGACGGGATGCGCTCCAGGTGGAGGGCCTCGATCAGGGCGTACATGGAGTCCAGGCCGAAGTGGGCGGGCAGGGTCCGGGCGAGGGCGGTCGGGCCGCCCCGGCCGTCCTCCGCGCGGGCCGCGTGCCACATCGCCTCCTCGGCGAGGCCCCAGCCGCCGCCCCAGTCGCCGGAGACGCGTCCAAGTGCGGGGAAGCGGGCGGTACGGCCGTCGGGGCGCATGCCGACGCAGTTGATGCCGGCGCCGCACACCACGGCCACCCCGCGCGGCTCGGCCACGCCCGCCCGCAGGATCGCGAACGTGTCGTTGCGGACCTCGGCCGAAGCGCCCCACGCGCGCGTGTGCAGCGCGGCGGCCAGCCGTTCCTCCTCGACGGGGAAGTCGGCGTTGGCGAGACAGGCCGACACATGGTCGACCGCCTCGACGCCCGCCGAGGCGAATGCCGCCCGCACCACCTCCGCCAGGGCGTCCACGGCCGCCGGCACCCCCACCGCCGGCGGCCGGAACCCGCCCCCGCGAGCCGTGCCCAGCACCTCCCCGTCGGCCGCGATCACCGCCACGTCGGTCTTGCTGTTGCCCGCGTCGATCGCGAGGACACTCCCGGTCGGACCCGCGCTCACGCCCGCGCTCACCCCAACGCTCATGCCCACGCGAGGTGCTCCCGGATGTGCGCGATCAGCTTGTCGGTGAGGGCGTCGGCGTACTCGTACTGGCCGATCAGGGGGTGGGCCAGCAGCGCCCGGAACACGCGGTCCCGGCCGCCGCGCAGCGCCGCGTCGAGCGCCAGGTCCTCGTACGCGGTCACGTTCGCCATCAGGCCGGCGTACAGCGGGTCCACGGACGGCACCGGCAGCGGGGCGGCGCCCTCGCCGCTCACGGACGCCTGCACCTCGATCACCGCGTCGGCGGGGAGGAAGGGCAGCGTGCCGTGGTTGTACGTGTTCACCACCTGGTACGTGCTGCCGCCGCCGCCCAGCAGCGACGCGGCCAGGTCGACGGCGGCCTCCGAGTAGTACGCGCCGCCGCGCTTGGCCAGCAGCGCGGGCTTCTCGTCGAGCGCCGGGTCGGCGTACATCTGGAGCAACTCGCGCTCCATGGCGGCCACTTCGGCGGCCCGCGAGGGCTTGGTGCGCAGCTCCCGTACGACCTCGTCATGGGCGTAGAAGTAGCGCAGGTAGTAGGAGGGGACCACGCCCAGGCGGTCGAGGAGAGGACGAGGCAGCCGCAGATCGGCGGCGATCGTGTCGCCGTGGTCGGTCAGCAGCTGCGCGAGGACGTTCTCGCCCGCGGGGCCGCCGAGGCGGACTCCGGTCTCCCAGGTGAGGTGGTTGAGGCCCACATGGTCCAGATGCACCTCGGCCGGGGTCACGCCCAGCAGATTGGCGAACTTCCGTTGCAGTCCGATCGCCACATTGCACAGTCCGATCGCCTTGTGACCGGCCTTGAGCAGGGCGCGGGTCACGATCCCCACCGGGTTGGTGAAGTCGATGATCCAGGCGTCGGGGTTCGTACGGCGGACCCGTTCGGCGATGTCCAGGACCACCGGGACCGTGCGCAGCGCCTTCGCCAGGCCACCGGCACCGGTCGTCTCCTGCCCGACGCAGCCGCACTCCAGCGGCCAGGTCTCGTCCTGCTCCCTGGCCGCCTGTCCGCCGACCCGGAGTTGCAGCAGTACGGCGTCGGCGTCCGCCACGCCCGCGTCCAGGTCGGCCGTCGTCACGATCCGCCCGGGGTGCCCCTGACGGGCGAAGATACGCCGGGCCAGACCGCCGACCAGCTCCAGCCGCTCGGCGGCCGGATCGACGAGCACCAGCTCCTCGATCGGCAGCGTGTCCCGGAGCCGGGCGAACCCGTCCACGAGTTCGGGTGTGTAGGTCGAGCCTCCGCCGACCACGGTGAGCTTCATACAGATATCAACCCTTAACTCCGGTCAGAGTGACGCCCTCGACGAACGCCTTCTGCGCGAAGAAGAACACGAGGATCACGGGGGCCATGACCAGCACGGTCGCGGCCATGGTCAGATTCCAGTCGGTGTGGTGCGCGCCCTTGAAGGACTCCAGGCCGTAACTCAACGTCCAGGCGGCCGGGTTCTCCGACGCGTAGATCTGCGGGCCGAAGTAGTCGTTCCAGGCGTAGAAGAACTGGAAGAGGGCGACGGCGGCGATCCCCGGCTTGGCCATGGGCAGGACGACCCGCACCAGGGTGCGCAGTTCGCCGCAGCCGTCCACCCGGGCCGCGTCCAGATACTCGTTCGGGATGGTCGTCAGGAACTGCCGCAGCAGGAAGATCGAGAACGCGTCCCCGAACGCCATCGGGATGATCAGCGGCCACAGCGAGCCCGACAGGTCCCACTGCTTCGCCCAGAACAGGTACATCGGGATGACGACCACCTGCGGCGGCAGCATCATCATCGAGATGACCAGCATCAACGCCAGATTCCGGCCCCGGAAGCGGAACTTGGCGAGGGCGTACGCCACGGGGAGGGACGACACGACGGTGAGGACGGTGCCGAGGCCCGCGTAGATCAGGGTGTTCTTCCACCAGGTCAGGAAGCCGGGGGTGTCGAAGACCTGCCGATAGTTGCTCCACTCCCAGGTGTCCGGGACGAGGTCGCGGGTGAGGGCCTGCTGGTCGCTCATCAGCGAGGTGAGGACGACGAACACGAAGGGCAGTGTGAAGAAGAGCGCGGCGGCGACGCCGAGGGAGTGGACGGCGATCCACTCCAGGAGCACGCGCCGGCGCGCGGTGCGCTCACTCGCGACGGTGGCGTCCGCCAGTGCGGGCTTGTCGAGTACCTGGGTCATCAGTCGGCCGCTCCGATCAGTCCGCCCCGGCGCCGCATGAGCAGCGCCGTGAACACCATCGACAGGGCGAACAGCACGAGGGCGACCACGCAGGCGGCGCCGTAGTCGAAGCGCTGGAAGCCCAGGTTGTAGACGAGCTGGGGAAGGGTGAGCGTCGACTTGTCCGGGTAGCCCGGCTCGAACTGCTGCCCGGAGCCGCCGATGATCCCGGAGGCGACCTTCCCGGCCACCAGCGGCTGCGTGTAGTACTGCATCGTCTGGATCACGCCCGTGACCACGGCGAACATCACGATCGGCGAGATGTTCGGCAGGGTCACGAACCGGAACCGCTGCCAGGCCGAGGCCCCGTCCAGCTCGGCGGCCTCGTACTGCTCCTTCGGTACGTCGAGGAGTGCGGCCATGAAGATGACCATGAGGTCGCCCACCCCCCACAGCGCGAGCGCGGTGAGCGCCGGCTTGGACCAGGCGGGGTCGGTGAACCAGCCGGGCGTCGGCAGCCCGAGGCCGTCGAGGACGGAGTTGACCGGCCCGGTCCCGGGGTTGAGGAGGAAGACGAAGGCCAGGGTCGCGGCGACGGGCGGGGCCAGGTACGGCAGGTAGAAGAGGGTACGGAAGACGCCCGCACCCGTCTTGATCTTTGTGATGAGCAGACCGACGCCGAGCCCGAACACCACCCGGCAGGTCACCATCACCAGCACCAGCCAGAGGGTGTTGCGCAGGGCGGGCCAGAACATCGGGTAGTCGGTGAAGACGTAGGCCCAGTTGCCCAGGCCGCGGAAGACCGGTGTGCCGAAGCCGTCGTACTTCATCAGGGAGAAGTACACGGTGGACACCAGCGGATAGGCGAAGAAGACGCCGAACCCGATGAGCCACGGTGCCAGGAAGGCCACCGTTCGAAGCGCCGACCTGCGGCGCTTCGCGCGGAGAGTGTGCGTGGTCATCGGGACGCTACTTCGCCTGCTCGATGTCCGTGTCGATCTGTTCGGCGGTCTTCTCCAGACCGGCCTCGAGGTCCTTCACCTTGCCGGACTCGTACTGGTAGCCGAAGTCCTGGAGGGTCGTCTGGTACGTCGAGCCGTTGATGGACGCCGGCGGGGTGTTCGACTCCGGGTGCTGGGCGATGTCCAGGAACGTCTGGAAGCCCTCGTCCACCTTCAGGTCGGGCGACTTGAGAGCCTCGAAGGTGGACGGCACGTTGTGGATGGCGTTGGCGAAGGAGACGACGGCCTCGGTGTCGGTCGTCAGGTACTTCACCAGCTCCCAGGCCGCGTTCTGCTTCTCGCTCTGCGGGGCGATCCCGATGATCGTGCCGGAGAGGAAGCCCTTGCCGTACTCGGCGGCCTCGTCGTCGGCGACGGGCATCGGGGCGGTGCCGATCTCGAAGTCGACGCCGGCGTCCTTCGCCATCCCGAGACGCCACTCGCCGTCGAGCTGCATGGCCACCTGCCCGGTGTGGAACGGGTGCTTGGCCCCCCACTCGTCACCGAAGGTGTTCCGGTACTTCTCCAGCTTCCCGAAGCCGCCGAGCGAGTCCACCAGGCTCTTCTGGTACGTGAACATCTCCGCGAACGCCGGGTCCTTGGCGATGTTCGACTTGCCGTCGGCGTCGAAGTAGGCGTGGTCCCACTGGGACATGTAGTGGTCCACGACCGTCTCGTAACCGTGGTAGTTCGGCATGAAGCCCAGCTGCGAGTAGCTGTCCCCCTTGGCGACGGTCAGCTTCTTCGCGACCTTCGCGAACTCCGACCACGTCTTCGGCGGCGACTTGATGCTGGCCTTCTCGAACGCGTCCTTGTTGTAGTACAGCCCGTACGCGTCCCCCAGCAGCGGCAGGGCACACCGGGTGCCCTCGAACTGGGTGTAGTCCAGCATCGGCTTCGGGATGGTCTTGTCGAGGTCGAGCTTCGACTTCTCGATGAAGGGCTTCAGGTCGAGGAAGGCGCCGGAGGAACAGAACTTCCCGATGTTGGAGGTGGTGAAGGACGACACGACATCCGGACCGTTCGAACCACCGGCCCGCAGCGCCTGGTTGAGCTTGTCGTCGTTGATGTTCCCGACGACCTTGACGGTGATGTTCGGGTGCGCCTTCTCGAACCGGTCGACGTTCTCCTGGATGGCCTTCACCTCGGTGGGCGCACTCCAGCCGTGCCAGAAGGTGATGGTCGTCTTGGCGTTCGGGTCGTCGGAGGCCGCGGTGTCCGACTGTCCGGTGCAGGCGGTGACGAGGAGGGCGAGGAAGACGGAGGCGGCGAGAGCGATCGCCGCGTTCTTGGATATTCCGGGCATGGCGGGGTCTCCTGAGGGCAGGGATGGGTGACTTCGCGTTGGGGGTTGAGGGGGCGCGCCCCTTTAGGGGCGCGGGGAACTGCGCGACCAGCCACGGACGGCCGGCAGTTTTCAGACGGCCTTTCAGACGGCCTTCTCAGCGGAGCGTCAACGTGTCGAAGACTTCGTCACGAGTAGCGGCGAGCGCGCTCTCCAACGCCCCGCGCAGCGCAGGGCGTTCAAGCACGGCACCGAGAACCAGCCGAGGCCGGGAAGCTGCCAGCTCCCTCAACTCGGCCTGGACCAGCCCCCGAAGCGGCTCACCGCCGGAGGTCAGCGCGGCACCGCTGAGGACGATGAGTTCGGGATCGAGTACGGACACCAGCGCGGCCAGACCGGTCGCGAGCCCGGTCGCGTATGTTGCCAGAAGTTGTCGGTGTGCGCCGGAGCCGATGTCGGCGGCCCGCGCGACCAACGCCGCCGCGACCTCGGCGTACGGCCCGTCGGGGATGTCGAAGATGCCCAACTCGCGGGCCAGCCGGGGGATGACCTGGGACCCGGCGAGCTCCTGGAAGCCGCCGCTGTTGGCCTTGGTCACCTGCCGAACCAGCGGAGCGCCCGGTACCGGCAGGAAGCCGACCTCTCCCGCACCCCCGGTGAACCCCCGGTGCAGCCGTCCGCCCAGGACGACGGCGGCGCCGAGGCCGCCCTCGTTCCACAGCAGGACGAAGTCGTCGTGGCCCCTGGCCGCGCCCAGCCGTTGTTCGGCGAGGGCGACGAGGTTGACGTCGTTCTCGTACTCCACCGGCATCGGCAGCGCGGCGGCGAGTTCGTCGAGGAGGGTCGGGGAGTGCCAGCCGGGGAGGTGGGAGGCGTACCGCAGCCGCCCGGTGCCCGGGTCGAAGGCGCCGGGGGTGCCGATGACGAGGCGGCGCACGTCGGACCGTACGAGCCCGGCTGCCTTGACCGCGCCGTCGAGCGCGGTGGTGACCTGCCGTACGACGGGCTCGGCCGGTCGGCGTCCGGGGGTGGGGACGGCGTACTCGCCCACCGTGCGGCCGGTGATGTCGGCGACGGCGGCGAGGACGCGTTCGGGAGTGACGTCGAGGCCGGCGGCGTACGCGGCGGTCGGATCGACCGCGTACAGCTGGGCGTTGGGCCCGGGGCGGCCCTCGCCGACGCCGGTTCCGCCGGTGCCCGTGGCGACCACGAGCCCGGCGGCCTCCAGCCGGGCCAGCAGTTGTGAGGCGGTCGGCTTCGACAGGCCGGTGAGCTTGCCGAGCCGGGTGCGGGAGAGAGGTCCGTGCTCCAGCAGCAGATCGAGCGCGGCACGGTCGTTCATGGCGCGCAGCATGCGAGGGGTTCCTGCCATGGGTACGCCACTCCCCAACTGTTAGGAAACTTTCCTATCGGATGTCGATGGCAGGAAACGTAGGACTAGACCAGTCGTGCGTCAATATCCGGCCACGAAAAAGCCCCCGGGCAACGGAGTCGTTACCCGGGGGCGGTGCGCGCCACGAAGGCGGTGGTGTTACTTCACGTCGACGTAATCGGCGGCCGAGGTCTTCGCCGCGGTGGTGGACGTACCCGCGAACTTGTAGCGGTACGAGCCGTCCTTCGACGCCTTCACGGTGGTGGCCAGGGCTCCGCCCGTGCCGGAGGTGACCGTCTTGACGTCGGTGTAGGCGGTGGCGCCCTTGGCCTTGAACTGGAGGGGTGACCGTCTGGCCCTGGTAGCCGGTGAAGGTGCCCTTGGCCCAGTCGGCGCGGGTGAGCTTGCCCTTGACGGTCAGGGTCCTGCCCTTGACGACCGGCTCCGGCGTCGCGTTGGTACCGAGCCCCGCCTTGCGCTGCAGCTTGGCCGTGCCGAGGTTGACCCACGCGTCGACGCCGGTCTCGAAGCTGATGTGGCCGTCGGAGTCGTCCATGTCCGTGTACGAGCGGACGTAGACGGCGGCGGCCTTCCAGGTGGTGGCGTCCGCGGCGCTGAAGAGCTGCTCGCGCGGGTCGAGGGTCTGTCAAACGAGCGGCTCTGGCCCGTAGTCGGTGGTGACGCTGGGTGTCCGTCAGGGCAGGAGGATGCGGTGACGGAGGAGGTCGAATCCGGCGCGTCCGTGCATCTGTCTCATGATCCTCTTGGTGCGGGTGTTGACGCCTTCGGTGCGGCCGTTGTGGTAGGGCAAGGTGAGGCCGGCATCCACGGCGGACCGGTCGATTTCGAGTCCGTTGGTGAGGCTGCGCAGGTGGGGCAGGTCGACGGCGCGGGCGGCCGTGATCCACTCGGTGAGTTTCACGTCGTTGCCCTCGGCCGGTTTCAGCAGGGCGGCGAAGTCGCGTACGAGATCGGCGAGTGCGGTCATCTCCGGGCAGGCCGCGGCGACCTTCTCCAGCAGGGTCGTTTCCTTCGGGCGCAGATTCTCGGGGTTGGTGAGTAGGAGGCGGCTGGCGTGGCGCGGGGTGGTAACGGGGCGGTCGCCTTCGGCGCGACCCTGGTTGAGGTAGCGAACCAACAGGTTGGCGCTGCCGGTGTAGCCCCGTTCTCGGATCTCCCGCAGCAGTTGGGCGACGGGGACTGCGGGGTTGGCCGCACGGCGGGCGCGTAGATGGTCGCGATAGGGGTCGACGAGGGTCGGCCGGTAGGCGGGGGCGATGCGCAGGGCCTGAGGTTCGGGCATGCGGGCGTAGCGTTTGACAGTGTTCAGGGCCAGGCCGAGGCGGCGGGAGCAGTCGAGTAGGCCGACGCCCTGGCCGAGGAGATCGTGGATTTTGTTCCAGCGTTCGCGGGTGGTCTGCTCGCGTAAGCCGCCGGGCCGGGCGGGGTTCACAGCGGTGGCCCAGCAGGCGGCGTGGGCACGGACCTCGAGCAGGACTTTGTCGCACAGGTTGTGCCAGAGGTGCCATCGGTCGCTGACCTGCAACGCGTCGGGCAGGGCACGGCGGACGGCCTCGGCGTACGTGGCCGAGCCGTCCCGGCACACGACCTCGACACCAGGATGGTCGCGCAGCCAGGACTCCAACGTCATAGCCTCGCGGTCGGGCAGGACCGCGACGCGTCTGCCGGTCTCAGCATCCGTGATAATCGTGGCGTAGCGGTGGCGGCGGCGCAGGGCGAAATCGTCCACGCCTATTACCCGCGGGACCGCCTGTTGCGGCAGCGGCAGGCGCCTCAGATGGCGCAGCGCGGTGCTGCGTGAAACGGGCACGGCCAGCCAGCCGGCGAGGCGGGCGGCCGCCCGGCCGCATAACTCCCGCGCCACCTGGGATATCTGCCCGGCAAGCCGCACGGCGCGGCGCTGATGGCGTTCCAGCAATCCGGGAATCTGCTCGCGGAAGGTCTGCCGCCGACAGGCCAGGACCGGGCAGACCAGCCTCCGTATGCACAGGCGCACGACGACTTGGCGGCCGTCGACCGGCACGTCCGTCACCGTCCGGCCGTGGTACCCGTGCACCTTCGCCGTTGGCGTCCCGCACACCGGACACGGCACCGCGTCCTCCCGGGTGCGGGCCGTGACCACCACCGCGTCACCGCCGTCCGCCACGTCCTCGACGACCAGCGCCGACAGCCCGGAAAACACTGTCATCACAAGGGAGTTGACGTCCATCACAAGATCATGATCACGGATGGCTACTCGACGTCACCACCGACTACGGGCCAGAGCCATCTTTCTGACAGTCCCCACAAGGAGCTCCAGGCTGATCAGGACGGTTTCGCGGCCTGTGCTTCAGACCCGCAGATCTTTCACCATAACGGCGTACAGCGGGGAGTCGGCGAACGGTCGCTGCTCCCCCGCCTTGGCGTAGCCCCACGACTCGTAGAGTTCCTGCACCTTGGGGTGGGTCACGTCGACCAGGAGCACCGCGAGGTCTTCGGTGCGCTCCTTGAGTAGCGCTTCGTGCAGCCGCTCGGAGATGCCTTGCTTCCGCCACCGCGGGCGGACCATGACTTCTGAGACTGCGTAGGTGGAGGTGTAGCTGTTGCTCGGTTCGTAGTCGGTCGAGCGCCACCATTCCCTGCCCGGTTGAAGCGGGGCGCCGTAGGCGAATCCGGTCGGCTCTTCACCGTCGAATGCCACGACGCAGGTGAAGCCCTCCATGCCTGACCAGTGGTCGACGAACCAGGGGAAACGTTGGTTGAACTCCAGGTCCATGGCGTCGGCGTAGGCGTCGGCGTGCACTTCGATCAGCATCTGCTTGAAGTCGTCCGGGAGGCTTCCATGGCGGTAATGCCGCAGGTTCAGCACGCTGGTCACGCTCGACTCCATTCATCTCGCATACGGTCTGCCCAGTCTCGGGCGTAGGCCGTGGACGGCGCCAATCGGAAGAGGTCTCGGTGGAAGTCTCCGATCAGGGTGCGCATCCGTCCAGGTAGTGGGGCGCCGTCCATGATGGCGAACACGCTGGAGGCTGTGTCTGTCGCCTGCTCAGGCTCGCCTTGGCGGAGTTGGGCAAGGGCGAGCTGGCACGTGGTCAGGGCGCGGTTGCGGCGGAAGTCCGGTGGCATCGCGGCCAAGGCCCGATGCGCCATCGCCTCGGCATGGGCGAACTGCCCGTTGTGGTTGAGGATGATGGCCGCGAGATGGTTGAGCTCGGCCGCCCCGTAGAAGGCTGTCCAACGGGGGCGCTTGTCTTCGGCTGCCTTGCGGAGAGTGTCCTGCGCTGCACCAAGTGACCGCTGTGCCGCCCTACTGTCTCCCAGAGTTGCGTGGGCGAGAGCGACGCGCATGCGGCCCATGGAGCCGAAAAACGGGTCTCGGCGGGCGGCCACGGATGCTTCAGCCGCCTGTGCTGCCGCGAGCTGTTCGGGCCAGCTCCTGCGCTGGTAGGCGAGCATGGCCATGTTGACCCATACCCGCATTCCCGTGGGTGGGTCCTGGGACAGGCCGGCGAACGTCGTTGACTCGTGGAGGTATTTCTGGGCTGTATCGAGGTCGCGTAGGTCGATGCATGACCAGGCGGCGATGGTGGTGTACTCGGCTGCGAGGGCGTACAGAGCGCGGCGCACGCGCTCGCTGGCATTGCGCTGTTGAAGTTCCAGTACCTCGGCGCGGCCTTTGAGCGCGGCGGTTGCAAGGGTCGTGTGCCCGCCCTGGCGGTCGTCCGCCTCGACGAGTTTATTCATGCCAGCAACCACGCGTGCCACGTCGGACATGCCGACTGATCGTCGCTGCCTGACGATGGGAGCTGCAGCGGCCGCCGTTCCGGTGGTTGATGCGATGAAGTCGCGACGCCGCACGGGGTCCTCCGGAGGGTGCTGCATAGATCTTGGTGCGCTGAACCCTAATTCCTGCACCGGGCAGCCGAACACACGCTCAAGTGCAGCGCAGGTACGGCCGATTGGCCGGCTGCTCGTCCCGTTCAGCAAGTTACGGACGGTTCTGGACGAGATGTCCCCCGGTCGCCCAGTGATCCCAAGCAGCGCCTTGTTGAGCTGATCGGCTAACTCTTCCTGTGTAAGGCCGAGTTCCCTCATCCGGCTCTGAAGGATGCGGTTCGCTCCCATGCACCGACCGTAGCTCTGTTGTCACTGCATTGCCCGATGCCAGGTAGGGAGAACGCAAAGTTTTCCGGTCGGTGCGATGCGCGAAGCCGGGAGGCTTCCTGTTGCAGGCCTCAGTCAGCCCGTTGACTGGTCCTCAGCCGCTCAGCCGACGACCGGTGCGGCGTACAGAGGAGAGCCCGGCCCTGTGCCCCGTCAGGGCCGGGCGCCCCACGCCGGAGGGACGACCTTGACCATGACCGCCGCAACACCCCACGGCAGCGGCGTGCCCGGCTACACCGCGCTGCTGCCGTGCGAGCCTGAGTCAGTACAGCGCGCCAGACGCCTCGTGGCCAGCGCCCTCAGCGCGTGGGACATGAACGCACTGGCCAGCGACGCGGAGTTGATCGTGTCGGAACTGCTGACGAACACGATCGACCACACGCCCTGCCGCACAGCACGGGTGATGATCAAGCGCCTTCGAAGGCACCGGGTCCGGGTATCCGTCGCCGACACTTCTGCAGCAACGCCCTCACTCTCCCCGGCTGGCAGCACCGGTGAACGAGGTCGTGGCCTGATGCTCGTCGACGCGCTCAGCTCGCAATGGGGATACGACCGGCACCCCCACAGCAAGACCACCTGGGCGGAGCTGCATCTGCCGACTGCAGACCCGTCTTCGCCCACCGCTGCCGGCCATCCGGCGTCCACTACGGCGGACCACCCCACCAGCGCTGTGGGCATTCCCACCCGACGCACTGAACGCGAGGAGGCGGGCCGGTGACTACACGAGCAGTGGTGTGCCACAAGGAGTGGACCCTCCAGCCCGACCGGGAGCCGGACGCCGAGCCCACCACCTACGCGATGCAGTGCTCGGTCTGCGGCGAGAGCTCGCCAGCCAGCACCGATTTCGCCGAACCGCAGAACTGGGTGTTCGAGCACGGCGGCCGCAACCCGTCGCACCACACCTACCGCGAGATCATCACCCGGCCGTGGCGCGCGTGGTGGCAACCGTGATCGGCCGCATCGTGAGCTGGCTGGCGCGGTACACGGGCCCGCTGCTGATCGTGCTGATCTCCGCCTCCTGCGGCTTCGTCATTGGCGTCGCCGTCGCCACTGCCCCGGCCGCCCCTTGAGTCCCCGCCCCTGCCGGACGCAGCCGATCGAGAGGTTCCCCCACCCCGAGAAGCCCCGGCAGGGGCGGGTCGCAAGCCTCGCTCCGGGCGGATCAACCGCACGCCTTGGACAGGTCGAGCGCCGTCCGGAGCGGGTCCGCAAGGCCCCTTCGTCCACCGACCTCAGGAGGAGCAATGCCGAACAACACCGCCACCACTCCCACGACCGGGCCGGCCCAGGCCGGACTGATCAAGGCACGCCGCCGGATCCAGGCCGCCCGCGAGCGGGGCGTCACTCCGTCCGACGGCGGCAGCACCGGCCGCACCGACGGCAACGACTGATTAGGGAGGAGACGCGTTGTCGCCGCTGAATCTGGCGGCTCACCTGGGCCAGGACGAGTTCCTGGCCCAGGTGTTCCATCGCCACCACCGCCACGTCCCCGCCGCCCTCTCGGACCCGAGCCAGCTGATCTGCTGGGACGACGTCAACACCATCCTGGCCACCCACCGCCTGGAGCCGCCCCGCTTCCGCCTGTCCGCGGACGGCGAGATGCTGCCCGCCCACCGCTACACCGCCCCAGTCACGACCCGCCGGCATACCGTCTGGCAGCGCCTGCACCCCGCCGAGCTGCACGCCCGGCTCGCCGAGGGCGCCTCCCTGGTCATCGACGCCGTCGACGAACTTCACCCGCCCGTCGGCCGCGCCGCGATGGAGCTGGAGCGGTGGCTGCGCACGGGTGTGCAGGCCAACCTGTACGCGTCGTGGACTGCCCGTGAGGGCTTCGGCGTGCACTGGGACGACCACGACGTGGTCGTCATCCAGATCGACGGCGCCAAGCGCTGGAAGCTGTACGGTCCCACCCGCACCGCCCCCATGTACAAGGACACCGACGAGCCCCAGCCGCCGCCGGAAGAGCCGGTCGCGGAAGTGGTCCTGCGCCCCGGGGACGTGCTGTATCTCCCGCGCGGTTGGTGGCACTCGGTGGCCGCCTCCGAGGGCGAGCATTCTCTGCACCTCACCTTCGGCATCCAGACCGCCACCGGCGCCCAGCTGCTGTCCTGGCTCGCCGACGACCTGCGCCGCCACGACGTGCTGCGCGAGGACCTGCCCGTGCACGCGCCGGCGGCGCAGCAGGCCGCCTACCTGGACCGGCTGCGCAAGGAAGTCACCGCCGCGCTGGAAGATCCAGACCTCATCGGCCGGTACACGGCGATGCGCGACGGTATCGACCTCACCCGCCTGCGGCCGAGCCTGCCCCACCTCACCGGCGTTCCCGCGGACCCGGCGGTGCGTGTCAGGCTGACCACCGCACGCGCCCGCCTGGAGTCTGCAGCCGACGGGGCCGGAGTGGTGTTCCGGGCCTGCGACAACGAGTGGGAGATGGCCGCAGAGGCCCGGCCGCTGCTGCAGTGCCTGATGTCCGCCGCGCGCAGCGCGGTGTCGCTCGGAGAGCTGGCTGCGGCAGCACACATCTCCGTCGCGGATGCGGCGGCCGTCGTCTCCGAGCTGATGGACGGTCAAGCGATCACGGTGGAAGGGAGCGAGCGATGACGACGGCAGCCCTGGGGCTGGGCACCTACCGCATCCACCGCTCCGCACTGAACGCCGCCGTCGTCCGCGCGGCTGCCGACCCCGCCACCGCATGGATCGACACCGCGCCCAACTACCTCAACGGACAGGCCCAGCCACTGCTCGCCCCCGCTCTCGCCCGGCGCCCGGTCCCGGTCTCCACCAAGGTCGGTTTCCTGACCCACCAGGCCGCCAAGGACGCCGCCTTCGACGGTGCCCTCACCCGCGATGAGGCGGAACGCGGGCACTGCCTGAGCACCCCGTATGTCCACTGGCAGTGCGCCCGCAACCGCATCGAACTCGGCCGCGACCGCCTGGACCTCGTCTTCATCCACAACCCCGAGCACACCGACGGCGACCCGTACGAAGCCCTGCGCGCCGCCTTCATCGCCCTCGAAGCAGAAGCGGCAGCCGGAACCCTGACCGCCTACGGCGTTGCTACCTGGGACGGCTTCGAAACTGGAGCCCTGAGTGTTCCCGCCCTGCACCAGCTGGCCGTCGAGGCCGCCGGCACCCAGCAGCACCACCTGCGGGCCATCCAACTGCCCGTATCCCTCGTCACCGCAGCCGCCTTCGCCCAAGCCCTGGACGGAGAGGGCCCCATCGCTCAGGCAGCCGACCTCCGGTGGCAGGTGTACGCCTCGGCACCCCTGTTCGGCGGCGAACTGCCCCACCTGGCCACCCGCGAACTCACCGCCCTGCTGAACCCCGAACTCACCACCGCCCAGGCATGCCTGCTCGCGGCAGCCTCCTGCCCCGGGGTGACGCGGATTCTGCTCTCCGCCTCCACCCCGGCACACTGGGCCCAAGCCCAAGAGGCTCTGCGGCGCCCGGCCACCCCGGTCCCTACGCTGCGAAAGGTGCTGGATGTACTCGCCCCCCACTGACCCCACCGACCAGCAGCGCATGCGCCGGGCCTTCGCACGGTCCGCAAAGACGCTGGGCGCCACGATCACCGGCCCGCAAGTCTGGGGCTGGCACGGCCGCACCCTCAGCAGCCGCGTCCAGCATGCCGACCTGGGCGCCTGTTGGCTGAGGCTCCTCGGCGCGCCCGCAGACAAAGCGGCGGGAAAGATCTGGGAGGGCAACCGCCAGGCCGCTGCCCTGTTCGACGGACGCATCCACAAACCGCTGCTGCACGACACCACGGCCTCGAGCAGCGACGGCTACACGTACCAGGCCGAGCTGCACCAATACATCGCCGAACCCGTCGCCTCCCCCAGCCCCGTCCTGCATACGGACCTCAACCCCCCGGCCGCGTGGTGGGAGTCGCTGCGCACCGACCTGGAGCACGTCAGCAGCGTCCCCACCGACCGGGTGGCCGTGCGGCAGGAATGGGTGGACCGCACCGTCCCGCGCTTCCTCGGCATGCCCGGGCCTCGGATCACGGACTGGGCGACGGCCCACGGCGACCTGCACACCGCCAACCTCACCACCGCCACCCCCTACCTCCTCGACTGGGAAGGCTTCGGCATCGCACCGGCCGGATACGACGCCGCCATGCTGCTCGCGTACTCCCTCCTCGTCCCTCAATTCGCCCATCGCGTCCGCGACAGCTTTCCCGTGCTCAAGACAGAGCCCGGACGCGTTGCACAGATCATCGTCATCACCGAACTACTGCAGTCGGCCTCGCGCGGGGACCACCCCGAACTCGCCCCCGCATTGCGCGCCCTCGCAGCAGACCTGACATGAATCCGCGCTCGGCTCAGTCACCTTGTCACTGGTCATCGATGCATCTTCCTGACGCCCTCCGGCAGGCTCAGCCTGTACCTGGTAGGCGTCTGCACACATCCGCGCCACGCGCCGGTGTCAATCCCCTCGCAGCGTGGAGACGATCTATGCGGCCAGTCCCTCGGCGAGGGTGGCTCGGTAGTCATGTTCGTAGTCGATCGGGCTCTTGAACCCGCACACGCTGTGTAGCCGCCTGGTGTTGTAGAAGTCGGTGATCCAGGTGGCGATCTTGATGCGTGCCTCGGTGCGGGTACGGAAGGTGTGGCGGTGTACGTACTCGACTTTGAGGACGCTGTTGAACGCCTCGCTCACGGCGTTGTCGAAGCAAGATCCGACTCTGCCCATGGACTGGACCATGCCGAGCTTTCGGCAGGCCCGCCTGAACCGCCGCGAGCAGTACTCGCTGCCCCTGTCCGTGTGCATGATCACGCCGCGCACGTCGCCGCCGCGGGTGGCCGCGGCCATGTTCAGGGACGCGACGACCAGGTCGGCGTCGTGCCGCTCGGCCATCGCGTAGCCGAGCAGGCGGCGGGAGAACAGGTCGATGACCGTCGCCAAGTACAGCTTGCCCTCGCCGGTTTCGATCTCGGTGAGATCGCCCGCCCAGACGAGATCGGGTTCCTCGGCGGTGAAGTCCCGGCGCACGAAGTCCGGGGCGGCCGGCCGCTTGCCCGGCCTCGTCAGCGACCGGCGGCGGCGCACCTTCCGTCCGGCCAGCCCGAGTTCGGCCATGACCTTCGCGACCGTGTTCACCGATACTCGCCAGCCTCTGCGCGCCAGCTCGATGAACACCTTCGGCGAGCCGTAGGTGCCGCCCGAGCCGTGGAAGATCTCCTCGATCTCCTCGGCCGGCTGCTGCCGGCGCGCCTCACGCGCTGTCGGCGGACGATCCCGCCACTTGTAGAACCACGACTCGGACACCCCCAGCGCCCGGCAGGCGGTGCGGTGCGGAATCTTCTGCCCGGCCTTGCAGCTGCTGATCACCCCGACCGCGACGGCCGGGTCCGCCTCAGCTACTTCACCCACAAGGCCACGAATCGCTTGCACACATCACGCTCCATCTCCAGCTCGCGGATGCGCTTGTCCTTCTCCCTGGCCTCGGCCCGCAGCCGCTCCAGCTCAGCGCGCTCGCTCTCCCGCACACGACCGCCGGGCGACGGATCGGCCACCGGCCGGTCCGACGACGGCGACCCGTCGCGCCGCGCCCGCGACACCCAGCTGTGCAACGTCCCCGGGTGGATGCCCAGATCCTCAGCCACCTCCGGAATGGGCTTCCCGGTCTCCGTCACGATCCGTACCGCTCCCTCGCGGAACTCAGCGTCGTAGATGCGCTTCCTGGATGCCATGACCCCCAACTATCCCTCCGGTCACGGTCTCCACAGTAGGAGGGGAACCTCAGCGATCTCCTGCGGCGAACCGAGCCGACCGAACGGATCCGCTCGGTTCGCCGCAGCGAGCATCGCGACCACCTGATCGCCAGACGCGCCCCAAGGTCTCCGCGTCGGCGTCCCGAAGGCCACCAGCGCCCTGAGGACGACCGTCGGACGCGTCGTGAGACGGCTCGTTCCTAAGCGACCGTGAGCACGATCTTGCCCCGGATGTGCCCCCGGGCGATGCGCTCGTGTGCCGCCCGGGCATCCGCGAGCGGGAACGTGCTGTCGATCGCGACGCGAATCTTCCCCGCGTCGACCAAGCTCTCCAGTTCGGCGAGCTGCGCGCCGCTCGAGCGGACCGACACGGCCGTGACCGTGACACCCAGCTCCGCGTTCTCCTCGTCGTCGAACTGGCCGAAGTACACCGGGTAGAGGGACCCGCCGCGCTTGAGGGTGCGCAGGAAGCGTCTGCTGTTGGGACCTCCGACGGTGTCCAGGACCAGGTCGACGTCACGGACGACCTCCTCGGGCCGCTCCTTGGTGTAGTCGATGAACTCGTCGGCGCCGAGCTCGCGCAGGAACGTCTCGTGGGCGCCGGAGGCCACGGCGATGACGCGGGCCCCCTTCCACTTGGCCAGCTGGAGAGCGAGGTGCCCCACGCCACCGGCAGCGCCGTTGATGAGCACCGTGCTCTCGCTGTCGAGTGCCATCGGGCAGTGCTGGGCCTCTTGGAACGGCGAGGGATGATCGTGCCCGAGCTCGATCAAGAACTGCCACGCCGTCAACCCCGACATGACAAGGGCGGCGGCGTGCACGTGGTCGATGCCAGCCAGCTTGCGGGCGAGGTCGGACGCTGGCGCGGTGACATACTCGGCGTACGCGCTGCTCTGGAGAACGGTGGGGAAGCGCAGAAGGCCGATCACCTCATCTCCGACCGCGAAGCCGTTGACGTCGGCGGCGACCGCTTCCACGACGCCTGAGACGTCGGTCCCCGGAATCAGGGGGAGATGGAACTCGGGCCTGATCTCGGGGGGTATGTCGGGCATTCCCTCGCGCGCGTACCGGTCAGGAGGGTTGATGCCGATCGCGTGCACGCGCACGAGCACCTCACCCGGCCCCGGCACGGGAACCGGCACCTCCTCATGACGCAGCACCTCAGGGCCGCCGAACTCGTGCAGCCGGATCGCTTTCATGGTCTGTTTTGGCACAGCGCTCTTCCTGCGTCTCTCGCGGGGTAAATTAAGTGAATCAGTGGTCCATTTTTCCGGACCACTGATCCGAATATATGGACCACTGATCCGGAAGTCAAGAGGGGGCAGATACGGGCCGACGCCAGGAGGAACCGCGACCACCTGCTCGCCGTAGCGGGCACCGCCATCGCCGAGCAGGGCGTCGACATGTCGCTGCGCGACATCGCGCGCAGGGCCGATGTCGGACTCGCGACGCTGCTGCGTCACTTCCCGACGCTGCTCGATGCCCTGCTCCACACGAGCTTCGACGAACCGACCGCCAAGGCAGGCGCCCTCGAAACGTCCGGCTCGCCCAACGACGCGACCGCGCGGGGTGGACAACCGAGCATCAGGGCGCGGTCGTGCCGATGGCAGCCGCCATCGAGGACCCCGAGTCCGCACTCCACGCTTCGTGCGTCACACTGCACGGCACCGTCGCCCAGCTCCGCGCCGAGGCTACGG
Organism: Streptomyces sp. NPDC059866; assembly: GCF_042731325.1. Lineage (NCBI taxonomy): Bacteria > Bacillati > Actinomycetota > Actinomycetes > Kitasatosporales > Streptomycetaceae > Streptomyces > Streptomyces sp. NPDC059866. The sequence goes on along the minus strand of NZ_JBHWJT010000040.1, from coordinate 36,028 downwards.
TGCCCGTTCGATTGTCTGGACCTTGCTCAGCTGTCCGTACCGCGCCAGCGTGTTCAGCCGGTTCACCGGCACCGGCGACAGATTCACCCGCTCCAGCCCGAACGCGGAGATCTCCTCCGCCCGCTTCATCGCACGGGCCATCGCCATGCCCGTTCGTCGGTGGCGTCCGCAGCCGCTCCAGCTCCGAGACCCGCCGGCCTTCCGGAACCTCCAGCAGTGCCCTCAGCGCCGACGCCGGTGTCCGGCCCGCCCTCCGCGCAGCCCTGGCCACCGCCTCGTGCAGCCGCCGCTCGGTCACCGTGCGGGCCTCCGACACCTGCCGGGCCAGCACCGAGACACCCGGCAGCAGCACCGGTACCGGCGCAGCCACGTCACCGCGCGGTTGGCCCCTCGACGTGCGTCCACGCCCGCCCGTGCAGGAAGATCCGCAAACCCCGCGACCACTTCCGGTCGCCGCAATCCCGGTACCCGAACCGCTCCCGGATCTCCTGCGCATGGTTGTACGGCGTCATCCGCCGCTCCGCGCACTCTTCCGCACGAGAAATCCTCGATCCCGAGCTGCCGGCCAGGTACCCCACGACCTCCCCACGGCATCGCCGACGAATCGCTCCCCAGGAGCGTGCCGATGTACCGCACGATGCAGATCTGGATCGCCACTCCCGGAAGCTCCCCCACCCGGGAAGGCTGCTGTCGTAACCGACCATGCTCAATCTTGGCGCCACTTCCTGTGCCTCAACTACTCACACGCGTGATCCGGACGCGCCCGAGCTGGACGAGGACGACGAGGCCAGCGGGAAGTAGGGAACGAACAAGATGCCCTGGGCCTCGAACTGTTCGTGCGCGCCGCCGTCGTCAGCCGCTTCGCGGCGGTCGCGGTCCGCTCCCGGGGAGCGCGCGGCTCGATGACGGTGCCTTTGACTGCCTTGGCGAACTCGGCCTTGCACCGCTCCTGCCGAGTTCGCCGGTCCGCAAGCGAGACGGTTTCATCTGCAGGCCCGAGGGCGACGTTCCTCGTCGGGCCTAACTGCTCCTTGCAGGTGTCAGAATCCCGCTCGCGACAACCTCGAAGAGGCGATCGGCGCATGGCGCGAGCGAGCGTTGATCGCCGAGCCGAGCGAGCGCCGCTGCCAGCGCAAACAAACCGGCATCGGCCCTGCGCGCGATGTCGCGCAGTGACACGTCGACGCGCTGCTCGGCGATGGCGGTGCCCACGGCGAGCAGGCGGTCGCGGTTCCTCCTGGCGTCGGCCCGTATCTGCCCCTCTTGACTTCCGGATCAGTGGTCCATATATTCGGATCAGTGGTCCGGAAAAATGGACCATTGGAACAGATCGGACCGCCGCGGATGAGCCCCCTTTCGGCCGTCACGCCGTCCGCCGCAGCAGCCGGGAGCAACGAGGCGCCCCGGCTGCAATCACCACCTGTTGAACCGGTGACGCATTGGGCGTAATCCACCGACATCAAGAAACAAGGACACCCCCATGAATCTGAAGCTCGAAATGATCGTGCTGCCCGTCTCCGACACCGACCGGGCCAAGGCCTTCTACGAGAAGGCCGGCTTCCGCCTGGACGTCGACTACGCGGCCAACGAGGACGTCCGGGTGGTGCACTTCACGCCGCCCGGCTCCGAGTGCTCGATCATCTTCGGCGAGGGGATGACCCCCATCGCACCCGGCTCGCTGCAGGGCCTGTACCTCGTCGTCTCCGACATCGAGGAGGCCCGCGCGGAGCTCACCGGCCGCGGCATCAAGGTCAGCGAGATCTTCCACGACGCAGGCGGCCTCTTCCACGGCCACGAGGGCGGCGACGTCACCCACCGCCGCCCCGGCCAGGAACGGCGGGCCGGCCTGCACCCCGAGCGTGCCTCCTACGGCTCCTACGCCACCTTCAGCGACCCGGACGGCAACGGCTGGGTGCTCCAGGAGATCACACAGCGCCTCCCCGGCCGCTGACACCCCCAAGCCACCGTCCAAGGGCTGCAACGGGCCGCGTCCGGCCCGGACGGCAGCCGGTCCGGCCCAGCGGTTCTCGCCATCCGGACCGAAGACCGGCACCGGACCGCCGGGCGAGCGCAAGGGTGGGTGCTCTCCGCCGCCCGGCGGTCCGGCTGCCACGGGGCCACGCCGGCCGAGCGGCCGCCGAGAGACGGCTTTGCCGCCGGGGCCCCCGGCGGCAGGGAACGGCGAACGCGGCCGGCAACGGGCCGCGGCCGCCGAAGTGTCCGACCGGGCCACGGAAGCAATGAGGAACGAAACAGTGAGGAACACAGCAGTGAGGAACACAGCAGTGAGGAACGCAGCAGTGAGGAACGAGACGACCCGCACCTACGACGTGATCGTCATCGGCGCAGGGCCGGTCGGCGAGAACGTGGCCGAACGCGCCCGCACCGCCGGACTCAGCACCGTGATCATCGAGCGCGAACTCATCGGCGGCGAATGCTCGTTCTGGGCCTGCGACCCAAGCAAGGCGCTGCTGCGGCCGGTGGTGGCACGTGCCGACGCCAGCCGCATACCCGGACTCAACCCGGCGGTGGCCGGCCCGCTGGACGTCGAGGCGGTCCTCGCACACCGCGACAAGATGTCCTCGTACTGGAAGGACGAGGACCAGGTCGACTGGCTGAATTCGGTCTCCGTCGACCTCATCCGCGGCCACGGCCGCCTCACCGGCCCCAAGCAGGTGGCCGTGCAGACCCCCGAGGGCGACACCATCGCCCTGACCGCTCGGCACGCCGTCGCCGTCTCCACCGGCACCCGCGCCGCCCTGCCCCCCATCCCCGGATACGACACCGTGCGCCCCTGGACCAGCCGCGAGGCCACCAGCGCCGACAAGGTGCCCGGCCGCCTCGCCGTCGTCGGCGGCGGTGTGGTCGCCGTCGAGATGGCCACCGCCTGGCAGGCCCTCGGCTCCCAGGTCACCATGCTCGTCCTCGAGAACGGGCTCCTGGAGCGGATGGAACCGTTCGCCGGCGAACTGGTCACTGACGGACTGCGCGAAGCAGGTGTCGACATCCGCTTCCACACCACCGTCACCTCCCTGGCCCGCGAGGACGGCGAGGTGCGGATCACGCTGTCCGACGGCGGGCAGCTGGCCGCGGACGAGATCCTGCTGGCGACCGGCCGCGCCCCGCAGACCCGCGACGTCGGCCTGGAGAGCGTCGGTCTCACCCCCGGCGACTGGCTGACCGTCGACGACACCTTCCGTGTCACCGGCGTCGCCGGCGGCTGGCTCTACGCCGTCGGCGACGTCAACCGCCGCGCCCTGATGACGCATCAGGGCAAGTACCAGGCCCGGATCGCCGGCACCGTCATCGGCGCCCGCGCCAAGGGAGAGCCCATCGACGACGCCCCCTGGGGCGCGCACGTCGCCACCGCCGACACGGCCGCCGTCCCCCAGGTCGTCTTCACCACCCCCGAGGTCGCCGCCGTCGGCCTGACCAGCCGCGAGATCGAACAGAGCGGCCGCCGCATCAAGGTGGTCGACTACGACCTCGCCCACGTCGCCGGCGCCCACCAGTACGGCGAGGACTACCGCGGCCGGGCCCGCATGCTCATCGACACCGACCGGGGCACCGTCGCCGGCGTCACCTTCGCCGGCCCCGGCGTCGGAGAACTCGTCCACTCCGCCACCATCGCCGTCGCCGGCGAAGTCCCCCTCGACCGGCTCTGGCACGCCGTCCCCGCCTTCCCCACCCTCGGCGAAGTCTGGCTGCGACTGCTGGAGACCCACCGCGGCTGAGCATGCTCCCGCCGGTATGCGGGGCGGTCCTGGCCTGCGCCGGGCGACCCGGCCATCCGCGGGCAAGAAGCGGACCTCCGACGCCCTGCCTTCTCGGGGCAATAGCCAGACCCTCTATCACCTTCTGGGGGCATAGCCAGACCCTCTGTCCGAGGGCGCAGACCAAGGAAAATGATCATGAATCACACGTTTGGACGACGGGCCACCACCATGGCCGCCACTCTCGCTGTCGCAGCAGCCACCCTGCCGGCAGTGGGCGGCACCGCATCGGCGACGTCCACCCCGGCCGTCGACCGCACTGCGGCCGCCTCCCACTCCTCCAGCATCGCCGTCCAGTACGGCGACAATCGTGGAGACGACCATGACAGCGACCACAACCGCGAGAGCAGCAACCGTCGCATCGACCGCGACACCAGCGACCGGTACGCCTACGACAGCCACCGCAAGTGGGAGCGGAACGGCAACAAGTGGCACCACAACGACGGCGGCCGGCGGCACTCCTACGACGGCCACCCCTTCCACCGCCGGAACGCCGATGAGCGGGTCATCGTGAGCGCCGAGGCACACGGCTCCAACGCCCCCCTCTCCCGCTGACCGCCGGAGCACAGGACAGGTACCTGCACATATGCCCGGACACGCGCGGGCACCGACGTCGGAGGGTGCGGGCGCACCACTGCCGGCTGCAGCGGTGCACCCGTCAGCCCGTGAACCTACGGCTGGAATCATGAGCAGTTGCATCGATCAATCTCTTTATACCGAGCTCACACTCACGCCGGACCAGAGGCTGAAGGTGCCGACCCGTCTCCTGTACGAACCGCACGACCCCTATGCCGTGCACATCGTCTTCTACGCCGATACCGACGAACCGGTCACCTGGGCGTTCGACCGCGATCTGCTGGCGCAGGGCATACTCCGGCCGAGCGGAGAAGGGGACGTGCGACTTTGGCCCACCCGCACAGGGCCGGATGCCGTGCTGAATCTCGCGCTGTCCCCTCCGCCCGGGGCCGCCCACCTCACAGCCTCCCTCTCAGTGGTGACGCAGTAGTTGGAGCGCACCTACCACCTGGCGCCGTCCGGGCGGGAGGGTGACGGCATCGACCTGAATGCCGAACTGTCCCGGCTGCTACACGGGACAGCCTGACGAGAAGACGTCCAGACCGCCGTCAGAGACCTCGTGTCACACCTGAAGTTGCCCCGTGATGGCAGGTTGCCGGGTAAGGCCAGCGCTCGTTGTTGGCACTGAAGGAGATGTCGCCGATGAGCTTCATCCCGGGTCTGCGGATGACACTCGCCTTGCCGCCCGCCGCCCGCCGCCCGCGCCACGAACTGTCCAGAAGGCCATCCTCCGGCGCGCCGCGAGCAAGCACCCTCGCCTGTGCTTGGAGGGGCCGTCCCCATCTCGACAGGGACCTCGGCCGTAGGGCGCACTCCGCGTCGATTGACGCATCAGCACGGACGGTAGTGACGGCCGTAGGGAGCGGCTCGCCCCTGCCCGCGCTGCACGATACTCTTATCCGGATCAGTGATCCATGTAATTGGACCACTGACCCGAATACATGGACCATCGATCCGAATACTCAAGGGGACAGATGCGGGCCGACGCCAGGAAGAACCGCGACCACCTGCTCGCAGTAGCGGGCGCCGCCATCAGCGAGCAGGGTGTCGACGTGTCCCTGCGCGACATCGCACGCAGGGCCAATGTCGGTCTCGCCACGCTGCTGCGTCACTTTTCGACACGCGAGGCGCTGCTCGATGCCCTGCTCCACACGAGCTTCGGCGAGCTGACCGCCAAGGCGGACGCCCTCGAGACGGACGACTCGCCTGGCGATGCTCTCGTGTCGTGGCTGCGCGACTGCGTCGGCTGGACCACCGAGTACCGGGGCGCGGTCGTGCTGATGGCGGCCGCCATCGCGGACCCCGACTCCGCACTCCACGCCTCGTGCGTCACCCTGCGCGCGGCCGGTGCCCGGCTCCTTGCCCGCGCCCAGGCCGCGGGCCTGGCACGGACCGACATCGACGGCGACGATCTGTTCGCGCTGGTGGAAGCGCTCGCCTGGCTCGGCGACCAGCGCTCGCTCGCGCCCCACGCCGACCACATCTTCGACGTGGTCGCCAGCGCGCTCCTGACCAGCACGGCGAACAGCGACGCCGAAGGGAGCAGCAGCTGAAATCGTCCCGCACACGGACCGGCGAACTCGCCCCGCACGCTCGGCAGGAGCGGAGCGGCGCCCAGTTCGCCATGGCGGCCAAGGTCGCCGGCGTCGAGCCGCGCGACACCCGGGAGCGGACCGCGACCACTGGGAAGCGGCCGACGAAGGTGCAGGCACGCCGGCCGATACGACGTCACCCACATGCTCTCCCGGGACGACCCTGTCCAGCATGACTTCCCGTCAACAGTGAATGGGCAGACGGGCAACCATGATGCCTGGTGCCCGATCGTCCAGGTACTTGCCGACAAAGGCCAGGTCGCTCGCCTCGGACCGAGGGTCGACGAGACGTACATCCACCTTCCGTCGAGGGTGAGCAGGTGTTCCGTGGCAAGACTCACGGCCCGGCCAGCGGCGCGTGCGCATGCCCCGCAGGCAGAGCAGGCGGCGCGGGCCTCCGCCGTACCGGCCAAGCACACAGGGGCGGGAGGCCCCACTGACATCCCGCGGCGTTCGGATGAGGCGGGGATCGCGTTCCGCCCTCCGCCGACAGCCCTGAAATGCGGCCGAGGCTCCCGACTGCTGTCGGGAGCCTCGGCCGCATCGACGTAAGTCGATCATAAATCTGCAGCTGAATGACTACGATTGATATCAGTGACTGATTTTCTCCGACGAGCACATCGGATTACTGTACGGAGGTAGCCCTGCCGCTGGCTTCATACAAGTTTTCGTAATTCATGCCAGCAAAGAAACGCCACCCGCCGCCGCAGATGTCGTCGTTCAGCCCATACTGCTGGTTGTAGCAGAAAGGCCAGCTCCTCACCGAACTCGCCTTGCGGTACATGTAATCGGGCAACCGTGCCTGATTACATCCTCCACTCGAAGCAGTCTCCGTTGTAGTTAACCTCGGTGAAGATTTGCGCATAGCCCGCCATGCCGTAGTAGTAGCAGTTTCCTGCCGCGCTGGCGTTGGGGGCGGTCACCATCAGGCCGGCAATGGCCACGATGCCCGCCGTGGCGGCCACTCCAGCCTTGCGTCGTATGTTCTTCATCATTGAAAGCACTCCGAACTTCAAGACAGTTGCGCATTTAACGGAATCGGCCTGTAAGCCGACCTGCTCCGGTACCGGGCGGTCGAATGTGACGGCCGGGGCAGCCTTACCTGCGATTGCCGCGATCGCTACCTCATTCGACCTACCCCGAAGATTGGCATTTCTGAAGAACCGCCCAGATGGTCATGTTCTACCGCCCATATCCCACGGGCCGCCGGCCCTGGCCCGGACAGATACCCAAGAGCCAGGCCTTCTTCTGAGCCGTCGAGGAGTGCCAGACCGAAAGCAGAGATGCTGCGAAGCGCCGTGTTTCTGTGCCGTATTGTTCGAATGAGTCGAGCTTCGCAAAGAACGTTGCACGCTCGTCGGCGGTGGCAGGCGCCATGCCGGCCACCGGACAGAACCGCGCTGCGCTTCTTGCTACGGCTGGCTCCTGCCGGCGCTTCCCCTCGTGAGCAGGGCCGGCAGATAGAGTGTTAGGTGAAAGCCCTGGTAGAAGCGGATTCAGTCGATCTTCGCGAGTGTCCGGAGGCCCCCGCGATCGGCGCGGAGGTGCTTTCACATAACCAACGACAACGTGCTTCTCCTCCTCGACGAGGAGGGCCGGATAACCCGGTGGGAGCACTCAGCAGAGGAACTGTTCGGTTGGTCCGCCGCCGAGGCAGTCGGCCGATCCGCGGAAGCGCTCGTCCGCAGCCTCTGCACCAACAGTGGAAAGCCCCGCGAAGGATGTCCGGACCCCGGTGCACTGTTGATCAAGCCGGCACTCCAGGACCATTCTCTGGTGTGGCGAGTACTCGCGGCGGAGGACGATGCGACGGTGCAGGACGCAGCCGTCTTGCGGACGCTCGTCACGCGTGCCCCCATGGCGCTCCGGGTCTTCGACGATCAATTGCACGTCGTGCGCGTGAGCCTCCCCGCAGGCCGACTACGTGACACACCGACCGGGCCTTCGCCGGGCGCGCCCTTCAGCGAGGTATGCGGTTTCGCCGCCCCCAAGGAGGAGGCCGCGGCGGCGCGCGGTGTCCTGGAATCCGGAAAGCCGCTGGTGAATCGGCTCGTGCAGAGTGCCGAGAGATCAGCCAAGCTCGGCCGTCATGTCCTCTCCGCCTCCTACCTGCCCATCAAGGACCTGAGCGGCACAGTGCGCGGACTGGTGACATTGACTGCCGACGTCACCGAACGGGAACGAGCGCTAGGGTCCCACGCGCTGCTGGAAGAAGTGCGCACCCAGATGGGGCACCGGCTCAGCCTCATCGATGTCTGCCAAGAACTGGCCCAGGCCGTGGTCCCTGCCTTCGCGGACACCGCGGCCGTGGAGCTGGTGGACAGCGCGGTCCGCGGCGAGGCCCCTCCCGCAGCGCCGGTCGGACCAGGTGTGCTGCTGCGCCAAGCGGCCATCCATGGGCTCCGGCCTGCGACCCAGGTCGGAGCCGTGCACCCGCTGCCGACCGATACCCCGTTCTCACACGTCCTCTCGGACCTCCAGCCCCGCCTCGTACAGGTCGACACCGGCGGCACGTGGCCGGCCGACGACCCGGCCAGGGCCGACATCATCGAGAAATCCACGGTGCATTCCCTGATCGTGGCACCGCTGGCGATCGGCGACGAGATCCTCGGCATGGTCAGCTTCTACCGCCACACCCCCCAAGAGCCCTTCGCCCAGGACGACCTCACCGTGGCGTCGGCCGTGTGCGCCCACGCGGCCCTCTGCGTCGACAGGGCACGCCTGTACATGCGCGAGTGGATCACCATGTCCACGGTCCAGCGCAGGATCCTTCCTGGCGAACTGGCCGATCAGCCCACCGTGGAACTCGCCTCCCTGCACGTTCCCGGCGAAGAAGGCGGTGGCGCATGGTCCGACGCGATCGCGCTCCCCGGCGCGCGGACCGCCCTCGTCGTCGGCGACGTGGCGGGAGAAGGCATCCCGGCAGCCATCACGATGGGGCTGCTCAGGACAGCCGTCCACACGCTCGCCGCCCTGGACCTGCAGCCCGACGAGCTCCTGGCCCGACTCAGCGACACCACGGCCCGCCTCCTCGCTGGACGCGCCGCGCTGCCGCCCATGGACCCCCTGATCCATGAGCCGCTCACCGCCGACTGCGCCATCGCGATCTACGACCCGGTCGAGCTCACCTGCACCATCGCCCGTGCCGGACTGCCGGAACCCGTCCTGATCCTCCCGGACGGCACCTCGTCCACCCTCCCCGTCCCTCCCGGGCCACCGCTGGCCGCCGTGGACACCGCTCCCTTCCCTGCGACCACCGTCTCCCTGTCCGAGGGAAGCACGCTCGCGATGGGTACGACTGCCCTGGCGGAGGAGGTCATGGCGCCCACAGGTGTGCTGCGTCCCCTCCTGGACGACGTCGGCGACAGCCCCCTTTCCGGCGTGCGCGACGGCATCGCGCATGCCTATACGCGGCGCGGCCGCACGGGCGAGACCCTGCTGCTGCTCGCCCGCACCAGGATGCTGCCCGCTGAGCGGGTGATGACCTGCGGCCTGTCGGCGGGCCCCGAAGCCGCACCGATCGCCCGCAGAGCCGCCCGCCGACAGCTCGAGGTCTGGGGCCTGGACGACGAAACGGCGTTCACCAACGAACTCGTCGTCAGCGAACTCGTCGGCAACGCGACCCGCTACGGCGCTCCTCCCCTGCAACTGCGCCTCATCCTGGACCAGATGCTGACCTGCGAGGTCAGCGACGCCGCGCCCGCCGCTCCGCACGTCAAGCACGCCCGCACCATCGACGAGTCGGGCCGAGGGCTCTTCATCATCGCGAGCCTCGCCAAACAATGGGGCACCCGATACACCGCCTCTGAAGGCAAAATCGTCTGGGCGGAACAGTCAACTGGGTCAATGAAAACAAGCTGAGCACCCTCGCGTGCGACTGCCCTGGCAGCATGCGCGGCGTTGTGGCGACCCCATGCGTCCCGCAGCGTGCCACGCGAGCTGATACCCAGCTTCGGAAAGGTCTGGCGGAGGTAGCCCCACGGTTCTAGCCCGTCAACGGCGCCACCGTCACCGATGGCTCCGCCCAGATCACCAACCCCTACGCCACCGCGGTCAGCTCGGCCACCCCCGACGACCGGAACCTGGCCGACGGCTTCTACTGGCTGTACAGCCCGAAGACGGGCCGCCACACCGTCACCACGACCGCCCCGCGGTACGCGACGGCCGAAGCCGACGTCACCGTCTCCGACACCGTGTCGGCCCACCACCCCGCGCTGCAGGCCGGGCAGTTGAAGGTCACGCCCGGCAAGCTGTCGCTGAAGACCGCGCTGGGCGGCAGGGCGAGCCAGGACCTCACCCTCACCAACACCGGACGCGCACCTCTGAGGTCACGCTCGCCGAGCAGAGCGCCGCTACGGCTGGGACCGCACCGACGGCGGCCCCGACAACGATCCTCGGCCTGGACCGCCTCGCACCCCCACCCAACGACCTGCTCTGGGCTTGGCTCCACACCCACACCAAGCCCCAACACCCCGGACCCGGCCGCCTATAGAACGGCCACTACACCTGAACAAAAACCCAGAACACCCGCACACACCTGGACAACTCACCCAACCTGAAAAAACGCCACGTCACCGCCACAACAGAAGCCAGCAGACCCCATCCACCAACCCCCGAACACCACACGACGGCAACCCAACCAGCCCCCACCCAGCCAACCAACCTGAACACTGAGCTGCCCCGAGTTTCGTAGAGTCCGGCGGTCTCGTTTCAGGCGGACTGCGGGGTGGCTTCCTGTTGTCGCCACCAGTCGCGGTCGTACTCGGCGGGCGGTACGTAGTCGAGTGCGGAGTGCAGGCGTTCTTCGTTGTACCAGGTGACCCACTGGAAGATCGCCCGCTCGACCTGGTCGACGTCCCGCCACGGCCCTTGCATCTCGATCAGCTCGGCTTTGAAGGTGCCGTTCAGCGCCTCGGCCATCGCGTTATCGTACGAGTCGGCCACGGAGCCGACCGACGCGGAGGCGCCGATGCCAGCGAGCCGGTCGGTATATCGAATTGACACGTATTGAGACCCCCGGTCGCTGTGATGAATGAGGCCGGAGCCTGCCTTGATCCGGCGTCTCCACAGAGCCATCTCCAGTGCGTCCAGGGGCAGTTCAGTCCTCATATGGTTCGCGACCTGCCAGCCGACGATCATCCGCGAGTACACGTCCAGGACGAACGCCACGTATGCCCAGCCCGACCACGTCCTCACATAGGTCATGTCGGCGACCCAGAGCTCGTCCGGGCGGGAGGCTGTGAAGTCCCGGTCGACCAGGTCCGGCGGCCTCGGCGCCGACGGTTCGCAGATCGTGGTGCGGCGCCGCTGTCCGCGGATGACACCCTCCAGGCCCAGCTCGGCCATCAGGCGCTCGACGGTGCAGCGGGCGACGTCCACCCCCTTGCGCTTGAGGGCACGGGTGATCCGGCGGGCTCCATAGGTGCCGCCCGACTCGGCGTGGACCGACTCGATCAGAGGCATGAGCTGTTCGTCGCGGAGCTGGCGGGCCGACTTCGGCCGCTTCTTGCGGGCGAAGTACGTCGACGGCGACAACTCCAGCACCCGGCAGACGGGATCGACCCCAAGGCCCTTCTCGCGCAGATGGTCGATCACCTGCTCGGCCTCGTCCGGGGACGGTCGATCTCCTGGGCAAAAAACACCGACGCGGCCTTGAGGATCTAATGGGCGGTGAAGGGCGGGGCACCGCGCCTCGTCCGGCCCGATCGTGCTGCACCATCCAGCGGGGCGGCACGGGAAGACGTGGGGCGGGTGACGGCATACCCATTTCAGGATCAGGCCCGAGCCTTCGAACGAGACCGGTGGCCTGTCAATCCCGCCCCACAGGCCACTCTGCTGCCCGAGGATGGTCCGTGGTCCGAGCCGCCGCCGGGAGACACCTCTCGCCCCGACGCGAGCCGTGAGCTCCGTCCCAGACCGAGGACCCCGGCGGTCGCTGGGGTCACGAACGGCCAATGGGATGCCGGGCCTTGAGCCCTTCCATTAGAGCGCCCGCGTGCCCTGCACCGGCCCTGGCCAGCCATCACGCGCGACCGATGAAGGAGGCACAGTGTTCTGCGGCATCGACTGGGCGGAAGACCACCACGACATCGCCCTGGTGACCGACCACGGCAGCCTGGCCGCCAAGCTCCGCATCACCGACGACGTCGAGGGCCTCAACCAGCTTCTGGCTCTGCTCGCCGAACACGGCGACACCCCCGAAGACCCCATCCCGGTCGCGATCGAGACCTCCCGCGGGCTGCTGGTCTCTTGCCTGCGCGCCACCGGCCGCCCCGTCTACGCCATCAACCCGATGGCCGTGGCCCGCTACCGCGAGCGGCACTCGGTCGCTCGCAAGAAGTCCGACCACCTCGACGCGATGACCCTGGCCAACATCTTGCGCACCGACATGGCCACCCACCGGCCACTGCCTGCCGACTCCGATCTGGCCCGCGCCGTCGCGGTACTCGCCCGCGCCCAGCAGGACGCCGTCTGGGACCGCGTTCAGGCCGCCAACAAGCTGCGCTCCCACCTGCGCGAGTACTATCCCGCTCTCCTCGCCGCGTTCGCCGGCACCCGCGAGGGCATCTGCGCACCCGCAGCCCGAGCCCTGCTGGCCGCCGCTCCCACCCCCGCGCAAGCCGCGCGCCTGACCGCCGCCCAGCTGCGAAGCATGCTCAAACGGGCCGGCCGGACCCGCGGCATCAATGCCGAGGCTCAGCGTCTCAAGGCGATCCTCCGGGCCGACTACCTGCACCAGCCGCCGCTGGTCGAAGACGCGATGGGCCGCCAGGCCCTCGCCCTGCTGCGGCAGCTCGACGCCGCCTGCACCTCCTGCGCCGACCTGGAGACCGCAGCAGTCGACAGCCTCGACCAGCACCCCGACGCCGAGATCCTCACCAGCTTTCCCGGTCTCGGGAAGCTGACCGCAGCCCGCGTACTCGGAGAGATCGGCGACGACCGGTCCCGCTTCGCTGACGCCCGCGCGCTCAAGGCATACGCCGGAAGCGCCCCGGTCACCCGCGCCTCCGGGAAGTCCACGTTCGTCATACACCGCCGCGTCAAGAACCAGCGCCTGGCGGCTGCCGGCTACTCATGGGCCTTCTCCGCCCTGACCGCCTCACCGGGCGCTCGCGCCCACTACGACCGGCGACGCGAAGCCGGAGACCGCCACATCGCAGCCCAGCGCAACCTTTTCAACCGGCTGATCGGATGCCTTCACCATTGCCTGACGACCCGACAGCTATACAGCGAGACAATAGCCTTCCCGAACCCGACAACCGTCCCTGACACCCAGGCCGCTTGACGCCAACGGCGCATGGGATGTCTCGTTCGCCCGCCTCAACTCCGCTACTTCTTTGCGGAGTTGCCTGAGCTCGTCCTGCTCGGCGGTGGTCAGCCGGTCGTCCCGGTCGCCGGCATCGGTCTCGGCCTGGCGGACCCAGCCGCGCAGGGCTTCGGGATGGATGCCGAGATCCCGCGCGACATGCGCGACGGGTCGGCCGGTGGCCCGGACCTCACGGATCGCGCGCTCGCGGAGCTCGTCCGGGTATTTACGGGGTGCTGCCATGGTGCTGGTGGATCTCCTTCGCCAGGATCGTAACCCTGGCATCAGGGACTCCACGAAACGGGGTGCAGCTCAAATCGCCCACAAAGGCATCGAGTCCAGTGAACGATTAGGGCGACGCCGCTGGGTCATCGAACGGACCATGTGGTCGTGTCCCTTCTCGTGCAACACCGTTGCTTTAGGCCGGTCTGGCGCTTTGTCAAGTGCGTGAACGAGAGGGCGGGACCCCTGGTAGATCCCTGTGGTGTCGAGCCCAGAGATCGTCGTACCGGAGGTCCCGTTGTCGCGGCATTCTGCCACCGCGCCACCCGTGGCGTCAGCTCACGATGTGTACGCACCCGGCCACTTGGGCGAGTTGACGCAGGTCATCGACCCGAAGCTGGTCGACGCGGTGCTGGAGGAGACGGGCTCGCGTGAGCGGCGCGTGCGGCTGCTGCCGGCACGGGTGGTGGTGTACTTCGTGCTCGCCCTTGCCTTCTTCGAACGCTCCTCTCACCGAGCGGTGTGGGACAAGCTCGGAGCGGGGCTGCACGGGATCGCGGTGGCCCGGCCGTGCGCCTCCTCCCTGTCACGTGCCCGCCGCCGACTGGGCAGCGCCCCGCTGCGCCGTCTGTTCGAGATCCTCGCCGGTCCGGTGGCCGGCCGGGCACAGTCCGGTGCCTTCTACCGCGGCCTGCGGGTGGTCGCGGTAGAAGGCACCACCCTGAGCGTCCCCGACGAGGAGGCGGTGACCTGGCACTTCCCCAGACACATCGGATCCGTGAAAGAGTTCGGCTATCCCCTCCTGCGCCTGGTGACACTGGTCGAGTGCGGCACCCGCGCCCTGCTCGGCGCGGCCTTCGGCCCGGACACCACCGGCGAGCTCGGCTATGCACGCCGCCTGCTGGACCGCCTGGACGCCTCGATGGTGCTGCTGGCCGACGCCTACTACGACGCCTTCGACTTCCTCCAGACGGTGACCGGCACCGGCGCTTCCTTCCTGCTGCGCTCGACCCGCAAGCGGCGTCCCACCGTGCGCCGCCTCCTGCCGGACGGCTCCTACCTGACCACCATCAGCGCCGGAAAATACCGGGCGGGGCGCGGCTACGGGCGGCTCGAAGTACGGATCATCGAAGCCCGGATGACCGTCACCCTGGCCGACGGCACCCGCCGCAGCGAGCTGTGGCGCTGATGACCACTCTCCTGGACCCCGAGCGCCACCCCGCCCATGATCTGCTCGCGCTGTATCACCGCAGGTGGCAGGTAGAGACCTGCTACTTCTCGTTGAAGTCGACCATCCTCGACGGACGGGTACTGCGCTCACGAACCGTCCCCGGCATCGAGCAGGAGGTCTACGCACTGCTCACCGTCTACCAGGCACTGGCACGCACCGCGGACGACGTGGTCACCGCCCATCCGGACCTATCGGCCGAGCGCATCAGCCTCACCGTGCTGTTGAATGCGGCCGCCGACCAGATCGTGGCCGCCCGGAACATCGCACCCACCGGCCCGGCGCCCCTCGTCGGCGCGATCGGCCGGGCCGCTCTGGCTGGCCTCCTTCCGGCGGGACACCGCTGGCGCCTGAAGGCGCGCGTCCGCCAGCGCAGCAGCAAGTACACGTTCACCGCCAACAAGCACCCACGAACGTCCCAGACGTACGCCCTCGACTTCCAGATGATCAAGGAAGGAACGCTTGACAGAGACAACAAGACGTAAACGCAACGGTGTTGCACGACAAGGGACGCCATCGACCATGTCGTGGCTGTCCGGCTATCGCCGACTCAGTCCCGCTACGAACGCAATCCCCGCAACTACCTGGCATTTCTCGGGCTCGCTGCAGCCATCTGCTGCTACAAGCGACTCGTCCGCCTCACCACGTAGGACACGGGCATAAACGCAGTCGGTACACCGCTGCGCTTCCCTGGCTTGATTGGTCAGGCAGCTTGTCTGCCCAGTCGCGCGCGACCCGCCGCCGTCGCGCGTGAGGCGCGCCTGATCCTCTCGCCCGTCTGAGCGGTCGGCTGTGGCCGACGCAGTGGCCCGCTTGGAGTTGGGAGCAGCCGGACTGTGACGGGTTCGGCATGCATGGTGCCCTGCAGTGGGCCCTGGTGCCGGCGTAGTTCCTACACGGTGAGGTGCAGGAATACAGCGGTGCAGATCCGAGGGCCCTATGGAGGAACAACGTGGCTGACGCGGGTGGGGGCTTCATTCCGGTTGACTGCCTGGGCTGCCGACGGCTCGGGGATGCGGCGGCGGAAATGTTCGTGGAGGTACAGCGGTCGGACACGAAGGCGACGACGTTGTGCGGCGTGACGGGCGGCTTGCTGACGGTGGACGCTGCGGCGCTGTCGACTGTGCCGTGGTCCAGGTGGCTGCCAGTAGCTGCACTGGCGTGTGCTGCAGCCCTCCTTGGCATGGCGCTCGTGGTTGCCCTGTTCGCGATCCGCCCTGTGCTTCCGCGCCGCGGTGGGCTCAGAACATTCGCAGGGCCTGTCCCGGAACAGGGCGGGGCTGAGGACATCGTATCGGCCTTCTCGGCGATGGGTTCTGGCCAGCGTGTGCTGGCGGAGGCGGAGCAGTTGGTGTTGTTCGCCAGATTGGCTCAGCGGAAATTCCGTGCCGTGAGGTGGGCGGTCGATCTCACGGCAACTGCCGTAGGCATGGCCGGAATTGGCTTATTGAGCGCATACATCACTGCTTGAGAACATCTTGGCGTGATGGGCACCACATTCGGGGGGTTTATGTATCAGCCGCATGTCTCGGTCATCGGTGATGACCTTTGGTCGCAGTTAAGTCAGCTGGCTCCGGCTCGTGTACGCCCGGCCAGAAGCCTGCTGTTACGGCAGGGGGATCCGGGCACCCACGTCATCCTGCTGGTCTCCGGATCAACCTTGATCACGCTCACCGGATCGCATGGCGAACGGACGCTGCTGGCGGTACGCGGCGCAGGTGAACTGCTGGGGGAGCTGGCGGTGTTGGACAACCAGCCACGCACCGCGTCGGTCATCGCCGCGGAGGACTGCCGGGTGCACATCATCCCTGCCCCTGACTTCCTGGCCTTCGTGGACCGCCACGATCTACAGGCCGCGCTGCTGCGTCACGCCATCGCGCGGGTACGCGAAGCGGAGACCGTACGCCTGGAGATGGCCACTTCGGCCGTGCCCGTGCGCCTGGCCTCGGCGCTCGGACGGCTGCTCCAGGCCGCGTCGGCGGGCGGCGCCGAATGCTTCGTGCGGCTGACGCAGCTGGAGCTGTCACAGCTGATCGGCGCGTCCCGCAACGCCGTGGGAGCGGCCTTGAAACCGTGGCGCGAGCAGGGATGGCTCGCCACGGAGGCCGCTGGCGGACTCATCATCCGCGACATCACATCGATCCAGTCACACGCTCACGCGCAGACGTGACCGACCGCACCGGCGCGGTGCCCAGCACTGGGCACCGCCGTCGCCCGGGCCCGTCCAGCATGAGGCAGCACACCCACTCGGATTTCCCCGACACGATGGAAAGGCTGCTGCCCATGCCCTCTCTCGTCCCGTCCGACGTCACCGATGTGCCGCCGGAGCATGCTCTGTTGACCGTCGACATGAAGGAGTACAGCAAGCTCCCCGAGGCGAAGATGGCGCCCGCGCGGGCCGATCTGGACAGCATGCTGACGACGGTGTTCGCTCAGTGCGGGATCGGCAACGCGACGCTGCTCGGCGCCGTCAAGGACCGTGGAGACGGTGCCATCTTCGTGCTGCCGGCCCGGCACGCGGCACGGCTGATCGACCCTCTCCTCGTCCACCTCGGTCAGGCACTCGAGCGGCGCGAGCAGACCCGGCTGGCCAGCGCGCCGACAATCCGGCTGCGGGCCAGCGTGCACGTCGGTCCCCTGGCGCCGCCGGAGCACCGGGGGGACGCGGCCAACGACGCCTGCCGGCTGGTCGACAGCGACGCGGCCCGCCGGGCCATGACCGCCGCGGTGGACCACGGAATGCTGCTGGCTGCCGTGGTGTCGGACACTGTCTTTGGCCGCACGGTCGCCGCGGGCCGCACGCCGGCTCTCAAGGAGCAGCACTTCCACCGGGCCACCGCCCGCGTCGAGGGCAAGCCGGGCTTCGAGCAGACCTGCTGGCTCTTCGTCCCCGGGCTGGTCCCCTCGGTACTCGCCCCCTACCTCACACAGGCCAGCGGCACCGTACCCGACGGCCGCCCCAGCCAGACCGCTGAGCGCAGCACAAAGGCCACCACCGCGAACGAGAGCAGCGGCGCCGTACGCCAGAAGGGCAAGGCCAGCGGCAAGGCCCGGCTGATCCAGGTCGGACGCGACTACATCCCCAGCCAGGAGCAGTCATGACCGACGCCGAGGGCACCGCAGCGGTGCAGCAACAGATCGAAGCGTCCGGCCAGGCACAGGTGACGCAGGTCGCCGGCGACTACGAAGAGCACCACCACCAGTACGTCCGGGGCTGGCAGTACCTGCGCAGCGCCAGTGTCGACGACGGCGAACTGGACCTCGCGGAACACGCGTTCGTTGATCCTCCCGGGCCGCAGGGATCCGGCCAAGTGGCGCAGGCCGTCAGTATGCTCAGCCGCCCCTACGGCAAGAGCCACGTCCTGGTGCTGTGCGGGGAGGCTGGCACGGGACGGCGCACGGCCGCGCTGCATGCGCTGCGCAAGGCGGGGGTGCCCAGGAAGCAGATCGGCTGGCTGGTCCTGGACTGGGACCAGCCGCGCATCGAGCAGATCCCGCACGCAGAGGGGCGCGCCTGCATCCTGGACCTGACGGACTACCGCGATCTGTCGGAGGACTTCTACACCGGACTTGCCGACTACCAGAAGCAGGCCCAGGCCGCCGACGCCGTTCTGGTCATCCTGGCTGATCCGAACGGCTGGACCCCCAAGGCCCTCGCGACCGTGCCGACCGTGCACCTCGCGCGCCCCTCGGCCGCAAAGGTCGCCGAGGCCCATCTGCGCCACCTCGCTGCCGGCCGGGTGGACTGGCTGACGCACGATCCGCTCAACGACCTGCTCGCCCCCGAGGCGCCGGCATCCGACGGCGCCCGGCTGGCCCGGCTCATCGCCGAGGCCAAGGACGACGGCCAAACCGCAGTCGGCAAGCAGTTCACCGACTGGCAGAAGCATCTGGAAACCTGGTTCGAGCGGCACTCCGCGCCGGGAGACCTGCAGGAGCGCGCGCTGCTGATCGCGGCCGCCCTGCTGGATGGGGCTCCGGCCGCCGTCGTACTGGGGGCCGCGGACCAGCTGTTCACGCAAGTCGGTGGTGAGCTGCCGCGTGGCGGTGCGCTGTCCGGCCGTGACCTGGACAAGCGGCTGGACGCGATCGACGCCTCGTACACGGATGACGAGGGCATCTCCCTGGAGGAGAAGCAACGTGGGCTGTCCGGGGCTGCGCTGAAGTATGTGTGGCGGCAGCGGCCTCAGCTGCGGCCCGTGCTGCTGGAGTGGGCCTCCCAGATCAGCGCACCCAACAAGATCGCCGTTCGTCATCTGCAGCGCATCGCCGACTGTCTGGTGCCGCTGTCGTTGCTGCCCGGCGGCTCGACCGTGCTGTCCGTGGCCAGGCGGTGGATCGAGACCGACCGTGTGGCGCACCGTCAGCTTGCCATCCACATCCTGGAGATCATGGCGCTCCATCCGGTCGCCGGCGTCGCCGTACGTAAGCAGTTGTACGACTGGGCCCAGCAGAAGACAACCAGCGAACAGCTGATCGCCGCGGTCGCTGCGGTCTGCGCGGGCGAGCTGGGCCAGCGGTATCCCCGGGTCGCCCTGACCCGGCTGCGGTTGCTGGCATCCCGCGATGACGACCAGGCCCGGGACGCCGTCGCCGACGCGGTGCGCACCCTGGTGAGTACTCCCGAGCAACGCATCCTGGTGCTATCGGAGATCGTGGAATGGGCCGAATCCAGCGACAGCACCATTCGTAAGGCCGGAGCGGGCACGTTCCTGGCCCTGACCGACATCACCAGCGACATCCTCCTGCCGCTGCCCTCGAACCAGGAGAGCACCGGCGAGGCCGTCGACGCTCCCGATGTGCTGGCCGGTCAGCTGTTCGTCCGCGGCTGGCGCGCGGCCCTGCAGGAGCCCACGGCAGCGCAGGCGGCGTACCGGCATCTGGCGGCCTGGCTGGACTCGCCCAAGCTCCAGGACGACCAGGTCCTGCCCCTCGCGGCGCAGGTGCTGCGCGGTTATCTGGGCCAGGAAGGCCCCTCCGGCCTGCTGGTGGGCTCGCCCGACAGCTCCGACCTGGGACGGGCCCGGCGCGCACAGCTGTTCGCCCAGCTGATCTCCGAGGTGGCCTCCCCTGCCAGCCCCAGCGCCATGGCGCGGTCCGGCGGTGACGGCGCCGCCGTGACGGCGTGAGTCTGCTGCGCCGGCGCAGCAGACCGGCCCAGCTCGCAGGAGATGCGGCAGGCGGAGGCACGGCTCATCCGCTCGTGCTGAGCGACGAGCGGATGGCCAGCCGCATCAGCAGTGTGCGCTTCACCGTCCGCATCACCGGGAGCTGGCAGTGGACGCATCCCGGTGACACGGGCCAGGGCGACCTGGCGATGCCGGCGCGTGAGCACCTGCGCCGGCAGGCCGCAGGAATCCTGTGCCAGCACTCCGTTCTGGATCTCGCAGCGGCCCACGACGCCATCAACTCATCCCTGACACAACGCGGTTGCCCCATGCCCGGGCTGGAGGTCAGCGGCATGGCCGAGCTGAGCGTCGCGGCAGCGGACCGCGCCCTGGCCGAGGAACATGCCCGCCGGCAGCAGGCAGCAGACCTCGAACACGGCGAGGAGCTGCACCGCCTGGCCCAGCTGCAGCGGGTGCTCGCCGACCCGGACCTACGCCGCGTGTGGTGGATGGCCCAGTTCCCCGACCGCTTCAACGACCTCGGAGACCTTGCCCAGGCCCTGAAGGGGCTGCCTGCGCCGCAGGCGGCGCAGGACGACGACCTGCGCGGTGACATCCGGCGTTTCACCGACGACCTCGTCACCACCCTGCACACCCCGCAGCAGCGCGAGGTCTTCGTCCAGGCCCTCGTCCAGACCCTCACGGTCCTCGGCCACCACCACCTGACCACCGCCGCCGCCCTCCGGCACCGCCCTCACGATCCCGGGAGCACACCGGCATGAACCTCCACACCGCACGCTGGCTCCTGGCCCCTGTGCGTCAGCTGCGCACCCGCCGCCTCATGGCCCGACACGGGCCGACGCTGACGTACGACACCGCCTGGGCCCTGATCACCCTGCACAGCGCACCAGACGAAACCACCCTCGTGCGCGCCTGGGCCCGCGAGAACCCCGGCGCTGCCCCCGGCATCCACTACGACCACTGGCACACACTGAGCCAAGCCGAACAGCAACGCCGCCTCAGGTGGCTGCGCAGACACGGGCACTCCCCCATCCAGCTCCTCCAACTCGACGCCGGCCTCATCCACAGCACAGGCCTCCAGGTCCTGGACTGGGGCCGCCCGCCGATCCCTGCCGACCAGCACCATGCGGCGCCACCTCCCCCGTCACAAACCCGCGAACAGCCCTAGTGCCGCATCAGACAACCTTTGCCCCGTAGTAACGTGACGCGCCGTTCGGATGCTGGTCCGGACGGTGCGGTGCCGCCAGGCTGTCCGGGTGGCAGAACGAGTACGCGTCCGCGAGATCGATGACGACGAGGGGCAGCGCCTGTTGCGGATCATCCGTAGGGGCACCGGGTCGGTGGTGACCTGGCGGCGGGCCCAGATGGTGTTGCTGTCCGCGCAGGGCATGCCCGTGGCGAAGATCGCCGAGGTGTCGTTCACCAGCGCGGACCGGGTCCGGGACGTGATCCACAACTTCAACGCCGACGGCTTCGACTCGCTCTATCCGAAGTACAAGGGCGGCCGGCCCAAGACCTTCACCCTGCCCGAGCGCCGCGAGATCAAGAAGATCGCCAAGTCCAAGCCTGCCGAGCACGGTCTGCCGTTCTCGACCTGGAGCCTGGCCAAGCTGGCCGACTTCCTGGTCGCCGAGGGGGTGGTCGACGACATCAGCCACGAGGGCCTTCGGGCCCTGCTCCGCGAGGAGGGCGTGTCCTTTCAACGCATAAAGACCTGGAAGACCTCCCGCGACCCCGACTACGCCACCAAGAAGGCCCGCGTCGAACACCTCTATGCGCTCGCGGACGGCGAGGTCATACCCGAGGACGAAGAACCCGAAGTCATTTTCTGCCTGGACGAGTTCGGCCCGCTCAACCTCCAGCCCCACCCCGGACGGCAGTGGGCCGAGCGCGGCGGGAAGCACAAAGACCCCGACCGGGAGCCGAGGCCCCGTAGGCGGGCGACCTACACCCGCCCGCACGGCGTCCGGCACCTGCTCGCCGCCCTGGACCTGGCCAAGGACAAGCTCTACGGCCACATTAAGCCGAAGAAGAACCGCACGAGGTTCCTTGAGTTCTGCCGCTACCTGCGTAGCCTCTACCCGCCCGAGATCCGCATCGCGATCGTGCTCGACAACTTCTCCCCCCACCTGTCCACGAAGAAGGACACCCGGGTCGGCGACTGGGCTGAGGCCAACAACGTCGAACTCGCCTACACGCCGACCAACAGCTCCTGGCTGAACCGCATCGAGGCCCAGTTCACCGCTCTGCGCTACTTCACGCTGGACGGCACCGACCACGCCAGCCATAAGGAACAGGGCAGCATGATCCGCCGGTACATCATCTGGCGGAACAAACACACCGCCGATATTCGCTTGCGCACCCTCGTCACGCGGGCCAACGTCGCCTGACATCCGACGAAGGCAGAGAAGATGACCACGCAGACCCACCCCGTCGACCACGAACTGATCGAAGCCGCAGCCCACGTCGCGCGCACACGCTGCCGGGGCGACAACCACACCATGGCAGCCGCAGCCCGCGCCAGCGACGGCCGGATCATCACCGCGGTGAACGCCTACCACTTCACGGGAGGCCCCTGCGCCGAGCTGGTCCTCGTCGGCGCGGCAGCCGCCCAGAGTGCCTACGAGCTGGACACAATCGTCGCCGTGGGCGACCGCGACCGAGGGGTTGTTCCCCCGTGCGGACGGTGCCGTCAGGTCCTTCTCGACTACTTCCCCGCCCTCAAGGTCATCGTTGGCGGAGACGACCGCATCCGGACCGTCCTCATCACCGACTTGCTGCCCGAAAGCTACGTCTGGGCCGACCACCAGTTTGAGGCTGAGTAAACCCGCGCCACTCAGCACGGGCTGACACCGCCAGCCAACAACAGGGCGAACGTTGCCTGATGCGGCACTAGCAATCCTCTGCACATGCATCGCTCCGACCAGCACGGCAGACGACAGGGTCCCCTTCGAAGCGACGGCCGTCGACGAGCAGAGCCTGGCGCAGCTCGACGGCCCCTCCATGCAGCATGGGGGTAGTGCACCCATGCCCGGGAAGCGGGAGAGGATCGAGGACAGAGTTCCGCTGATGTGGCAGCATCGCCCGACCGAGAGCGACTCCCCCGCATCGTCCCTGTGCCACAACCCCAGGCCGCGTGCCGCAGTTCACATACCCGCAGGCCCCAACAGGGGAACACACCCAGGCAGTTCGCCGTTCTTCTGCACGTGGCTGCGGAGGGGACAGTGTCCCCGGGCCTCACCTATCGCCCATGGGGACGATTGTCCGGCTGAAGCCCCATGGAACCTTCCGCCGAGAGGCGACCGCCCTCCGCTCGCCACCACCAAACGGCCCCGGCTGGCCTCCCCCGTCCAGCCGGGGCTCTCCTGCGCACTGCCGCGGGAGGGGGGACCGAGCGCGCACGACGCCGACCCCCTTCTAGAAGATCCGCTCCCCAGGCTCCAAACGAGCCCCGGACCAGACGTCCGGGGCTCTGGTATCTCCCACAACTCTCTCCGCATCCCCGCTATCTGTGTGCCGACCCGGTTCTGCAGGCTCTGCGTGGCAGACGGCAAAGGCCACCAGTCTATAGCGACTTCGCCGGAACGGTGGAGCAGCCAGTATCGCCTGATGCTGTAACTCGGCCCAGCTGTCAGCGGCGCGGGCCGGGCTCTGCGTCCACTTCGTGATCTGCTGGTGCCTCGCCGATCCGGTGCCCCCCGGTTTCAGGCCCCGGCAGCAGCGGGAGGCTGCGGCAGCGCCGGTGGATGGGGTCGGTTCTGGCCGGTCGGGGTGCCGTCGGGGTGGTCGTGGATCCAGGACAGTCCGCCCAGGTCGAGGCGCCAGCGGGTACGGGTGACGGCGACGTAGGCCAGACGGGCTTCGGCGTCGTCGACAGGGTCGAGGGGCCTCGGAGTGCCTTGTTCGTAGTCGGCAGCGTCGTCATCGGAGCGAGCGAAGTCGTCAGCGATGAGCACGCGGGGCCATTCGCGTCCTTTCGCCTTGTGGGCGGTGGAGACGGTGACCTGAGCGTGGGGCTCGGGGGCGAGGCGGGCGACGGCCCTGAGGATGGCGTCGGTGCCGTGGGTGTCGACGAGGTGGACCAGGGGTTGCAGGTCCCGGCCGGCCGGGTCGTGGGCGGCGTAGTCCTGCAGGTCTCCCCAGCAGGGGAAGAGAATTAGTTCGGGGTGGTGAGTGCGGCGGCCTTCTTTCAGGTCACGTGCTGCGAGGGCCAGGGCTTGCAGGCTGTCTCCTCCCCCGGCGAGGGAGACTCGGTGTCCGGCGGCCATGAGCGTCATGACCTGTGCCATGGCGCCGACGTTGGTGCGGCACAGCACGGCGTCGGGCTGGGTGACGGGGCCGAGTTCGGTGTCCAGGGCGGGGGTGCCGGTGAGGCGGATGGGGGCGTCGGCGAGGTGCAGCCAGCGGTTGGCTTCCGCGGCAAGGTCGGGGCCGAAGCGGAAGGACTGGGACAGGGCCAGCTGGGTACCGTCGAAGCCGGTCATGACGTCTTTGGCGCCGCGCCAGTGGTAGATGGCCTGGGCGGAGTCGCCCACCATGACCAGCTGGGCGTGGTCGCGCTGGGCGAGAAAGATCTGTTCGACGACGGGGTTGGTGTCCTGGGCCTCGTCCAGCAGCAGGAAGTCGGCCTGGATGAGTGGTCGGGTGAGGGCCCAGATTTTCAGGTAGTGGTCGTGGTCGAAGCGAACGCAGCCGTCGTCGGGGTGTTGCAGGTCGGCCCAGGCTTTGCGGGCGAACGGCACGATGTGCGCGGCGAGTTGGGCATGGAGGTCGGTGTCTTCCAGGCCGCGCAGGCGGGGTACGTGGTGGCGGGAGATGGCCTTGGCTTTGTATCTCAGTACGGGAGTCGTTTCGAGGTGATGCCGGAAGTCACCTTCTGACCGGGTTTGCGATGTCGGTTTGTTTTGACGTCACCTGAGGGCTTGCGGTGGGACGGTGGATTGTGCTTCTACCGCTGGGGGCCTTATGGGGACGTCGCAGTCGAAGGTTGATCTGTACGCAGCGATCCGCCGTGACCATCAAGCGGGCATGTCGCAGCGGGCGTTGCAGCGCAAGCACAACGTCACGTGGCGGACGGTGCGGCGGGCGCTGGACGGTCAGTGGCCGAAGCCGCGCAGGCAGCATCGGCGCCGTGAGTCGCGGCTTGATCCTTACAAGCTGCTGATCGACGGGATCTTGCGGGCGGATCTGGACGCGCCGGCCAAGCAGCGGCACACCGCTCAGCGAATCTTCGACCGGCTGGTGGACGAGCACGGCGCCGACACCATCTCGTATCCGATGGTCCGCACCTACGTGAAGGACCGGCGTCCGCAGATCAGACGGGATGCAGGGATCGGCCCACAGGCCATGTTCGTGCCGCAGACGCACCTGCCTGGGGCCGAGGCGGAGGTCGACTTCGGCGAAGTCAGCGCGGTCCTGGCCGGTGAGATGACCCGGCTCTACCTGTTTTCGCTGCGGCTGTCGTACTCGGGCAAGGCAGTGCACCGGGTGTTCGCCACCGCAGGTCAGGAAGCCTTCTTCGAAGGACACGTGCACGCGTTCCGGGTCCTGGGCGGCATCCCTCGCCGGCACATCCGCTATGACAACCTGCGGGCCGCGGTCGAGCGGGTGCTGGGCTTCTACCGGGGCCGGGTGGAGGCGGACCGCTGGACTGCGTTCCGCTCGCACTGGGGTGTCGAAGCGTTCTACTGCCGGCCCGGCATCGAGGGCGCCCACGAGAAGGGCGGGGTCGAGGGACAGATCGGCTACTACCGCCGCAACCACTTCGTTCCCGTTCCGGAGGTCGCCTCGCTCACCGAGCTGAACGCGATGGTCGACCAGTGGGACCAGGACGACGAGGCGCGGCGACTGCGGGGCCGCACCCGGACCGTCGGGGACTACTTCGCAGGCGGACAGCACCTGCTCAAGCCACTGCCGACCGAGCCGTTCGAGACGGGCCGCTGGTTCACCCCCAGGATCAACCGGTTCAGCCAGATCAGCGTCCGCGGCAATGCCTACTCGGTTCCGGTCCGCTTCATCGGATGTCAGCTGCGCGTCCTGCTGCACGCCAACGAACTGATCGTCTACGACGGCCGGACCGTGGTCACCCGGCACGGGTGTCTCGGCGGACGCAACGACTCCCGCCTGGTCTTGGACCACTATCTGGAAGCACTGCTGCGCAAGCCGGGTGCTTTCCCGGGGTCGACGGCGCTGGAACAGGCCCGGTCCGCGGGCAGGTTCACCCCCGTCCACGACAAGTGGTGGGCGGCGGCGAAGGCCGCGCACGGCGACGCGGCCGGCACCCGGGCCCTGATCGAGGTGCTGCTGCTGGGCCGGCACATGGACCACGAGCAGGTCGTCGCTGGTCTGGCGGCCGCATACCGGGCGGGTGCTCTGACTGCTGACGCGGTCGCGCTGGAGGCACGCAAGCTCGCCGAATCGGACGGGGAACCGGCCCCGCCGGCCCGTTCTGGGCCCGATACGGCGGCGGAGGAGGACGAGGGGCCGACCGCGTCGGTGACCTTCCTCGCCGACTGGCGGCTGTCCCACCTGCCGCCCGACAACCGGCCGCTGCCCTCGGTGGCCCACTACGACCAGCTCCTGCAACGGCCCGGCCGCACGGCCGGCAAGAAAGAAGGATCATGACGCGCAAGCGTGGACTCACCGAGGAAGCCGCCACCGCCTCCATCGACCAGGCGTGCCGCATGCTGCGGCTGCCCACCATCCGCCAGCAGTTCAAGGACCAGGCCGACGGCGCCGCCCGCGACGCGAACAACTTCTCCATAGCGAAGTGGCTCACCGAGGGCGGCACCGTCTTCCTCATCGGTGAGGAAGAGGAAGGCAGCTCTCTCGCTCCGATCATGGCCGCTTTCAGCCGGGCCATCCTGGACACCGCCAAAGTGATCGCCGCCAGGATGCCCAACGGCCGGCTCGATCCGCCGCTCGCGCTGCTCGGCGACGAGCTCGCCAACGTCGCCCCGCTCCCGCAGATCCCATCCCTGATGTCCGTCTCCGGCAGCCAGAACATTTTCATGGTCGCCGTGCTGCAGAACCTCGCACAGGCTCATGAACGCTGGGGCGAACTCGGCGTGAGGAAGATGTTCGCGGCCGCCACTATCAAGGTCATTTTGGGCGGCGTGTCAGACGAGCAGGAGCTCAAGACCTACTCGGCGCTGGCCGGTGAGTTCGAGGAGGACACCGAGTCGATCAGCGACAGCGGCGACAACGTCTCCGTCAGCGTTTCCACCCGGCGCAGGGCCGTACTCGAACCTGGTGACATCCGGCAGATCAAGGAGCGGGAAGGCCTGGTCGTGCACCGCCGCACACCGGTGACCCGGGTCAAGTTCGAGAGGATCCACGAAGGCCCGCGCGCCAAGGAGATCGCAGCAGCGACCAAGGAAGCCCTGGCAAAGGTGAACAGTCATGCGGCCTGACCAGCTCGGAGGAATCATCCGGTCCGGGCATGGTGACCGCGCAGCCCGAAGGTCAGCCGTCCGTCCGCCGACGGATGCCCACGACGCCGACACCAGGTTCGACCGCGAGCATATGGGTGTCTCACGATCCGCCTACCTGCCTCGCTGGCTGACGCCGGTGCTTCGCGCGGTCCGCGGACGGCACCGGGGAGAGGCGGTACGTGATGCCTGATCCGCTCGGACCGCTCTTCGACGCACTTGAGTCCATCAACAGTGAACTCACCTCGTTCGCCGCGCGCTTGGCCCGACTCGAGGATTCCGGCGCTGTCCGCAACGGCCCCAAGGCGGGCGGGACCGGAGCGGACGGAGATGGCGAAGGCACTCGCGTTCCCGGTGCTCCTGTGGTGTGGCACCAGGTCGGCGAGGAAGAACGCGAGGCACTGTGGGGCGAGTTCGCCCAGTGGGTCGTCCGTATGGCCGATACCTACGAATTGACCACCGAGCAACTGCCGCATGCCTGCTGGTGGGAGCACGGTGCCGTAGTTGCCGAGCTGACCGCGCTGTGGACGGGCTGGGAGTCGGCGTACGGAAATGAAGAGGACGCGGCGGCGGGCCCGTACCTGTGGCACGACGCCTGGTCTCGCGGCATCGAGCGGATCGGCAGGATGTGGCTTGGTGAGTGCACCAACGGCTACCACAACCAGAAGTCCCGCACTGTATGGGGCACCGATCCTGCTTACCGCAAGAAGATCCTCGAGGCTGGCCCCCCGGGCATCGTGTAGCGTCTCAGAAATGAGTGACCAATTCTGAATCTGATGGCCGATGTCTGACCAATTGGCCACGGATGTGAGACGGATTTGTGTCAATCCCCGCGTGGCGTGGATTCCCGTGATTACAGGGGAAGTTGGGATTCATGGGGCCCAAGCAACGTACGCATGACGCCCAGTTCCGTGAAGGCGCTGTACGCATCGTGGTCGAGACCGGGAAGCCGATCCCGGAGGTCGCCGAGGAACTCGGCGTCAACCTTGGCACGCTGCACAGCTGGGTCTCGCGCTGGCGCCGCTACGGGTCGGCGACGTCCAACTGCCCCGCAGAGGCGGGCGGCCGGCGGGTGGCTGTACAGGGCGGGAGCATGTGGAGCTGGAGCGGCAGCACCGGGAGATGGCGGTGAAGAACAAGCGCATCCGCTACTTCGGATCCGGGAGGTGACAGGTGGAGGCATGCACAGCACGTAAGACCGCGGTCTGCTCGTCACGTCTCAGTCGCTTGCCGGCATCCCGTCCGCGAAGCTCGACAGTAGGTGTTCCGCGAACTTGGTTCTACGCGAACGTTATCGGGTGAAGGGGGGTGTTAGCCGCAGACAGTACGTGACAAGATCGGGTCACTCGCGGTGAGCTTAGGCCTGCAGGGGGTTGGACATGGCTGAGCGGGAACCGGATTTTGAGGCGTCGGCGTCAGCGCTCGGCTACGTCTACCAGTTGCGTGAGGCCCTCCATCTATGCGTGAGCCGCCTCGGAAACCTTGACTGGGCGTTGGCCATCGAGGCGGGAGACGACATCGAGGAGGTCCGCCGAGACGGACGGACGTACTACCAGCTCAAACACCGTGCCCCGGGCACGAAGATGACCAACGCAAGTGCGGATTTGTGGAAGACCCTGCGCATCTGGGCCCACGCGATCCACGGTGGGCAACTCGACCTCGACCAGACCGATCTCATCCTGCTCACCACTGCGGAACTGCCCAGTGGGTCCGTGGGCAGCATGCTGCAACCAAAGGGTTCCCGGCAACGCGACGAGCAGAAGGCCTTGGAAGCGCTGAAGGCCACCCGCAGAACCTCCAAGAGTGACACCCTGGCGAAGGCATTCGCGGCATTCGATCTCCTGAAGCCTCCGCAGTTGGTACGCATGGTGTCCAAGATCCAGGTGATCGGCAACGCTCCCGACGTAGATGCCGTCGAGCAGATGCTGCGGCAGGCGGCGATCACGGCCGTGGGACGTGAGCACGCCACATCGTTCCTCGTCCGCCTGGAGGGATGGTTCTTCCGACGCAGCATCCAGCAACTGCGCGCTGGCGGCTTGGACACGATCACTGGGCTGGACTTCGATGCGGTCTTTTCCGATCTGCGCAATCAGTTCGGACGGGCGAACCTACCCATCGACGAAGACATCGCCGAGATGGAAGCCGACCTTGCCAAGTACTCCGGCCAGGCTTTCGTACGGCAGCTGGAGCTCATTGAGCTGGGATCACGGCGCGTGAACCGCGCGGTGCGCGACTACATGAGAGCTGTCACCCAACGTTCGCGGTGGCTGAACGAGAACCTGTTGCTGCCCAGAGAACTCAGCCGCTATGAGCGACGCCTGGTCGAGGAGTGGGAAGAGCTCTTCGATGACATGGTTGACACTCTCGGTGTGGAGGCGGCTGAAGCAGAGAAGATCGCCGCAGCCACGAGGATCTACCGGTGGGCGATGACCGAAGCGCAGCAGCGCATTCGCCCCGAGTGTGATGAGCCGTTCGTCGCCAAAGGGTCGTTCCACATCCTGGCCGACGACTACAAGGTCGGCTGGCACATGGACTTCGTCGCTCGCCTCATGGCCGTGCTGGAGCCTGTGGAGACCACGTCTGTATGAGTGAGTTCAGCACTCTCAGCCGCGATGAGCGCGCCTTGTACAACCCCGCTTTCACGGGCTTGGCCGCGGCCCGCGCGGTGCAAGGCCACCAAACGGAGTTCGGCATGCCGTGCCCGGTCGTCATCGCGACGCTCGCTGCGGTCATGGCCCTGCAGCCGACGATCCGCACCGCGTTGCCGCGCTCGACCGCGAGCGGACTGCACCGCTGGGTGCAGGAGCATCCGGCGGTGCGCGCGTCGATGACCCTGAACGCGACGGCAATCGCCGACGTTGTCCGTCCCGGTCTGCTGATGGCCCTGCAGACACGGACGCTGGCGTGTGATGCACAGGGTCGCCTCCACGTGCCCAACAAGGCTTTGAAGAAGGCGATCACCGGCGGCAGCGATGATGTCATCGCCGTTCAGAAGGCCGCGCTGCTGTTGGGGCGTTGGCTGCCCAGTGCCGGCAGTACAAGCACCGTCATGACCATGCTGGGAGTTCGGCCTTGACGTTCCAGATCCGCGCCATCTCCATCTACAACCGGGATGGGGAGATTCGCACCGTTCCGTTCCAGACAGGCTCGCTCAACATCATCACGGGGGACTCCAGACGCGGAAAGAGCGCCATCTTGACCATCGTCGACTACTGCCTGGGCAGCGACGATTTCGTCATTCGGGGAGCGGCACTCCGCAACTTCGTGCACGTCTTCGCGCTCACCATCGTCAAGGGCGACGAGCAGCTGTTCGTGGCACGCCCCGCACCCGTCGGCAAGGCGGCAACCAACAGCACCTTGTGCGTCATCTCCCAGGCGCACGAAGCGCCCCCGCCTGACTACACGAATTTGACCTTCTCCATGCCGTTGGACGTCGCCAAGAAGGTCTTGTCTAAGTTCACCGGCATCGACCCTTCCGTGCAGCTGCCCGTGGCACGCAGCCCCCGCCAGCTCTCCCCGTCCGTGCGGCACGGCTTGTTCTTCTGCCTGCAGGAGCAGAACGAGGTCGCCAATCAGGACCTTCTGTTTCACGGACAGATGGACGACTTCCACCGCCCCGCCCTGCGAGCGATGCTCCCGTACTTCCTGGGCGCCGTGGATCCCGAACGCGCCCAGCTTGAACACCGCCTCAGGCTTCTACGCCGACAACTGACCGAACAACAGGAGCGTCTGGCGGCAGCCCGACCCTTCCAGCACGCTTCAGGGACGGCGGCCGGGCTGCACGGGGAAGCCGTCGAAGTCAACCTGCTTACCCCCGCCCCTGCAGGACGTCTCCTGTCCAACGACGAGATCGTCGACCGACTGCGCCAAGCCGTTGAGACGACCGTCCCTGACGTGGAGCCATCCGCGGGCGAGGACCCGCTGTCTGCTCTCAACGCGACGCGGCGCGACCTGCGTCAGGCGTACTCCCAGACCCGCGTTCGGATTTCCAACCTCAAGACCATCGCCAGGGAGAAGGACGACTTCCTCGGCCAGGTACGTGAGCAGCATGCCCGGCTCGCCACCCTCGGCCTTCTACGGCGTGCTCACCTGGAGACGACGCCTCAAGACGAGCTATGCCCGGTGTGCGGCAGTCACGCGTCCGACGCCGGGCAAGTAGCCCAGACCATGCGGCGCGACCTTGAGCGCCTGGATGCTGAGATGTCCGCGATGGGAGAGGCGACGCCGGACATCAATGCGCGCATCGCGGAGGAGGAGGACGCTCTTGCGGATCTGCGGTCAGCGCTGGCCCGCAATCAGGAGGAGATCGAGGTCCTGAGTGCTGGCCAGCGGGCAGCTGCTCAGGATGATCCGCAGCACCGGGCAGCTGTCGTCCAGGGACGGATCAGTCTCTTCCTGGACACTATGGCCCGCCATGCCCAGGCTCCGGTAGAGGACCGCAGGGAGGAGCTCGCTATGGAGATCGCCGCGCTCGAAGAACAGCTCGGCAACAGCGCTCAGGAGGACCTGCTCAGCAGCTATTTGTCCCTCGTCAACCAGAAAATCCAGTCCAAAGCTGTTGCTCTGGAACTGGAGCACCATGGCGACCCCATCCGCCTGGACCCCCGAGCACTGACTCTCATCGCCGATACGCGACGCGGGCCCGTCAAGATGCCGGAAATGGGCAGCGGGCACAACTACTTGGGCTACCACATCGCGACCATGCTGAGCCTGCACGAGTGGTTTAACGAGATCCACAGCCCGGTCCCGCGTTTTCTCATTCTCGATCAACCTTCGCAAGCAGGATTCCCCGATGAGACTCGCGGCGGCGGGTTTGGATCCGCCCGCGCCACGCTGCTCAACCTCTACGAGACGATCCACTTGAGCATCGAGTCTCTCGCCGGCGCCTTCCAGGTAATCGTTCTTGAACACGCCGACCTGGACGACGAGCCGTTCCGCAGTGCTGTTCGTGCACGATGGAGGCGAAGCAACGGAGAAGCCCTCGTCCCTGAGCACTGGATCACCTACGACTCGGACGAGTGATCTGCTGGGAAGAGCCGCATAGCAGGGACTACGGACACTGGCGTCAATTGCGTAGCCTCCGGAACCCTCGTCGTCGCCTCGGCCAGCGGCGGCCCCCTGGGCTTCGTCCGCTCCGGCGGGCCCCGGCCCACAGGGTGGCTACTCGCCCCCGGCAGCACCGACGACCTGCACGCCACGTTGCTGAGCGCCCTCGCCCACCCTGAGGAGTTCGCACGCCGGGGACGCAACGCCCGTGACTTCGTCGTCCAGCACTACAGCTGGCGCACCATCGCCGACAGGTATGCGCAAATGTACGACCGCGTCCAGACAAGCGCCCGCGCATGGAGACCACGGCCTCGTGCAGCTGGGCCGGGTCCGTCGAGATCGACGCCCTCCGGCCGGTGCGGCAACCACTCATGACTGCCGAACGGGCCGGAGGACTTAAGGTCACGAGCCGCGTACTGTCCTGCGGCCCACACTCATGTAGGTGAAGCCGAGTGAGCCCATCCGCTTTGGTTCGAGCAGATTGCGTCCGTCGAAGATCAGCGGGCGAGCCATCGCGGCCGCCGCCCGCTCCCAGGCGACGTCCCGCAGCTCCGGCCACTCCGTCACGATAATCACCGCGTCCGCGCCGGTCATGGCTTCCACAGGCGTGGCACAGCGAGTGGTCGACGACCACGGAACGGTATCGAGCGTGCGGGCGAGCGGATCCCAGCAGCGGACCGCAGCCCCCTCGGCCAGGAGCCGGGAGGCGAGGATCGTGCTCGGGGCCTCGCGTACGTCATCCGTTCCCGGCTTGAACGTGATGCCCAAGAGAGCGATGGTCCGGTCCCCGAGAGAGCCGTCCAGCTCGTCCTTCAACCGTTGAATAGCTCGCCGCGGCTGGAGGTCGTTCACCTCGATCACGGAGCTGAGCATCTGAAACGAGTACCCGGAATTGCTGGCCATGGCCCGCAGCGCCCGGGAGTCCTTGGGGAAGCAGCTGCCGCCCCACCCGACACCGGGCTTCATGTAGTGAGGACCGAGCCGGTGGTCGAGGCCCACCGCATGAACGACGTGCTCAACGTCGGCTCCGGTCGCCTCGCAGATCGTCGCGATCTCATTGGCAAAACTGATCTTCGTGGCCAGGAGTGCGTTGGCGGCCAGCTTCACCATTTCCGCCGACGGAACGTCCATCTCGACGACCGGTCCGTCCACACCCTCGTGCAGCTGCGCGACCAGCTTCGCGATCTCGGGATCATCGGCACCGATCACCACCCGGTCCGGGTGCATGAAGTCGCGCACCGCCTGTCCCTCTGCGGTGAACTCGGGGTTCGAGGCGTACCCGACGTGCTGGAGTCCCGCGCGGTCCATCGCGGCCCTGACCCGCGCACCGGTACCCACGGGAACCGTGCTCTTGACCACCACTGCGGCCAGATGACGGGCCTCGCGCAATGTGTCGATGACCTGCCAAATCCTGGACAGGTCGGCATCTCCGGACGGTGTCGGAGGGGTGTCCACGCACACGTACACGACGTCCGAATCCCGGACGGCTTCCTCAGCGTCGAGGGTGAACCTCAGACGGTCGGCGTTCTCCGCGATCAACTCGCCCAACCCGTCCTCATGGATCGGGACACCGCCGTTCTGGAGAATGTCGATGCGCTCTTTTTGAATGTCACGAACGACGACGTCATGCCCGAGCCGCGCGAAGCAAGCGCCGGTCACGAGGCCGATGTAGCCCGCGCCGAAAACAGCGACTCGGCGTTTCTCCAGCATTGGTCCGTTCACCCTTCTGGCGTCGAGATCCCCTGCCCCTCAGCCGCATCCGACCATAGAGCATGCTGCGAGCGTGTTTGTCAGGCCTGTGAGCCGGCGCAGTGCCAGCGCCAGCTGCGCGCGTACGTACGGACCCCCTGAGTACAAAGCGGCGGACGGCGGGATCAGGGTTGCGGTGGCGCTGATGAAGGCGCACGACGCTGCCCTGCTGCGTTCGGCCCGCAAACTCCTCGCCCGACGTGCGGACGGAAAGCGGCCGCCCCGGCGGTTGCCGCAGCCCCGCGTCCTGCCCGGCGGTTACGCGCCCCCATGGTGGATCAACAGCATCAACGCCTCGTACGTCGGCATCTGGCGGGCGATCCCGTCCCCGGACCGAGCTCCGGCTCGGCGACCCGGACGACCCGCTGGTGCAGGAGGTCGCCAAGCAGGCGCGGCTGCTGCAGGCCAGCCGCGTGGGCCACTGAGGGCGCTATGACCTGTACGAGGCGTACCACCCCGACGGCACACGCGAGGGAGGTGAGCCGGTGCCGCCGATCCGCGGCCTGAACCCGGAGGCGAGCCGCCGCGCCAACCTTCTCCTCGGCCGCGGCAGCGGTATCCGTGTCCAGCCCGGCCAGGACGAAGAGTTCGACCAGCTGCACACCGACTACTTCGCCGTCTGGGACCGATCCCGCGCCTACGGTGCCGCCGTCCTCGCCCTCCTGCAGGCCCACGCGATGGAACTCGGGCCATCCTGAAGCGACTTCACTCAGAATCCGCGCGCGCCCAGGGCGGGTGTGGCACCTTTGGCTCTGGCCTGGTCCGTCACTCCCCCCGTGGTGGCGGACCAGGCCTCATTACGTGCCAGTGGCCAGCGCCCGCTCCGGCGGCGAGTCCTGGGCGAGGACCTGCCGCAGATCGACGTACAGACGCAGCCGCACGCCGGGCTGGCCAACATCCCGGGTGGTGCGGTCGGCGGTCGAGGTCCCCCATGTTCGGGCGATCGCGTTCTGGAAGGCGAACACGCTTTCGTCGTCCAGGCCTGCCACTTCTCTGAACTACCAGAGGCTGATGGGTGCTTGGGCAGCCGGGACGGGCTGCGGGCGCGTGTAGTTGTCAACTGCGGCTAAAAGTCGACGGATTGTGCCAGTCGGTAGCGTGTAGTGTTCGGTGGTGTGCTGGCCGAACGACGACACCAACTCATCTTGCAAGCCCTGCGTTCGGGCGGCACTGCCTCCGTGGGCGATCTCGCCGAGCAGCTTGATGCCAGTGCAGCGACCATCCGCCGTGACCTCCTCAAGCTGGAGGCGGACGGGCGGCTCGCCCGTGTCCATGGCGGAGCGGTAATCGAGGAGGATCAGCCGCCCTTCAATGAGGCCGCCGAGGTTCAGGTGGCCGAGAAGGATGCGATCGCCGCTGAGGCGGCCACAATGATCGAGGACGGTCAGTCGATCATTCTCGACAGCGGCACAACGGTCCACCGGCTGGCACTTCAACTGCACGGTCGCCGACTCACCGTGATCACCAACAACCTTGCCGTATATGACGAACTCAACGATGCCGAGAACATCGACCTGATGTTGCTCGGGGGCATGGTCATCCGTGAGTCACGCATGCTGGACGGGTTCATGGCCGAGGACAACCTCCGCCAAGTTCACGCCGACTGGCTGTTCATGGGTGCCTGTGGCCTCCGCCCCGGGGGCCAGGTCATGGACACCACCGTGGCCGAGGTGCCCGCCAGGCGCGCGATGATTACCGCCAGCGACAAGGTGGTGCTCTTGGCCGACAAAAGCAAGTTCCCCGGAACCGGCATGGTGAAGATCTGCGGCCCCGAGGACCTGGATGCGCTCGTCACCAATGCATCGGAAGACGATGCGACCTGTAGGACCCTGAGCGAGGCTGGCGTGAGGGTGATGCTGACAGCTTCAGCCACAGTCAACAGCTATTGATCCGAAACTCAAAGGGTTCTATTCGAGGATGTAGCGGACGTGTGGGCCGCCGAAGTAGCCGCGGACGACGTGCGGCTGACGTTGGCGT
>NZ_JBHWJT010000039.1:0-58301 GCF_042731325.1 Streptomyces sp. NPDC059866 | reverse complement strand
GCAGTCCCGTGACCCGGCGCGCTGAGTCCGTCTCCGGCAGGCCGCACTCGCGCGGATCCAGCTGCGCCCGACGGGCCCTGAGGAAGGTGCCGAGGTGGGAGTCGGGTGTCGGTTTCATGTTCTCCAGTGTCATGCGGCCGGTCCGGGCGCGACACAGGTGTGAGGGGGCAGGTTCTTTCCCAGGCAGAAACCTGTCTCTCCCGCGGGCGAGGCAGGTGGCGGATGGTGGATGTGTGCCCGGCACGGACCGGGTGCTCCACGGCATCGTCCGTCACCGTCTTTCAGGAGTGTTGTTTCCATGGCCAGGACCCGTGTCAGTTTCGACAGCGCCGGTATCGAGATCGCCGCGCACCTCTACACCCCCGACAGCCCGACTGCCGGCCGCCGTCCGGCGCTGGTGGTCGGACACCCCGGGACCGGGGTGAAGGAACAGACCTCCGGCACCTACGCGCAACTGATGGCCGAGCGCGGATTCGTCACCCTCGCCTTCGACGCCGCCTACCAGGGCGAGTCCGGCGGCCTGCCCCGCGGACTGGAAGACCCCGCCCAGCGCATCGAGGACTTCAAGGCCGCTGTCTCCTACCTCATCACCCGCGACGAGGTCGACGCCGACCGCATCGGCCTGCTCGGCATCTGTGCCTCCGGCGGCTACTCGCTGGCTGCCACCGGCGGTGACCACCGCGTCAAGGCCGTGGCGACCGTGTGCACCGCCGAACCCGCCCGCCAGTTCCGCTACGGCGCCGACGGCTCCCAGGACCCGGCCGTCTTCCAGGCCCTCCTGGACGCCGCCGCCCAGGCCCGCACCCGCGCCGCCCGCGGCGAGGACCCCGGCGTGCTGACGATGTTCCCCGACACCGCCGAACAGGCGGGCGCCCTGGGCGGCGAGCACGGCATCGAGGGCTGGGAGTACTACTGCGGCGCCCGCGGCTACCACGAGCGCTCCGCGAAGTACCTCACCTGGGACAGCATCGACAAGATGGCCTCCAGCGACGTCTTCCGCGCCGTCCCCCTCATCGGCCCCCGTCCCATCCTGCAGATCATCGGCGAGCGCGCGGTCACCGCCTGGATGGCCATTGAGGCCCACCAGGCCGCCACCGGCCCCAAGGAACTCCACCGCATTCCCGGCGCCAGCCACGTCGACCTCTACGACAAGCGCGAATACATCGACCCCGCCGTCGACAAGCTCACCGACTACTTCACCACCCACCTCGACAAGTGACCGACTGAGGTCACGTACGGGGCACATGCCGGAGGGGCCGACAGCGTGAGCTGTCGGCCCCTCCGGCATGTGCGAGTGCGTCACTTCGCCTGCAGCGGCCCCGCGAAGGACTTGCGCAGGGACGCGGGAGCGGCCAGGGGGAGGAGCGCGGCGAGCATCTTGCCCTTGACCGTGCTCGGCTGCCGCGTCAGCTCGACGTCGACCCTGGTGCCGTCGCCCTCGGGGGCCATCCGGAAGACCCAGCCGCCGCCGGCTCCGAAGAGCTTGGAGTCGAGCGTGGTGATGGTGACCGTGTCACCGGCCGGTTGCCACTCGTAGCGCACCCGCTCCCAGGCCGCGGCGGTTCCCTCGGTGACCTCGGCCCAGGTGTCGCCGAGGTCGTGGACCTCGAAGTGGTCGGCGTCGATCGTGGGCCAGGCCTTGGCGCGGGAGGGACCGAAGTCGGTCAGCACCTCCAGCACGTCCTTGGGGCTGAGCTGGGAGACGAGGTGGAAGCGTACGACTGCCATGGGATGTCCTCACCGAGAAGTAACCGTTCTGGCTGGTGACGAAAGATTCCCATGAGGTCTCGTCACCCGTCAAGGTGGTTACTCTGGAGAGTGTTCGATCACCTGTCAGGAGGGTCACGTGAGACATGTGTTTCCGTGCGGGACGCTCACACTCGACTTCGTGGGCACCCTGCAGGAGCGGCGGGCGCCGGTTCCGATCGAGCGGATCGGCTCCCCCGGGCTGCTCGACTCCTGGTTCGTCGAGTCCGGGCTGCTCGACGAGCGGCCCGGATCCGACCAGGCGGACCTGCGCGCGGCGCGGGAGCTGCGGGAGGCGATCCACTCGCTGGTCAGGGCTCGTCTCACCGGCCGTCCCCTACCCGTCGGGGCGGTCGTCGCGGTGAACCGGCAGGCCGCCGGGGTGCCGGTGGCGATGCGGCTGGGCTCCGCGGGCACCAGCCGTTCCGGCAAGGCCGCCCAGGCCCTCACCGAGCTCGCCCGCGAGGCGGTCGAGATCATCGCCGGCGCGGAAGCGGCCCTACTGCGCGAGTGCGGACACCCCGACTGCACCCACGTCTACCTCGACCGCTCCCGGGGCCGCCGGCGGGAGTGGTGCGCGATGCGGACCTGCGGGAACCGCGTCAAGGCAGCCGCCCTGCGGGCGCGCCGCCGAAGGTGAGCGCCCCTGTCCCGGGGCGCCGCGCACATGTGTCCAGCGGGGGTGGTCCCCTCGTACGGAACCCGTCCCCGCACCCCTTAGCCGCGGTTCTCGGCCTGGAACATCCAGCTCTGCTTCTCCAGATCGGCGGTCAGGCCGATCAGCAGATCCTGCGTCACCGCGTCCGCCGGACCGGTCACCTCGATGCGTTCTCGCACCCGTTCGATGACGGCGGAGAACGTCCGCACCAGAGCGTCGACGGCGTCGACGTCCTTCGTCCAGCCCGCCGCGAAGTCGGGCACCCCACTGGTGGCGGCGATGGTGGCGGCCCGCCCGTCCGGACTGACTCCCAGTGCGGCGGCGCGTTCGGCCACCGTGTCGGCGTAGTCGCGAGCGGTGGTGACCACCTCGTCGAGCTGCAGGTGGATGGAGCGGAAGCGCGGCCCGTAGAGGTTCCAGTGCGCCTGCTTGGCCACCAGGGACAGGTCGAGCAGGTCGACCAGGGTCGCCTGCAGGGCGCTGCCCGCGATCTCGCGCTCTTTGTCCGGCAGTGGGCTGTTGATGACCGTCATGGGTGTGCGGTTCCTTTCCGGATTGTCGCCAGCGTCCCCATTGTCGGAGCCACCGGTCTGTCATGGATCAGTCGTTTGACTGCCGGTCGGACGACAGCAACAAGCACACGTGGGCGAGGTGGGCCACCGACACGTGTGCCGTGCCGACTTGTGCGGTCAGGCCCGGATCTGCAAGAGGATCGGGTTGGTCAGCGCCGCCGTCGGGCCTCACTGCAGGTCCGGAGCCATGGTGTTGCCCTTGCCGAGGGTGCCGTCCGCCTTGGGGTGGCGGACCTCGGCGCGCACGTACGCGGCGAGCGAGGCGGTGGTGCGCCACACGACCGTGCCGGTGCCGGAGGCGCCCAGCGACTCCTGGTGCGTCTGGCCCTCGTCGGTGATGAACCGCACCGTGCCGTTGGGCACTCCGGACACCTCCAGGCGCACGTCGACGGGTGTGTCCGCGGCCAACCGAAGCGTCTCGGCGATGCCGGCCGCCGCCGGCCGCGCTGAAGGCGACGGTGACGGCGGAGCACGACATGATGGCCGTCCTCCCGGCCACCGCCAACATGCTCTCCGCCACCGCCACGGGCGCCGTGCCGAACATGCCGGCCGCGACGATCGCCGCCGCCGACTTCCCCGTGGTCTTCTTCCCGGTGATGACCGGCGTGATGTGGGCCAAGCCCGCTGTCCAGCGCAACGTGGACCAGCTCCGCCTCGACGGCCACCACGTCGTCGACCCGCAGTGGGGGCAGCGCTACGACGTCGGCCTCGGCGAGTTCGTCAAGGCGCCCATGCCGCCGGCTCCGCCCCAGTTCATCGAGGTGGTCAGGGAGTTCATGCCGAAGAGCGGGCCCGTGGTCGTCTGACCGTCACCGGGAACGGTAGGCGCCGGGCGTCATGCCCGTGACCGTTCTGAACGCCCGGTACAGCTGTGCCTCGCCGCCGAACCCGCACTCGCGGGCCACGGCGGCGAGCGGGCGTTCGGGGTGCGCCAGGACCAGCCGCTGCGCGTGTGACCCCCGAACCCTGCGGATCAGCCGCGTGAGCGATTCGCCGCCCTCGGCCAGAGCGCGGTACATCGTGCGCCGGGAGACACCGCAGCCCGCGGCCACCGCGGCGGCGTCCAGGCGAGGGTCCGTGGCGTGCCGGCGTACGAACCGGTCGACACGCTCCCGCGTCAACGCCGTCGCCGACGTCTGGGGCAGCGCGCCGCCCGCGGCCCATCCCAGCGCCGCGTCCAGCAGGTCGACGGCGTGCGGCAGCAGGGCCGCCGCCGCTCCCGGGTCGTGGCCCTGCAGACGGTCGAGCCCGACGAGGAAGTCGGCGACCACCCGGCCGGGGCCCGAGGCACCCAGTTCCACGGCGGTCGCCCCGTTCAGGGAGCGGTGCGGCAGCCGGGCCCTGGCCACCTTGACCACCAGCTGGGAGAAGTCGTCCGCGAAATCCAGCGCGTAGGGGCGGGCGCTGTCGACGAAGGCCATCGCCCCGGGGGTGAGCACGGCCACGTGTCCGTTCTGCTCCAGCCTGGCCCGGCCGTGGAGCTGGATGTTGGCGAGGAGGACGTCCTCGTGGTCGCGCGCGATCAGCCGGCGCGTCCGTGCCACCTTCTGGGGGCTCGCGGTCAGCGCGGCGAACCCCACCGCGTCCAGGACGGACGTCTCGATCCGGCCCTCGAAGGCCCCGTCCGGCTCAGGACGCACCGCCACCCCGACGAACGTGTC
Organism: Streptomyces sp. NPDC059866; assembly: GCF_042731325.1. Lineage (NCBI taxonomy): Bacteria > Bacillati > Actinomycetota > Actinomycetes > Kitasatosporales > Streptomycetaceae > Streptomyces > Streptomyces sp. NPDC059866. The sequence goes on along the minus strand of NZ_JBHWJT010000039.1, from coordinate 53,664 downwards.
GCAGACGACGTCGGCCCAGTAGGCGAACGTGTCGGAGGGCTCGACGTCGGCGCTGGACCACCGGGTGCGTGAACAGGCCACCGCCGGGCCCCGGTCAGAAGAGGGGGACACCGGGATCGAACCCGAAGCGGACGCGCCCGGCGGCCTCCAGGAAGGGGGCGAAGCGGTTGGCGTGCTGGAGCGCCACCATGCCGTCGCGGAAGAGCCGCTCGACGGGGTTGCCGCGGTCGATCGAGGCAGAGCCGCCGAGTTCGTACATGGCCACGAGCACCTCACGACTGACCTCTGTCGCGTGGCACATCGCGGCATGCAGGGCAGCCCGCTGGTCGAGGGTTGCGGGCTCGCCCTTCTCCCCGGCGGCGTCCACGGTCGCCGCCGCGGACAGCAACAGCAGTCGCGCCGCATGGAGGGCCGCCTCCGACCGCGCGACGGTCGCCTGGGCGCGAGCGGATTCCGCGAGCGTGCCACCGGTGAACGTGCTCTTGGACGTGGCGAGGGCGACGATCTCGTCGACGGCGCTCTGCGCGACACCGAGCACCACGGCGGAGCAGCCAGGGAAGACGAGCGCGGGGACGAAACCATGGTGGAGGGGCCGTTGGGTACGAGTCGGCACGTCGAACCGGGCGACCAGCTCGTGGGGGACCAGGACGTCGTCGACGACCACCGTGTTGCTGCCGGTGCCCAGCATGCCGCTGACGCCCCGGGTGTCCAGGACCGAGAGCTGGTCCCGGCTCAGGGCGAAGAGCCGTACGTCCGGTGCGCCCGCCTGCGTCAGTCGGGGGCTGCCGTCCTCCGCGACGACGGCGACCACGACGAGCCAGTCCGCCCGGTCGACGCCGCTGACGCGCTTCCAGGTGCCCGAGAGACGGTAGCCGCCCTCGGTCACCACCGCAGTGCCAGGCTGGTCGGCGTTTGCAAAGTTCGGATCGGGGCCGTCCGCCCAGATCCGGGCGGTGCCGGCCTCGCCGAGCAGCGCGGCGAGGAACCCCCCAGTTGGTGTTCCACACCACCCACGCCACCGAGGCGTCGAGACGTCCGAAGCCCTCGTACACCTTCAGCACTGTCTCCAGAGGTGCCTCGAACCCCCCAGCTCGCGCGGGGTGAGCAGCCGGAAGGCACCGCTGTCGCGCAGCTCCTGTATCAGCTTCCCGGGCAGATCACGACCGGCCTCCATCTCCTCGGCGGCGGCCTTGACGGAGGCCGAGAGCAGCTCGGGGAGACGCAACGGGCCGGACTCATATGTGCTCATGGGTTCTCCAACGTGGGGAATCGGCAAGGGTGAATGCCCGCATACGCTGAAGACACGTGTTTTGATCGCCGTGAGGTTCAGCGGCAGCCGCGACCGCCATGGGGAGATGAACAGATCCGAAGGCCACGTGTGCCGGCTCAGATCAGTCCCCGGGCTGCGGCCCTGACCCCCGCCTGGAAACGGGTGTCGGCTCCCAGCCTGGTCAGGACGGCGGCGATGCGCCGGGTGGCGGTCCGGGTGCTGCACCCCAGCTGGCGGGCGATGGCCTGGTCCTTCAGGCCGGCCTTGAGCATGCCGAGGAGCAGGATGTCGTCCGCGTCGAAGGTGCCGTCCGCGGCGGGCGCTGTGCCGGAGATCGGCTCGGCGCGGGCCCAGTAGGCCTCGTAGAGCTCCACCAGGGCGTCGAGCATGCCGGATGGGTGGATGACGACGAGGTCGTCGTAGACCGGGCCGGACAGCGGGACCAGGGCGACTCGCTTGTCGATGATGTGCAGTTTGAACGGCAGGGACGGCAGCAGTCTGGACTGCTCGCCCAGTTCGGCGAGTCTGAGCAGCGTGGCGAACCGTCCGGGGCGCTCCATCGACTGCGGGCAGTAGATCGAGCGCACCTCGATGCCCCGCCCCAGCCAGGCCGCCGTGATGGCGAACTCGTCCTCGTTGCTGTGGTGTCGGCCATCGGGGCGGCCCACGTAGGGCGGACGGTCGAGAGCCCACATGTGGCTCGTCGCGGAGTTGCTCAGTTCCTCGACCCGTTCCCGGATCAGCTCGCGCTCCGACAGGACCTCCACCAGATTGCGCGGATCGGCCCGCAGCCTTCCGTCGCGGTAGCGCTCGGCGATCCGGTCGATCTCCGTCCGCGCCGAGGCCAGCGCCGTCTCCACCTCGAACTGCCGCCTGGCCAGCAGGGGCAGCAGCGCGGCCTCGGGGTTCGTCGCCTGGTAGCAGCCTCCGCCGGTGGCGCGCAGGAGTCCGAGTTCCGTGAGACGGGCGACGGACCGGTGAACGTGGTCCGCCGATGTTCCCAGCGATACGGCGAGGTCCGAGACGAGCACAGGTCCCTGGTCCAGGAAGCACCGGTAGATTCGTTCATCGGGCTCGGACATGCCCAGTGCCGTAAGCACCTGTACATACCTCCGTCGGGTCGGCATCCGTTCAGGACGTGGACCACTTCTGGTTGACACCGCCGGAGCAGGACCACAGCTGGAGCCGAGTGCCGTTCGCCGTCTGGTTGTCCCGTACGTCCGTGCACTTGTCGGCCGGCGTGTTGACCAGGTCATGGCTGGAGTTCAGCACGAACCGCTGCGCCGAACTCCCGTTGCAGGTAGCCAGTTCGAGGTCCGCCCCGTCGGCCGTCGAGCCGTCCGCGAGCTGTACGCACATGCCGAGCGCGCGCATGGTCCCGCCCGTGAACGTCCAGTGCTGCGAGGCGGATTCCGAGCAGTCCCAGATCATCAGTTTCGCGCCCTGCACGGCCTTGCCGCCCACGATGTCGATGCAGCGCTGCGAGGCGTGGCTGAACACGTTCACACCCGGCACTGCGGCCGGGGCGGTCGTCTCGGTTCCGGTGGGCTCCTGCGCCGGGGCGGTGGCGCGTCGGTCGGACGGGGCGTCCTTGCTCGACGCACTGCTCTTGGGCGAGGTGGACGTGGGCTTCGCGGAACTATCGGGCTCCTTGCCGGTGCCGGTGCCGGTGCCGGTACCGGACGCGCTCACCGCGGGTGCCGGCACATCGCCGAGCCCGTCGACGACGTCTGTGCCGTAGTCACCGGAGTCGACGGCGACCGGCGCCCCGTCGCGCCTGTCGTCGTGCCCGCCGACCAGGCCCAGGGTCAGCAGGACGCCGCCCACCGCGAGCAGTCCCACGATGCCCACGACGCCGAGGGCACCACGGAATCCCTCGCGCCGGGCCTTGTCGCCGGTACGTGCGACGTCGTCGCCGGGTTTGTTCGGGGCGGCGCCGGGATCGTCGGCACCGCGGCCGGCGTTCCCCCGCGACCCGAGGGAGGAGATCTGGGCGAGCCGGGGCAGGGAGGCGCCTCTCCCGGCCGCGTCCGGCGTACGGCCGACGCTCCCCGGCGCGGCCGGCTCCGCGACACCGGCCGTGTCGCCGTCCTGGACGGGCCCGGAACCGACCGACCTGGCGCTGCCCGGGACCCTCTTGGGGAGGCCTCCCGGCGAAGGGGGCGTGTGTGGAGGCTTCATGGGTTCCTTTCCAGCGGAGCCGGAGCATGGGCGGCAGTGTCGCGGAGGGCCCGGCGGCGGGCCGCTGTATGTGAGACAGGACCGGTGCCACGCACACGAACGCCGTCCGACCTCGCGGTCGGGCGGCGTCCCGGTGGGCGGTACCCGGCTGCCGGACCTGGCTAGGCCCAGCAGCCGTTCACGGTCGCGGCGAGGCCGTCCATCGCGTCCTTGATGTCGTTCGGAGCGGCCGTGGAGCCGTTCTCGATGAAGGAGAACACCCGCCATTCGCCGTCGTCGGTCCGGGTCAGACCGCTCAGGGCGATGGCACCGGTGAGAGTGCCGGTCTTCGCCTGCACCTTGCCGACCGCGCACTGGGAGTTCGGGTCGTCGAACCGGCCCCACTCCGGGCCGAGGGTGGAGCCCGCCTCACCGGCGACCGGCAGGCCGTCCAGGACGGCGCCCAGGGTGTGCGCGTAGCGGGGCTCCGTGAGCAGTTCGAGGATCTGGGCGAGGGTGGCGGCCGGGATGCGGTCGGCCCGGGACAGGCCGCTGCCGTCGTGGATCTCGAAGTGGTCGAGAGAGACGCCGTAGCGGTGGCTGAGCACCTGGCGCACGACCTCGGTGCCGCCCTCGAAGGTGACGGGGCGTCCCGCGCCCAGGGCGGTCATCCGCAGCAGGGTCTCGGCGATGTTGTTGTCGCTGGTCTTGAGCATCTTCTTGACGATGTCCCCCAGCGGGGCCGACTTGTGGCGTGCGACGGGCACGTCGGTGCGGGCTGCCGTACGACGTGTGACGTCGCCGTCGACGGTGATGCCGTTCTCGGCGAGCAGCTCGGCGAAGGTCTGCCCGGCGTCGATGGAGGTGTCCTGGACGCCGCGTCCGTCGACGACCAGGGCGCGAACCGGGGCGACGGAGTCCGGGTAGTAGCCCTCGTTCCAGCCGTCGGCGAGGGTCGGTTCGGGGAACAGGCTGTCGTCCACGGCGATCTTCACCGAGGTCAGGCCCGCCTTCTGCAGTCCGGCGACCGCGGTCTGCGCCAGCTCGGCGAGGTCGGCGCTGGTGAGGGTGCGGTCGCCGCCGCCGACGAGGGTCAGGGTGCCGTCGCCGTAGACCACCTTGGTGGTGAAGCGGTGCTCCGGGCCGAGCACCGTCAGGGCGGCGGTCGACGTGGCCAGCTTGACGTTCGAGGCCGGCATCAGCGCGGTGGAGCCGTTGTGGTCCCACAGGGTGCTGTCGGAGTCCGCGTCGAGCACCACACCGCTCACGTCGGAGCCCAGCCGCTGGTCGAGCACCCGGGTGTCCAGGTTCGCGGCCATCTGCTGGTCGTCGGCGTCGACACCCTCGGTCGCGCCGGCCGCCGTGCCCGTCGCGCTGTTGCCGGACGCGGCGAAGGCCGAGGGTCCCGCCAGCGCGGCCGAGGCCATGGGCACCGTGATCGCGAGCACGACGGCACGCCGGACTCCCGAGCCGCCCTGTCTCATCTTGCGGTGCCGACGCCGGCCGCCCGGGACGAAGGCATTCATCTGCTGTGTTTCCTCTGCCGAGTTACTCATGGAATCCCAAGGTCCGAGTGCAGAAACGTGTGAGAAGAAGATCGGCGCGCACCCTACCACTCGTCATGTGTGGTGTCGGGTACGGTCGCAGAGGCCGACGAGCATCGCACATGTGTGCCTGGACTCACGCAGGTGTCCTGATCGGTGTGACAGGTGAAGGGTGCCGCCGATGAAGTCCGCGTGCCGGAAGACGGCCCTGTGGCGGGCGACATGGTCCGCCGTGACGGCGTTGGCCGCCGCGAATTGCTGGTTCCCCGGCGGGGCGCAGAGCGGCCGAGCGGCGCCGACCGCGTGACCGCGGACCGCGTCTGCTCCGCGGGGAGCCATGACGCCCGAGAGGGACCGAGCAGCCTGGAGGCGGTCGGAGTGCGATGACGCCGCGGCCCGCGGACACCTGGCGGCAAGTGCACGAGTGAACCCTTCTGCGCACTTGCTCCGTGTCCTGCATGACGGCTGTTGCACGGGCAGGGTCTTACGGATCGAGGACACATGTATGGACACGTACCAGCAGGCCCTGTCGGCCGGTGAACCGGGCGAACTGGTCATCATGGGCCCGGAGTTCAAGGCGGACGCCCATCGGCAGTACGCACGGCTGCGCGCGGAGGGCCCCATTCATCCGGCGCAGTTCTTCCCCGGCATCACGGGCTGGGTGGTCGTCGACTACGACCTGGCCCGCGAGGCGCTGACCCATCCGGCGCTGCTCAAGGACCCGCAGCCGGCCGTGGAGATGCTGGAGGCGGCGGGCTTCCTGGGGCACAAGCGCGGCACCGGGTTCGGCGGGCAGATGCTGGAGGCGGACCCGCCCGAGCACACCCGGCTGCGCCGTCTGGTGTCAGGCGCCTTCTCCCCGAAGCGGTCCGCCGAACTGGAGCCGCGCGTCACCCAGATCGCCAACGAACTCATCGACGCCATGCCGCCGTCCGGTGAACTCGACCTCGTGGAGGCCTTCACCGCGCCGCTGCCGGTCGCGGTGATCGCCGAACTGCTCGGCATCCCCGAGGCCCACCACCAGGACTTCCGCCGCTGGACGACCCTCGCCTTCCAGGTGAGCCACCCCGAGTACGCCGCGGCGGTGGCCAGCCTGCACACGTTCCTGCGCGAACTGGTCGAGGACAAGCGCCGCACCCCCGGCGACGACCTGATGTCCGCCCTCGTCGCCGCCCGGGACGAGGACGACGGCCGGCTCTCCCAGGAGGAACTCGCCGGCACCGCAGCCCTCCTCGTCATCGCCGGCCACGAGACCACCGTCAATCTCCTGGGCAACGCCGTGCTCGCGCTGCTCCGGCACCCCGACCAGCTGCGGCTGCTGCGGGACGACCCGGGGCTCCTGCCCAACGCGGTCGAGGAGTTCCTGCGCTACGACACCTCCGTCGAGCGCACCACGAACCGGTACGCCGCCGAGGACCTGGAGCTGGGCGGAGTGCGGATCCCCCGAGGCGGCATCGTCACCGTGGCCCTCGCCTCCGCCGGCCGCGACGCCCTCCTGCCCGACGGCGGCGACCCGGACACGCTCGACATCACCCGTCCCGCCGTCCGGCACCTCTCCTTCGGGCACGGCATCCACCACTGCCTGGGCGCCCCGCTGGCCCGCCTGGAGGCCCGCGTCGCCCTGCACACCCTGCTCACCCGCGTCCCGCACCTGGAACTGGCGGTCCCCGCCGATTCCCTCGCCTGGTTCCCGTCCGGCATGGTGCGCGGCGTGCTGTCCCTGCCGGTGCGCTACCGCACCGGGTGAGATGTGCTGGACTCCCACCCGATGGACCCGGCCGGCATCGAAGTCACGGCTGCGGACGGCGTGAACCTCCAAGCCTCAGAATCCCCGGAAGACTCCGTCCGCCTCGGCGGCGTCCACGAACTCCTCCCAGTCCATGTTGGCGAGCGAGACGTTGTTCTCGACGGACCACAACTTCGAGGCCACCACCCTGAGTTCGTCGAAGCTCTGCTCCGGCCCCTCTCGTCCTCGTCCTCCGCGTCCGTCCTCATGACGGCCGGCAGCGGTATCTCCGCCTCCGTCAAGGCCCTGCCGTCCGCCACAATCAGCAGGTCGTCCTCGGCGGGCGCGAGTGCGACGAGCCGCTCGGCGGTCAGGTCGCGGTAGGCGGGGTCGTCCATGATGCGCAGCGCCGCGAGGAAGCCGTCCTCCTCGTCAGGAGTGGTGACAACGGTACGAAGGCTCTGCCAGGCCGCCTCGTCGGAGAAGTCGATGCGGATCAGCAAGGTGTGTCCGGTGTGCGGAAGGTCTCTCATGCCTGGGCATGTCAGCCAGCCGTACAGGTCACACATATCAATGCGTCACCGTCTTGACTGGTGACGAGACTGGGTGCAAGCTGAAAGCAGTCCCGTCGACCGACAGGACTCGTCCACGATCCACGAAGTGGGGGCTGGTCATGAACCAGGAAGCCACGATGGACACCGCCGCGGCGGCACGGTGTGTGCGCTTCGGCGAGCTGCCCGAGCGCATCCGCTACGAGGACATGACCGACGTGGTGGAGTCCGGGCCGAACGGCGGGGCGAAAACCTCTCCCGAGGACACGGGCGCGTGGCGCACCTTCTCGTGCCTGGCCCTCGACCTGGGGCTGTAGCACTCAGGTGCAGGTCCGTACCGCAACCGTCGCTGAGCACCCACCGTCGACAGGACAGATCATGAACACCTACGAATACCCCCTCTTCCCGGGCCGTCTGGGCAAAGAGCAGGAGGCCATCGAGGAGCTGCTCCATCGGGTCAACTGCAACGACCGGCGGGAGCCGGACCGGGAGGCCGAGGAGTACACCAGGAGGACCCGCTGGCTGGCGGCCGTCACGTTTCTCAGCGCAGTTCTGTGACCGCCGTGTCCGCGGTGAGGGAGAGGGCGAGCAGGGCGGTCGCCGTGAAGTCGTCCGCCGGTTCGACCGTCTGCCAGGCGGCCACGTCGTCGACGTAGCCGGCACCGTGCCCGTCGAAGTCGGACCACCGGTGTCCGGACGGCTCGGCGGAGCACGGACGCATGCTGTCGAACCTCTCCAGGTCGCCCAACAGCTCCGCCTTGTTGGGGCCGTTGACCACGGCACCCCGCAGGATGTCCCCCCGCCCGGTGCGGCTCATGGCGAGGTTCGCCACCTGGTGCTCCGGGCAGTGCGGGTACGTCTCACCCGCGCCGATGACGAAGCTGGTGCCCCAGGGGTTGGCACCGAAGACCCAGCCGCGCTGCCGGGAGGCGAAGGCGTCGAAGCGGTGGTCACGCGTGACGCGCGCGTAGAGCCCGGACGTGGCCACCAGCCCGAAAGTGCGCGGTACGGCGTCGAACTCGGTGAGGACGACACCCGCGCCGAACGGGTCCCGGGCGGCCTGCCGCGTGCCCTCCGCCAACTGCCGCCTGAGATCCGCTTCGAGCGCGTTCCTCGTGTCCCCGTCCAGTCCGGGCGAGGACAGCAGATCCGCGTGGGCGAGGGCGCTGACATCCGACACGTCCAGGGTGCCGCGCTCGCCGGACTGGAGATACGCCTTCGCCCAGCCGACCGCCTCCCGCTGCCACCGCACGCTTCGGCCGTCCCCCAACTTGCGGGCGGCGCGGGCGAGTTCCACGGCCGCCCACTCCATGTCGTCCCGCCACGAGTCCTCCCGGTAGTAGCTCGCCGGGACGGTGGTGAACAGGCGCCCGTGCGGGTCGGTGTCGGCGCGCGCGTACACCTCCGCCGCCTTGTCGAGCCACCGCCGCGCCGCCTCCGGGTCTTCTTCGGCCCGTACCTGCGCGGCCAGCGCGAAGGCGGCGGCCACCCGGCCCGCCAGGTTGGGACTGACGGGGTCGCCAGGGGTGTTGGCGCGGAACACGGGGCGGTGCTTCACCAAGTAGTCGGGGTCGCCCGGCCGTACGGAAAGAGCATCGTCCTCCTCCGGCAGGCGCCACATGTCGTGGTCGCCGCGCAGCCGCGCGTTGCCGCTGCCGAGGCCCACCTGGGCGTACAGGACGCCGTCCGGGCCGTCCCACATCCTGTCCAGCCAGTCCAGCCCGTGGTCCGCCTCCGCCGGAAGCCCGGGCACCGGAGATGTGTCGCGCACGGCGGTCAGCAGCTGCCCGACGACGTACGACGTGGTGTGCGTGAACTTGAGGAAGTCACCGGCGTCGAACCAGCCCCCGGACACGTCGACGGGCCCCGCCACCTCGGTCAGCGCGGTGGCGGCCGTCCGCTCGCCGCCGGCCGTGTAGCGCGGGGGCGCGTAGACGACGGCCCGCTCGTCGGTCAGGTGGGAGGCGACGCGGCCGGTCTGCTCCGGCAGTACGTCGCCGCCGTCCCGCTGGGTGCGGAAGAAGCGCACGCTGTCCGCGCGCAGCGCGTCCGTCAGCTGCCCCGCCGAGGCGACCCGGAAGCGCGGTGACCGGCCCTCCGCCGAGCCCGTCAGCCGCAGCCGGTAGGTGCCGGTCCGGCGGAGCGCCGACAGATCGACGGTGCGGACGGTGTCGTAGGCGGCGTTCCAGGAACCGGTCGAGGGGCCCAGCCTGCCGCGCAGGACGGTGCGGCCGCGCTCGTCGACCACCGTGAAGCCGGCGTCGGCCAGGTCGTCGCCGTTTCCCATGACGTAGGCGTACTTCTTCTCACCGGTCACATATCCGGCCTGGTTGACACGTATCTCCGCGGGCTCGGCGGCGTCGTCCGCCGAGCAGGAGACGAGGCCGCCCGCCGCCACGAACGAGGCGACCGTGACCGTGACTGCCGGAACGAACCGGGACAAGGGTTTCATGGCACACAGTGTGTCCTACGAGGCATGTTGGGGCCGGCATCCGACAGTCGTCCGACCGAGAAGCCGAAGGTGTCCCGGCGCCGATGACGCAGTCATTCGACGGATGTGTGCGCAATGTCCGTTCCCGGAGCCTGATCAGGCGCTCATCAAACGCGGCGAGCCGTGATCCAGGCGCGCCCCTGCCCCGCCGGATGCGCTCACGACCGATGAAAGGCAACCGCATGCCCGCCTTCGCCGACCACGTCATCGCCTCGCTCAAGGCCTCCGGGGCGCGCCGTCTGTACGGCCTGCCCGGTGACTCGCTCAACGGCCTGACGGATGCGATACGCCGGGACGGCGTCGACCGGGTGCATGTGCGGCACGAGGAGAGCGCCGCGTTCGCGGCGGCGGCCGAGGCCGGGCTGACCGGCGAGCTCAGTGTGTGCGTCGGCAGCTGCGGTCCGGGCAACCTGCACCTGATCAACGGGCTCTTCGACGCTCAGCGCAGCCGTGTGCCGGTCCTCGCCATCGCCGCCCGGATCCCCGGCAGTGAGATCGGCTCCGGCTACTTCCAGGAGCCCCGCCCGCAGGAGCTGTTCGCCGAGTGCAGCGTCTACGCGGAGGTGGTCACCAGCCCCGAGTCCGGGCCGCGCATCCTGGAGATGGCGATGCGGGCAGCCGTCGAACGCAGGGAGTGGCGGTCGTGGTCGTACCTGGCGAGCCCTGCAGGTCCAGATAGAGCCACCCGTCAGGGAAGCGGTGCGCCCACCGCACGGTCAGCGTCGTGTTGCCACTCCGGACATGCCGTCGAACGCGATGAGAGCCGTGGTGCGCGGCTCCGTTGTGCTGTCCTCCGGCAAGGCGTCCAGCTGCGCCAGTTCCTCCGCGCGCCCGGTGAAGACCGGGAGCATGGGCACAGGTTGGGAGGGACTCGTCCAGGAGCACGACAGCGCGAGCCCCTGACGCAGCACCGCCACCGCCCGCTGCGGATCTCTCTGTGCCGCCAGGTTCCTGGCGCGGGACACACAGACGCGGAACTCGTCCAGGTTCAGGCGGACGGCCGACAGGGCGCAACCGCGGCGAGGGGAGGCCGGTCCCCGGCACCGGCCCTCGACATGTGCACACGTATTCAGGTTGGCCGACTTACGCCCTTGTGTGTCTACTGAGACACATGGTTGCTTTGTGTTGGAAGAACTTTCTGCCTGCCTGGTCGGCTTTGATGCCTACCGATCGAAAGGACCTGTGATGATCGATCGCCGCTCTCTTCTCCGTACCAGCGGGGCCGCGGCGGCCGGCGCGCTCGGCGTAGCCGCTCTGTCGTCGACCGCCGCAGCTGCGGACTCCGATCCGACTGCAGGCGTCACACGCACCCTGCTTCAGGAACACCCCTCGCCCGCCGAGGGCTGGGAGGCCGTGCAGACGCTCGTGCAGATTCCCCGGCACAAGGAGTCGGGCCGTCACAGCCATCCCGGTGTCGAGGTCGGATACATCGTCCGCGGCGACGTCCTGATGGAGTTCGACGACCGGCCGCCGCTCCGGCTGCGCACGGGTGACCCGTTCTTCATCCCGAACGGTGTCATCCACAACGCTCGCAACGTCGGCACGGTGACCACGATGATGCTCTCCACATACGTGGTCGACGAGACGAAGCCCCTGGTGACCAACTACTAGGACTCCTCCTTTCCTCCAGCGACGAGCCGGGCCCGACCCACGCGCTGCCTCAGTCCAGGACCTTCAGGGCCGTGGACACGGCCGACTCCAGGAACGACCGGTCCGCGCGTGCGTTGCCCATGACATGCAGGCCCTGAATGAACGTGGTCAGGAAGCGGGCCAGTTCCACCGGGCTCTGTGCGGTGCCCAGGTCGCCCCGCACCCGAGCGCGTTCCAACGCCCCGGTCAGCACGGACTCCACGGCGGCCATGGTCGACCTCACCTGTTCGACCGTGCTGCCGTGGGCGGCGCGCTCTGTCGTCGCGTTGACCAGCAGACAGCCGCGTTCAGGGTCCGACACGTCGGCCAGGGCCAGCGCGAGCAGCACACTGCGCAGCGTCGTGCGAATGTCGAGGGCGAAATCCATCTGCCCCTCGAGATCCGCGACCAGCCCGTCGCAGTAGCGTTTCAGGGCCTGTGCATACAGGCCCTCCTTGGACCCGAACGCCGCGTACAGGCTGCCACTGCCGATTCCTAGCCGGGCTGTCAGATGCGGCAGTGGCGTGGCGCTGTACCCCTGCTTCCAGAACAGCTCCATGGCCCTTTCCAGTGCCAGGTCGGTGTCGAACGCACGAGGACGTGCCATACGTGGGCCCCTTTCTCGGAGTCTTCAGCGCGTGCAGGTCAGGGCACGGCTCCCACCTTGGCGGGGCATCCGTCCGGAGGCATGAGTCGACTGACTGCCGACTGCAGTGGTCGGAGAGAGCAACATCTCCTGGCCGAAGGGTGCGAAGCATGTGCGCACCTTGGCCGTATGGTGTCTGTTGGTCGGGGCAGGCCAGTGCCAAATGCTTATGCTCGGGGGCATGCCTGGCGGATGTTCTCCGGCTAGCCTCGACGGCATCGACGGCAACGGTCCGAGGACAAACATGCAGCTGCACTTGAACTACCCCCTGGAGCCCGACAGCGCGCCTCTCCACGCAGCTGCCATCGTCGAGGCCGCGGCCGACATCAGTGACGCCGAGCTGGACTACAGCCCCGGGAGCATCGGCCTGGTGGAGGACATAGTCGACGGCTTCCGGACCGACGGTGCCACCGGCCAGGAGATGGCCGACTCCCTCGTCGCCTTCGGCTGTTACGTCGGCGAAATACTGACGCGTCACGCAGGCGCGGTCTGGCGCCTCACGCCGGACCCTCAGCACACCGTCCCCCTGGTCATGGAACTCCCCGACACACGCGAGTGCCACCCGATCGACTGGGTTTTCCGCCGCCTCAAGCACGGAGCGGACGTCAGCATCCGCGGTCTTTATGCCGAGGTCGCCCCGGACAGCGGTCCCGCTGCAGGGAGTACGCACGGCTGAGGCCCGTCGGTGAGCCCGGCCGGCCTCGCAGCCACCCGGCGGAGACGAAGTCGGGTGTTAAAATGTCCGTTATCTTTTTCAGCGTCGGGCGGAGTGCAACCCACTGTCGTGTACCGGCGCTTGGGTGAGACACATCCTGGCCGGGGCAATCCCCCGTGCCGCTCGGATCGGTCCTTCGCGAACGCACCTCGTCTCGTGGACACACCCGCTGCTGGTCGGAGGGGCCTCGGGGAGGGCACAAGGTGAGCGCACATGTGTGGTCGGACGGCATGTCCCTGGTCGGCCGCGAGCACGAACAGAAGCTGGTGGCCACGCTGCTGGCCGGCCTGTCCGGCGGCGGGCGCGTCCTTCACCTGAGCGGGGCCGAGGGTATCGGCAAGACGGCCGTCCTACGGTTCGCGGAATCGGAAGCGGCGCGGCGGGGCATGCCCGTGCTGTCCACTGCCTGGGCTCCGGCCGAGCGAGGAGTGCGGCATGCCGCGCTGCACGCCTTGCTCCACCCTCGTCTGGTCCGGCTCACCGATTTGCCGGCCGCGGAACGCGCGATGCTGGAAGAGGCGTTCACGGGCGCCGTCGAGTCGGCACCCGAAGACCTGGCCGCGGCCGCGCTGCGCCTGCTATCGGTGACACCTGGGCCGGTCCTCGTGTGCGTGGACGACCTCGACCGGCTCGATGCCGCGAGCCGGGACACCGTACGCGAGATGGCCCGGCTCTGCGGCGAGACACAGGTGGGCATGGTCATAGCCGAGCGGGGGGCACCCGAGGAACGGCGCGTGATGGACGCGCTCGCCGTCACGCTGAAGCCGCTCTCCGACCAGGACGCCCGCGCGCTCGTCGAACGTTCCGGGCACGCCACGGCCCACGCCGAAAGGGAACTCGTCCTCACTGTGGCGCGAGGAAACCCGCTCGCGCTCACCGAGCTGTCGCTGAACGGCAGCGCTCTCCTGGACGCCGCCGGCCTCGGCATGCTGCCGGCGACACCGCGTCTGGCCGAGGCGTATGCGGAGAACCTGGAGGGCCTGTCGGCACACGCGCGCGGTGTACTGCTCACCGCGGCGTTGAGCATGTCGCCGGTGGCACAGGACGTTCTCGGCGCGAGCACGCGGGTGCTGGGGAGCGAAGTCGCGGCGCGGGCCGGTCTGGACGAGGTCGTGGAGCGCGGGCTGGTGAACGAGAGCGACCACCGCCTGCACTTTCCTCAGCCGTTGCTTCGTGTGGCGGTCCTCCACCTCGAGAGCGCGGCCCGGCGCATGACCGCTCACGCGGCGTTGGGGCAGAGCATCACGGACCGCGGCCACGCGGCCTGGCACGCGGCTCAGTGCGCGGCCGGTGCCCAGGAGGAGCTCGCCGAGCGTTTGGAGGCACTGGCGGCCGGCCCCCGTCCGGGCACGGCGATCCTCATGTCCCTGGCCGCACTGGAGTGTGCGGCCCGTCTCTCCGCGGCCCCGGAGCGCCGTGCGAGCCGGTTGGCGTACGCCGCGGAACTGGCGTGCCAGCACGGTCTGGAAGCGCAGGCTCATCGGTACGCCCGTGAGATCGCCGTCGCCGAGCTCGGAGACTACGGTCGTGCCGTGCAGCTCTGGCTGCACGATCTGATGCCCGGCAACTCCGCGGTCGGCCGGGACCGGATCCCCGAACTCTGCGCGATGGCGCGCGCCGTCGCCACCGGGCATCCCGTCCTCGCGCAGAAACTGCTGTACGCCGCGGCGGGCCGATGCTGGTGGCAACAGGCCGGGGCCGCGGAACGCCGCCTTGTCGTCCAGGCGGTCGAGGACCTGCGGCCCCCGCCATGGAACGCACGTGATCTCGTCGTCATGGCCCTGATGGAGCCGTTGTCGGCGAGCCGCCTCCCGCTGCACGGCACCACGGACCGATCCGATATCGACGACCGGATCCTGCTCGGCCAGGCGGCACACCTCACGGGCGACCTCAGCCGGGCGGCGCTGCTGCTCCAGGAGGCGGAGGCGGCCGTCCGCGTCGACGGACGGCACCGACAGCTGCCGCACATCCTGGTGGCGAGGGCAGTGGGGGAGATCTGGCTGGGCAGCCAGTGGCGCACCGCGGAGGCGATGGCCGAGGAAGGCCGGGTGACCGCCACCAGAACGGGACAGCCCAACTGGGCCGCGCGAGCCACCGGAGTCCAGGGTGTCATCGAGGCGCTGCGCGGCCATCACGACAGAGCGCTGGAGTGCGCCGCGGCGGTCGAGGACGCGTCACTGCACCTCGGCCACGGCAAACAGCTGAGTCTGGCCTCCCTCACACGCGCGCTGGCAGCGTCCGGTACGGGGCGATACGCCGAGGCCTACGCCCATCTGCGTTCGATGTTCACCGAGCTGACGACGCCGTACTCCTTCGAGCAGTTCTGGGCACTGGCCTTCCTCGTGGAAGCGGCCTTGCCCGCGAGGAAGTCGACCGACGCCGAGGCCGTCGTCGAGCGCGTCGAGAGCCAGACACAGACCGGGCGGTCGCCGCTGCTCCGGCGGGTTCTGGCCTATGCCAGAGCGGCCCTCGCCCCGGACGAGGAGGCCGAGGCGCGCTACGGCGAGGCACTTGGGGACGCGGCCGAGGAGTGTCCCCTGCTGTACGCGATGACCCAGTTCAGCTACGGTGCGTGGCTCAGGCGCGGGCGCCGCGTCGTCGAGTCGCGGGAGCCGCTCGCCACGGCCGAGCGCGTCTTCAGGACTCTCGGCGCCAGTACCCGCGCGGATTTGGCGGCCTTGGAGCTGAGGGCGACCGGCAGGGCGGGCGAGGAGCTCGTCGAGGACGAGCTCTCCCGAGTGCTGTCGCCGCAGCAACTCACCATCGCCCGCCTCGCCGCCCGCGGTCTGACCAACCCGGCCATCGGGGAACAACTCCGCCTGTCCCCCCGTACGGTGGCCTCGCACCTCTACCAGATCTTCCCGAAGCTGGACGTCACCTCACGCGCGCAACTGGCCGAGAAGCTGAAAGATTACTGAGCCGAACTTCCGTTACAGCAGCGGGAGCCGGCGATCGCCCGTACGCTGCAGCAGCGCGATGAGATCGCACTCGCCCTCACCGAACTGTCCTGGCTCTTCACCTCACTCGGCGATCACCACCAGGTCATTGCGTTGTGCGAGGAAGCGCTCCCCACTCTGCAAGAGATCGGGGACCGTTTTAACGAGGGGGTGGTTTGGGCGAATACCGGCCTCGCCCAGCAGGGCTTGGGCGAACTCGATGCCGCTGTCGCCAGCTACCGGAAGGCGCTGTGGCTCAACCAGGGAATCCACTCCGACCACGGTCAGGCCGAGGTGCTGGACTTCCTCGCATCCGCCCAGCTGGAACAGGGTGAACCTGAACAGGCGCGCGCGAGCTGGACCCGGGCAGCCGAGCTCTTCGGTGCCCTGCGCGTCGCACGCGCCGCGGAGATGCGCGTCAAGGCGGAGTCCGTCAGGTGACAGGAACCTGAGCCTCCCTCAGGACCTCGGACAGCTGTGCCCGTGCCGTCACCCCGAGCCGGGGAAAGATCCGATAGAGGTAGGAGCCGATGGTCCGGGGCGAGAGACCGAGGACTTCACCGATCTGACGGTTCGAAAGTCCACGGCCGGCCAGTTGGGCGATCCGTAGTTCTTGCGGGCTGAGAAGATCACGGGGCTGGGTCGGCCCGGGTGCGCCTGGGGTGTTCACCTCAGCTCTCCCGCCCGACGCCCGGAGTTCTGCGGTGATCCGCGCGACACGCGCCTCGGCGCCCATCGTGGTGAAGGCGGCCGCCGCCTGACGCAGGGTTACACGGGAGTCGGTGAACTCGTGCCGGCGCCGGAGCAGGCGCCCGTGGGCCAGGCGCAGGGACGCCTCCAGGAAGGGCCGGTGTGACAGGTCGGCGGCGAAGGCGTGTTCGAACAGGGATTCTGCGTCCTGGTCGTCCGCCAGGACGGCACGGGCCACCGCGAGCCCGACCGAGACGAGAGGCGCGCACTCCGCGCCCAGCTCGTGTTCGAGTCGGCGCAGCGTCCTTCGTGCCTGGTCGCCCGCGTTAACGGCGTTGGCGGCCTCGGCGAAGGGAACCAGAACGAACAGGGCCGCGGCGCAACGGGCGGGATCGGCGAGAAGAGACGAGAGCGCCGCGAATCCGGCGGCGAAGTCCCCGTTCTCCACCTGAGCCCATGCGGTGCCGACCGCGAGAATCTCGTCGATCGAGCGCACCGAACGGCGCGCGGTTTCCCGATCGCGCGCGTGGACCGCGGACCCCGTACCGGTGCGCAGACCGCGTACGAGATCCCCCAGGAGCGCCGCGGCGGTCGCGTGGTGACCCCGGCCGTGTTCCGCCGCGAGTTCACCGCACCGCAGGAAGGACAGTTCGGCCTGCGCCCACGTACCCGCGAGCAGCTGCGCCAGTCCCTGCCGGAGCACGACCCGTGGCACTTGGTCGGCCTGTTCACGGAACCGGTAGCGGTACTCCGTCCGCCGGTACAGGTCCAACGCTCGCAGGGGGTCACCGGCCAGCAAGGCCGCTTCCCCCAGGCGTTCGATGTCGCGGGTGGACGCGTGTGCGAGCCTCGGCAGATCGGACACACGGGTGATGACGGTCGCGGCTCGGCGGACGGGAGCCGCAGCGGCCATGGCGTGCAGCAGCCGCGGGTCGACCGCCTTGTCCGACAACCCGTCGAGAAAGGCCAGCAGCGCGTCCGCGCATTCCGGGTCGCCCGCAACCGTGGGTGCCGTCAGCCGGGCCAGCTCGAGCGCGTTCTCCTGCTCGTCGGCGCCGACCGGCGTGGGCCAGGTGGCGGGGTCCGTCGGCCACTGCCGGTCGCTCTCGTCTCCCAGGTGCGTGAGCGCCTCCGCGCAGAGCGTGCCCAAGGGGCCCAGCGGGTGGCGCAGCGCGCGGCGCGCCATCGTCCGCGCCATGTGCCCCCGACCGAGGTCGTGGGCGAGCTGGGCGGCCAGGAGCGCGCAGCGTCCCCGGTCCGCGGGCGCGCCGTACAGTTCGGAGGCGCGCCGCAGCAGATGTACGGCCATCATCGGTTCGCTCCGGTCCAGCCCGTGCCGGTGCACGTCCTCGAGACGGCTGGCCAGCTCTGTGTCGGGCTCCACCGCGGCCTGCGAGAGGTGCCACAGCCTCCCCACCGAGTCCTGCGTCAGCACGGCCGCCAAAGCCGCGTGCGCGGTGCGGCGGCGATGCGGCCCGACGCCGTGGATCACGGCTCCCGCCGTGGCCGGGTGGCTGAAGCGCAGACGCCTGCCGTCGAACGCCACGAGTCCCGCGTCCTCTGCCGGTTCCAGTACTGCGAAGCCCAACTCGGCGCCCGCGATCCTCGACGCGGCAGACAGCAGCAGGGGGAGGTCGCCGGTCGGGTGCAGCGCCGCCAGGAGAAGCAGATGACGCGTCCCCGAGGGAAGCCGTGCGGCTCCGGGCGCCATGACGGAGGCCAGCCGGTCGGACGAGACGGGTCCGTACAGCAGTCGGTCCTCGGACGTGGGGAGTTCGAGGAGCGCGAGAGGGTTGCCGACCGCGGTCGCCAGCAGCTCACGTATGGACTCCGGGTCGTTGCCCGGACGCCTCACCGCCAGCAGAGCGGCGGACTGGGCGGGGGTCAGCGGCGCGAGCTTCAGTTCCGGAAGGCCGGCCAAGGACTGTAGTCGTGTGCGGTGCGGACGCGAGGTCACCAGCAGGGCCAGCGCATGGCCCCGGGTCCTTCGCGCGACGAAGGAGAGCACTTCCCTGCTGGCTTCGTCCAGCGCGTCCCAGTCGTCGATGGCGATCAGCAGGGGCTGCCTGGCGCTGACCGATTCCAGGACGCCGAGAACGGCGAAGGACAACCGGGTCCGGTCACCGCGGGCACCGTCGACCAGCAGCTGCTCCAGGACCTGGCACTGCCCGGCGTCCAGTGACCGGCGCAGACCGCCCAGAATCGACCAGACGATCTGGAGCAGACCGGAGAGCTCCGGGGGATTGCCGGTCCGGATGCCGGCGCACCTCAGCACATGCATGTCGGCGGCCGTAGCCGTCTCGACGCAGGCTTCGAGCAGCTCCGACTTCCCCGAGCCCGCCTCTCCGCACATCACCCGAGCCGCTCCGTGCGCCAGGGCCTCGCGCAGGAAGTCCCGCAGTTCCCGCAGCTCAGTCTCGCGTCCGACGAGTCCAGCGGTTCCGGACGGCCCCGAAAGGAGGGAGGCGGCGGGCGACGGCGTATCGCGACCCTCTTCCCGGACAGCGAGAGAAAGGACCTCGGTATGAGCGTTCATGGGTGACTCCCGGTTCCGGGACATCGAACGGTCCCACCGGATTCAAGGGAGCGCTCTGTTGTCGGCCTCCATCCCAACGGACAGGTGTCCGCAGCGCCAGGCAGTTCACATGCAGTTTGGGCTGTACGGGAGGAATCCGCTGGTGGCAGGCGCGGAGCCGTGTCTTCTTGGTATGTCTGCGCCGTATCGGGATTGATCGATCCACAACTGTTAGGTTTGCGGTTTGGTGGTGTGGTGTCGGGCGAGTGGGTCGGGGGCTTGTGGTGGGTGTGGATCGTCGGGTGTTCGGTGGGTTGTTGCGTGAGGCACGGCAGCGGTCGTTGTTGACGTTGGAGGAGCTTGCGGCGGCGTCGGGGGTGAGTGTGCGGGCGATCAGCGATATGGAGCGGGGGAAGAGTCTGCCGCGGCAGGCGACGCTGGGTGAGTTGATGGATGCGCTGGAGCTGGATGAGGAGGGGCGGCGGCGTCTGGTGCAGGCGTCGGTGCGGCGTGCGGGGCGGGTGCCGCAGCAGTTGCCGCCGGATCTGGCGGTGTTTCGTGGGCGTCAGGAGGCGTTGGCGGCGGTCGGCGATGTGATGGAGCGGGTTTCGGGGCGGGGTGGGCATGTGGTGATCTCGGCGATCGGGGGGATGGCCGGGGTGGGTAAGACGACGTTGGCGGTGCATTGGGCGCATCGGGTGGTGGAGCGGTTTCCGGATGGGCAGCTGTATGTGAATCTGCGGGGGTTTGAGGATTCGGGGCGGCCGTTGGATCCGGGGGAGGCGCTCGGGGGGTTCTTGCGGGCGCTGGGGGTGGCGAGTACCGAGTTGCCCTCGGGGGTGGGGGAGCGGTCGGTGTTGTTCCGGGAGTTGACGGCGTCTCGGCGGCTGGTGGTGGTGCTGGACAACGCGCGGGATGCGGAGCAGGTCCGCCCGCTGCTGCCGGCCGCGGCGGGGTGTCTGACGATCGTGACGTCGCGCAGTCAGCTGGCGGCTCTGGCTGCGACCGAGGGCGCGTCGTTGTTCAGTCTGGATGTGTGGACGAAGGAGGAGGCGGTTGCCGCGTTGGCGGCCCGGATCGGTGAGGAGCGGTGCCGGGTGGAGCCGGAGGCCGCGGCCGAGCTGGTCGAGTTGTGCGGGTGTCTGCCGTTGGCCATCGCCGTCGTCGGCGCCCAACTGAGCGCCGAGCCCCAGGTACCGATGCGCCTGGCCGTGCGCGAGCTGCGGGAGGCAGAGCCGAGGCTGGACGCCCTGGCGGCCGACGACCGGCGCGTGGACGTGCGGGCCGTGTTCTCCTGGTCGTACCGTGCGCTCACCCCCGAGACGGCCCGGTTCTTCCGGTACCTGACGGCCCACCCCGGGCCGGCGGTGTCCGCCCAGGCCGCCGCCTCCCTCGCCGGAGTGGAGATGCCCACGGCCCGGCGACACCTGCGCGAACTGACCTCCGCCAGCCTGCTGTCCCGTGACTCCGAAGGCCGGTACGTCCTGCACGACCTGGTCCGCGCCTACGGCACCGAACTCCTCGGGCAGGAGAACGACGACCGCCTTGGCGCCGAGATCCGCCTGCTGGACTACCTGCGCCACAACGCCCAGCTGGCCAACCGGTTCGTCTCGCGCTTCCCTCCCGAGCCGTTCGACGCACCGGTACAGGGGGTGACACCTGTGGTGGTCGACAGCCGCGAGGAGGCACTCGACTGGTTCCGCCAGGAGGAGCCGACCGCAGCCGCCGCCCTGCGCGCCCTGGAGGATCCACGGCTGCTGCGCCACCGCATCGACCTCACCCTCGCATGGGCCGCTTACAACACGGTCGCGGGACGCTGGGCCGAGGAGATCACCGCCTCGCGTATCGGCCTCGACGCAGGCCTCACGCTCGATGATCCCGTCGCCATCACGCGGACCAGCACGAACCTGGCGAACGCACTGGTGGAGACCGGCCGTCTCGATGAAGCCGACGAGGCCGTCGACCACATGCTCGGCCATCTGCACCGGCTGCCCCCGTACGAGGAGCTCCTCGCCGAGCGGTACGCCAGCCGCGTACGCAGCTATCAGGGGCGCCACGCCGAGGGCATGGAGCACGGGCGCAGGAGCCTGGCGATCGCCCGGAAGCTCGCCCGGCCGTACGAGATCGCACGCTCCATCGCCATCGTGGGCTGGTTCCATGCCGTGCTAGGCGACCACCAGGAAGCGATCGCCTGGTGTGAGGAGGCGCTCCCCCTGCTGAGAAAGACCGGGAACCGTCACGACGAGGCAGGCGTACAGGGCAACATCGGCTACATCAGACAGCGCCTGGGCGATGTCGAGTCCGCGATCGCGGACTACCAGAAGTCACTACGGCTCTATGAGGAGCTTCTCGACGAGTACAAGCAGGCGGAGTTGCTCAATGACCTCGCATCCGCCCAGCTGGAACTGGGAGAAGTCGAACTGGCGCGGGCGAACTGGAACCGGGCCGCCGAACTCTTCGGCGCCCTGCGCGTCGCCCGCGCCGCGGAGATGCGCGCCAAGGCGGAGTCTCTGCCACAGCCGAAAGCCCGCCTCGCCGATTGACTGACCGGCGCCGGCCGACCTTCACATGCGATGAAGCGAGGACGCGAGTGGCATTTCCGGCATGGCATCACATGTGAAGCACACCACGCCGTGCAAGGCCCCCCCCGCAACCCTCCTCCGCGCCGTCCCGACCGGTGTCCCACCGCTCCTAGAATGAACCGCACTGGTGCGGTGAAGGGAAACAGCGATATGGCACACGTTCTGACACCCAAGGGACGGGCCACGCGCACTCGAATCGTGGTCGGGGCTGCCGAAGTCCTACGGGAGACAGGCCTCACAGCAACACTGGACGACATCCGGGAACGGACCCACGCGAGCAAGAGCCAGCTGTTCCACTACTTTCCCGGGGGCAGGGAGGAGCTCCTGCTCGCGGTCGCCCACTATGAGGCGGACCGGGTCCTGGACGATCAGCAGCCGTACCTGGGCCAACTGGATACCTGGGAGGCCTGGTACCAGTGGCGGGACACGGTCGTCGAACGGTATGCGGAGCAGGGCGATACGTGTTCCCTCGGAGCACTGCTCAAACAGGTCGGCTTCGCCTCACAAGGCACCCAGGCGGTTGTCAGTGAATTGATGCGGACGTGGCAGAACCACATCGCCGACGGAATGCGGGCGCTCCAGAACAGCGGCCGACTGCCGGACGCGTTCGATGTGGACACAGCCGCCGCCGCGTTGCTGGCCGGATTGCAGGGGGGAGTGGCGCTCCTGCTCTCCACCGGGCAGATCACGCACTTGGAAGCGGCCTTGGACTGGGCAATTGCCCAGCTACGGGCCGCTGATCAGACAGCGGTATGAGTGGACCGCCGCCCGGGCCTTGCTCTTGCGGGCTGCCAGGGCCTCGCTGAGGAGTCCGCCGAACAGCATGGGTCCTCCTTCGCAGCCGGCCCGCCGCGGACCGCTCCGCGAGCGCACTGAGTGCGCCATGGAGATCCACCACGTCATCCCCGACTCGGATGCCTGGGCGGTCATGGGTTGGAGGCACCTGTACTCGGACACGCTCGGGTGGCAGGTGAGGCCAAGCCACATGCCGTCGGCCGAATACCATCCGAGGAATTCGACCGGCCTTGATCCGGCGTCGGCACCGCGCCGCTCTTCTCGGTGTGCCTCGCGGTCGCCCCTGTCGAAGGCCAGTGACGAGAAGTCAGGATCACACCTTTCGAAGGGGACGATCATGGCTGTACTCAAGGGTCCTGTTCAGCTGGTTCACGGGTTCTTTCACGGCGCCTGGTGCTGGAGCGAGGTGTCGCTCGATCTCGCCGCGCGGGTGTGGCGTCGGTGGCCGTCGACATGCCGGGCCACGGTCTGAAGGCCAGACGGCTGGCCGCGAGCACCAGACGTCCTCATGTCCCGTCGGACTTCTCGTCCGAGAAGTCCCCGGTCGCGGACGTCGACCTCGACAGGGCGGCCACGGTGCTCGCCGAACAGGCCCGGCGGGCCGTGGCGAACCAGTCACCGCGGTCGCTCACAGCATGGGCGGCGCTGCGCTGACCCTGGCTGCCGAACGCCACCCCGAGCTCTTCGGGCGTCTGGTCTACGTGACCGCATACATGCCCGCCTCCGACACCCCTTGCATCACCTGTCCATCACTGCCGGCTCCTCGGCTGCGAGTCACCGACCGCCATGGCCACACAGCCCGTCACACTCACCGCGCAGCGCTGGGGACCGGTCCCGCGTACCTGCGTGCTGTGCACCCAGGACAACACCATTCCTGTGGCCCTCCAGCGCCTGTTCATCACCCAGGCCGACAGCGCCTTCCCGCACAACAGGACCCACGTGGTCCCGCTGGAGTCCGCACACTCACCGTTCCTGTCGATGCCCGACCGGTTGGCCGACGTCATCGCCGGGCTCGTCTGAACCAATCCGGATACGGTCGCCGAAAGCACTGTTCCTGTCGATGCCGCGCCCGCCGCGTTCGCTGGAGGCTTCGGTTCAGCCGTCGCACATTCCGCATGGATGACGGCTTGGGGCCCACTACTCACATGTATCTCGGCTGAGTGATTGCGGAGTGGCCCAGGTATTGCCCGCCGGTCGTGGCGCAGTTGGTCATCCGTCCAAACCCGCCATCGAACTGTCTGGACACCTTTCCGAGGAACAGCGTTCACTTTCTTCGCCGCGACGACGTTGCCACCTCCACCTCCGTTGCTCTGTTGTCGTCGCACTCCTTGGCCCCGCACGCGTAGCACCACTCGAAGGTGCTTGACACACCTTCCGGCTCACTCCCTCAGGAGGAACGTGTGAGTTCCACGCTTCGAAGAAAGACACTCGCATCGGGTGCGGCGGCTCTCGCTGTCGCCCTCGCCACCGTCTGTTCCGGCACACCGGCGCAGGCCACAGGCAGCCCGGGGACCCCCACCCCCTTGTCCGGGCACCTCCCGGCCGGCCGTTACATCGTCACCCTGAAGGACGCGCCCGTCGCGCTCTACGAAGGTGGCGTGGCCGGCCTGGCCGCCACCGCGCCGGAGCCGGGCGGAAAAGCCGAACCCAACAGCGGCGACGCGCACCGCTACCGGGACTACCTCAAGGACCGGCAGAACAAGGTCGCCGCCTCGGCCGGGGCCGGGATACGCAACCGCTACACGACGGTGACCAACGGTTTCACGGCGAGCCTGACGGCTGTTCAGGTCGCGAGACTGAGCCGGCAGCCGGGTGTGCTCAAGGTCAGCCCGGACGGGTGGAACAAGGTGACGGACGACTCCAGGTCGACCGACTTCCTGGGCCTGTCAGGACGGCACGGCCTGTGGTCGAAGCTCGGAGGCACCGCGAAGTCCGGAAAGGGTGTGGTGGTCGGCGTCATCGACACCGGCATCTGGCCCGAGAGCGCGTCGTTCGCCGGGCCCGCCCTGGGCACCGCGCTCCCCACGTCCAAGGACCCCTACCGCCCGTTCCTCAAGGGCGACGAGATCAAGATGAAGAAGGCCGACGGAGGCACCTTCAGCGGCCACTGCCAGACCGGTGAGGAGTTCACCGGAGCCGCCTGCAACACCAAGCTCGTCGGCGCGCGGTACTTCGGCGACGGCTGGCTGGCCGCGACGCCTCCGGAAAAGCGCAACGACTACGTGTCGCCGCGGGACGGCGGGGGCCACGGCACTCACACCGCGTCCACCGCGGCGGGCGACGCGAACGTCCATGTGACCGTGGACGGGCATGACTTCGGGAAGATCTCCGGAGTGGCGCCGGGCGCCGTCGTATCGGCGTACAAGGCGCTGTGGACGGGCAAGGACGAACAGGACTCCGGCGGCTACGACTCCGACATCGTCGCGGCGATCGACCAGGCGGTGGCCGACGGCGTGGACGTCATCAACTTCTCGGCGGGCGGCCTGGTGGAGTCGCAGCTCGATGCGCCCATCCAGCAGGCCTTCCGGGCCGCGGCCCAGGCGGGGGTCTTCGTCTCCGCGGCCGCGGGCAACCAGGGGCCCGACGCTCGGACCCTGGACAACACGGCGCCCTGGACCACCACGGTCGCGGCGAGCACGCTGGCGCTCTCCGAGGCCACCGTGAAGCTGGGCGACGGCCGGACGTTCGTCGGTGGCAGCACCACCGTGAGCGCGGTGCTCGGACCGAAGCCGCTGGTCCGGGCCGGTGACGTGAAGACCCCCGAGGCCGGGGACGAGGCGGCACGGCTGTGCCGGGACGGCTCTCTCGACCCGGCGAAGACGGCCGGGAAAGTGGTGGTGTGCGACCGCGGAGTCACCACCCGGGTCAGCAAGTCCGCCGAGGTGGCACGGGCGGGCGGCGTCGGCATGGTCCTGGTCAACACCACCGCCCTGGACACCGACGCGGACATCCACACCGTGCCCACCGTACATCTGAACGTCCCGGGAGCCATGACGGTCCGCGACTACGCGGCCACGCCGGGCGCCACCGTGACGCTCCAGCCAGGCGGTTCCTCTGGGGCGCCGTACCCGCAGATCGCGCCCTTCTCCTCCCGCGGCCCCTCGACCGTGAACCAGGGCGCGCTGATCAAGCCGGACATCGCCGCCCCCGGCGTAGGCGTGCTCGCCGCTGTCGCGCCGCCCAGCAACCTCGGTCACGACTTCGACTTCCTGTCGGGCACGTCGATGGCCGCCCCCCAGATATCCGGTCTCGCGGCCCTCTACTTCGGCGTCCACCCCACGTGGTCCCCGATGGCGGTGAAGTCCGCCATGATGACGACCGCCGTGGACACCAAGACCGCGTCCGGCGGTGCGAACACCGACCCGTACGAGCAGGGATCCGGTGAGGTCGATCCGGCCGCCATGCTCAACCCCGGCCTGGTGTACGACGCGTCGAACACCGACTGGCTCGGATACGAGGAAGGCCTCGGCATCGACACCGGGACCGGTACCGACCCCATGGATCCCAGCAACCTCAACTACCCGTCCATCTCCGTGGGCAAGTTGCTCGGTTCACGCACCATCACCCGTACGCTGACCGCGGTTCGCCCGGGCGTGTACCGGGCCTCGGTGAAGCTGCCCGGCTTCCGTGCCGAGGTCACGCCCGCCACGCTGCGCTTCACCCGCGCCGGCCAGACCGCGAAGGTGAGCATCAAGCTGACGCGCACCACCGCGGTCTCCGGCACGCCGGCCACGGGGTTCCTGACCTGGACCGGGAGCGGACAGGTCACGGTCCGCAGCCCGATCGCGGTGACCCCGTACGCGCTGCTGGCTCCCGATCGGGTCGTCGGCGCCGGGAGCGAGGGCGGCGTCTCTTACTCCCTGACGCCGGGAACCGAGAAGGTGACACTCACCGGCTACGCCCCGGTCGCGGGCCGGCCGGTGCAGGGGGAGGTCTCCGCCTCGGCGGACGGTGAGCAGGACTTCGCGTTCACGGTGCCCGAGGGCGGCAAGGCGGGTGAGTTCTTCGTCAGGACGGACAACCCAGACGCGAAGGTGGCCCTGCTGATCTGGACGGCACCGACAGACGGGCGGCCCGGGCAGATGATGGGCGACCTGAGCGCGTACGCGCACCAGGGGCGCGTCAGCCTGTCGTCCCTGCCCCCTGGCAAGTACCTCGCGTCCGTCTTCGCCTTCGACTACCTGGAGGGCACTTCCTCCACGAAGTTCACCCTCCAGTCGAACCTGGTGGGGATGGACACCCCCACGACCGGTACCTTCACCGTGTCCCCGACGCGCCCCGCCACCGAACCGGGCGTGCCGTTCACCGCCACCGGCAAGTGGTCCGGTGTGAACACGACCGCTCCGGCCACCGCGTACATCGGATACCCGGACGGCACGGGCACACTGGTCAGCATCGGCGGCTGACCGGACGGCTCCGGTGGGCCGCTCAACGGCCCGCCGGAGCTCAGGCCGTGGGCCACTTCTGGTCGACACCGCCGGAGCAGGACCACAGTTGGAGCCGGGTGCCGTTCGCCGTTCCGTTGTCGCGTACATCCGCGCCGCACTTGTCCGCAGACCGCTGACCGGATCGTGGTTGGAGTTCAGCACGAACCGCTGTGCGGAACCGCTATTGCAGTCCGCCAGTTCGAGGTCCTTCCCGTCGGAGGCCGAAGAGCTCGCGAGCTGAACGCACATGCCCAGTGCGCGCATGGTTCCGTGGGTGAACATCCCGAGTGTGACGCGTGGCTGAACACGTTCACCCCCGGCGCCGCTTCTGGAGCAGTCGTCTTGGCCCCGCTCGTGCCCTTCGTCGGGGCAGTGCCGTGCCTGCCGGGAAGCGCGGAGGCCTTGCCCGACGCGCCGCTCGTCGGTGAGCACGAACTCCTCCCAGTCCATTCCCCGGGCCGACTGGGCAAGGAGAAGGAGGCCCTCGTGTTCTCCGCCGGGTCAACTGCGACGACCGGGTCATGTACGTCGGTTCGCTCGCCCTGATACGTCTCAGGGCCTCCGGTGCGTCGGACGGGCGTTCTGATCACCTCGACCGACGGACACACCTGACTGCATATACGTGTGTGAGGGCATGTGGAGAAACATACATTGCGCAGGCCCGCATGCAACTCAACATGTATCTTGGTGACACCTTGCCCGCGCAGGCTGCTACGGAGTGGGTGAATGTCGAAAAGCGCCGACAAACCGGCAAAAGACTTCTCCGATGGCCTCGGAGCGCACTACGACATCGTCACGCGCACTCAGCGGTATGACAAATGGGTCACTCTGTATACGGACATCTTCGGACGCCATGGTGCTCCGGGAGAAAAGCTCCTGGACCTGGGATGCGGGAACCGGAAAGTCCACCTCGAACTGCGACGACGCGGTTTCCAGGTGACAGGAGTGGATCTGTCCGAGGAGATGCTTGCCGTAGCTCGAAAGAAGGACGGGGCTGACACTGTCACCTTTCTTCAGGCTGATGTACGCAGCCTTCCTGAAATCGGCCCCACCACATTGCTACGACAATGAGCGAGCCGCTCACACATCTGGCGGATGTACATGAACTTGCCGCAGCGTTCGAGGGGGTGGCCCGCACACTGGTTCCGGGCGGCCTCTTCGTCTTCGACCTCCCCACGGCCGGGTTCAATGATCGTTTGGCTACTTGGAGCATCATCGATGAAGCCGAGGACGCGGTCGTGCTCTGGCGTGGTGCGCCTTCCGGCGACCAGCTGGTCACAGTGACCCGCAGGGGGACATCGCTGCGACGCAGCACGTTGTCCCAGGCGTTCAACCACGCGAAGGAAAGGTCGCGCGAAAAGGGAGTTGGCGTCCCCGCCACGGCCACCTTCCGTGATCTGCGTGACTTTATGGACGCCGTACTGATTGCGGCAGGCGTTCCGCCCCGGAGCGTCCAGACACGGATGAGGCATGGCGCGCTCGGCGAGACGTTGGACACCTACGCCTTCGCCCTTGAGGTGGACTGGGAGAACGCACCTGCGTCCTTCGAGGAGTCGTTCGGCATCCCAGCGCCGCCTGGACTCCCCGAGGCCGCGCTGATCCCCCGCTCGCAGCGGGTGGAGCGTCGAGCTGACGCCGTGGGGTGGCCGACGGTCCACCCCACGGCGTACACGTCCATCACGCTCAGCCGTCACGGCTCAGAAAGGAGGGAAGAAGTGATGAACTCCAGGCTCACCTCATGCGCGGCTGCCACGCGGCGGCTGACCGAGCGAAATGTGCAACGGATGTGCAACGGCTCCCACAGGGGTTCCTTGCCGTGCAGGTCAGGGCAACTTTCGCGAGTTGTAGCGACGTTCCCGGCAGGACAGTTCGTTCGTGCCGGTGGGGGCATGGGCCTGAGCTGTACTCCTCTTGCCCCGGGGCGGAGCGGTGGCGACTGCGGAATACTTCCCTTCACTTCCGGTGCCGCAGGTGAGGGCTTCTGCCGGTGGGCGCACCCTCGCACCCCTCACCACGGCCCCGACTCACTCGCCTCCTGCGTGGGATGTCAGGCCTCACCGGACGGTCGATGGACCCATATCTCCACCTGGGTGACTCATCACCCCCCACCTAGACTCGTCTTCATGAAGGAGACGGCGCAGTGGTTGACCTCGGAGGAACAGCACGCGTGGCGAGGCTTCATTCGGTTGCATGAACGGCTGGGGGGCCGGTTGTCGCGTCTGTTGCAGGCCGAGTCGAAGTTGTCGGCTGCGGACTATGCGGTGTTGGTCAGTCTGACGGATGCGCCGGACGGGCGGCAGCGTTACCAGGATCTGTGCCGTGAGCTGGAGTGGGAGAAGAGCCGGATGTCCCACCACATCGCGCGGATGGCGGGCCGCGGGCTGGTGGTGCGGGAGGAGTGTTCTGAGGACGCACGGGGGGCGTTCGTGGTGATCACACCGACAGGGCGGGCGGCGATCGAGGCGGCGGCTCCGCGGCACGTGGAAGCCGTGCGGGAGCTGTTCCTGGACCATGTCACGCCGGCGGAGCTGCGGATGCTGGCCGAGATCTCCGATCGTGTGGTGAAGAAGCTGGACGAGGAGTCGTCCTGAAGGCACGCGCCCATCGCCCAGACCTTCGACGGCGGCAGGGGGCCGAGGCGCCCCAGGGCAGCCTGAAGCATCGGCGACACGACTGCGGACGGGCGAAAAGTTGATGCATCAACGATGTGCGGTTAGGCTCGGGGCGTGCCGACCGAGTCTCCCGTCGAGTCGAGCGGAATCCGATCCAGGAGGAGGGCCCATGGCGGTCGAAGTGAGCAACCGGCCCGAGGCGAAGCGCTACGAGGCCCGGGTTGACGGAAAGCTCGAGGTCGCGGGCGTCGCGGAGTACATCCGTACGGCGGAACTCATCGCGTTCG
This sequence comes from Streptomyces sp. NPDC059866, assembly GCF_042731325.1. NCBI lineage: Bacteria > Bacillati > Actinomycetota > Actinomycetes > Kitasatosporales > Streptomycetaceae > Streptomyces > Streptomyces sp. NPDC059866. The sequence continues at coordinate 24,088 of NZ_JBHWJT010000039.1, read as the reverse complement.
TTCACACCGAGGTCGAGCCGGAATACGAGGGCAAGGGAGTCGGGTCCGCGCTGGTCCGCACCGCTCTTGACGAAGCACGCGCCTCGGGGCTGCGGGTACTGGCCACCTGCCCCTTCTTCGCGGGCTGGATCGCTCGTCATCCCGAGTACCAGGACCTGCTGTACCAGTCCCGCAGCAAGGTCAGCGACTAGCGCAGCCGCACACGGCAGTGATGGAAGCCGGTATGAGCGACAGGCCCGCGAGGAAGGCGTACGAGGGCGAGTCGATCACCGTGACCTTCCAGGCCCGGCGCTGCCTGCACGCCACCGAATGCGTCCGTGGTCTGCCGGAGGTCTTCGACACGGCCGTGCGGCCGTGGATCCGGCCCGACGGTGCCGCGGCCGATCGTGGGAGGTGCCGGTCGCGCAGGCCAACAACGTCTACGTCTTCCCCGCCGTCGGGCCGGCCGTGGCCGGCTGCCGGGCCTCGCGGGTGACCGACCGCATGACAGGGGCAGCGGCGCGGGCCGCGGTGCAGGCGGGCTCCGACGGGATGACCCCGCTGCTGCCACCGCTGGTGGGCATGCGGGACGCGGCCCGCGAGATTGCACTGGCCGTGGCGAAGGCTGCCGTCGAGGACGGCGCCGCAGCCGGGGCCACGGAGGGCGAGCTGCGTGCCGTGATCTCGGCGGTGCAGTGGACACCGCGGTACGCGGCCTGACCACTGGGGCCGCATCAACTCACCTCCGGTGAGCACCGGTTCAATTCCGGTCGCGGCGCGTGACCGGCTCAGCCGACGGGGTGGCCGACGGCCTTGGGGGAGGGGCCGTACTGGTTGGTGTCCGGGGCGCTGTCCACCGCCATGCCCATGAGGTAGACGATCGGGCCGACGACCGGGATCAGGGCGATGAGCATCCTCCAGCCGGACTTGCCGGTGTCGTGCAACCGGCGGACGGAGACGCTCAGCATGGGCACGATGAACGGCAGCAGGAGGACGCTCAGCAGCGGGACCTCGATCGCGAAGCTGATCCCGACGAGTACGACGGTGGCACTCGTGTACAGCACCGAGAACCACCAGTACTCCGCGCGCCGGGCGCGACCGGAGAACGTGGCGTACTTGGCGGTGAGGCATGTGCGTGCCGCGTCGGCGAACGACATGGTGGTCACAGTGATCCTTTCGCAGAAACGTTATGGGAGACGGTGGGTCGGGCGGCGGGGCGCCACTGTGTCTTCACCGCCAACGGGGCTCCGGGTTCGTGCCGTTGTACGGGTATCGCGCCGCGGTTGCCGATGCGTGGGGAACCGGGTGCGTAGGTGGGACTGTTGACCCTTCGTCGGGGGTGTAGCCGTCCCAGCCGCTCTGGAAGACCTCCTTGAATAGCGGCATGACCGCCGCCGCCAGGGAGGCGCCGGTGGTCGCCTGCACCAGCTGCAGCAGATCGGTGGCCGCGTCGAGGTCCTCGACGGTCAGTTCTTCTCCGTCGCGCATGCGGACCAGGGCGTCCCTGAACGCCTCGACGATGTGTGCCGCGCGGGGGTCGAACAACTCCGGGTCGTTGTACGACGGATCGGTGGTCGACGTCATGATGGTCTGCTCCTTCGAAGGGGGTGTCTTGTGGCGGGCATCAGTACGGTCGGGGGCGTCCGATGATGGGCGAGCTTGCCGACGCCTCGGCGAGATCACCTCGCCTCCTGGATAGGCCTATCCAGTTTCTCGATCCGGATAGGCCTATCCGAATCACTGGGTCAGTGTAGCGCTGAAATCGGATAGGCCTATCCGATTGCTAGACTGGCCGACATGACTCCTGGCGCCCAGCACCCCGACGACACCGCCGCCCAGCCTCTGCGCAGTGACGCCGAGCGCAACCGGGAGCGCATCATCGCCGCCGCCCGCACGGTGTTCGCGCGCGACGGCCTGAACGCTTCCATGGCCTCCGTGGCCCGCCAGGCAGGGGTGGGAATCGCCACCATGTTCCGCCGCTTCCCCACCAAGGAGGAACTGGTCGACGCCGTCTTCGTCGACCGTATGAACGCCTACGCCGACACCGTCGCCGTTGCCCTCGACGATCCGGACCCCTGGAACGGGTTCGTCGGCTACATCGAGACCGCCTGCGCGATGCAGGCGGCCGACTCCGGCTTCGCCGACGTGTTGACCATGACCTTCCCCGCCGCCAAGGCCCTGGAGAAGCGCCGCAACGAGGCCTACGAGGGCATGGTGCGGCTCATCGACCGTGCCAAGGCCGCAGGCCGCCTGCGCGAGGACTTCGACCCCTCGGATCTGGTGCTGCTGCACATGGCCAACGCCGGCGTCGTCAGCGCCACCGGCGACGCCGCTCCCGACGCCTGGCGACGCGTCGCCGCCCTGCTGATCCAGTCCTTCGCGGCTCCCGCCCGCGGCCCGCTGCCCGCCTCGCCCGAGCACGACGCCCTCTACAAGGCCATGCTCCGCGGCAGCCCGACGGACATCACCTCGCCGGAGCCGGGAAAGAACGGCTGACCGCAGGGCCGAAACCACCGCGCCCGGCCGGGGCACGGCGGTGCCCTAGCCGAGGAGGCTGCCGCCGGTGGCGTCGATGAACGCCCCGGTGATCCAGCGCGCTTCGTCGGTGGCGATGAAGACCACCACGTCGGCGATGTCCTCCGGCTCGCCGAGGCGCTTGAACGCCGACGACTGGGCCATCTGCTCCCGGACCTCGGGGATCTTGAAGAACTCACTCCCGTTGTCCGTGGTGCCGGGGGTCACGGTGTTGACGGTGATTCCCCGGGGGGCGAGGTGGCGCGCGAAGGTCCGCGAGAGCTGTTCGAGGGCGCCCTTGGTCATCGTGTAGACGGTGTGCGCGGGTTGACGACGCGGGTCAGAGCGGAGGAGATGTTGATGATGTGTCCCCCGTCGGGGATCAGCCCGAGGGCGCGCTGGATGATGAAGAAGGGCGCCTTCGTGTTGACCGCGAACATCCTGTCGAACTCCTCGGCAGGGACCTCCCCCAGAGCGGTGCCGGGGGCCGAGGTGTCGGCGGCGTTGTTCACCAGGATGTCCAGGGTGGTCCGCCCGGTGCGCTCCTTCAGGCCCGCCTCCAGACCCTGGAACAACTGATCGACGTCGCCGGGCACGCCCAGTTCCGCGTGGACCGTGAAGGCCTGGCCGCCGTCCTTCTCGATGTGCTCGACGGTTTCCTGAGCGGCCTGCTTGTTGTGCGCGTAGTGCACGGCGACCAGGGCTCCCTCACGGGCCAGGGCGACGGCCGTGGCCCGGCCGATGCCCCGGCTGGAACTGGTGACGAGAGCGGTCCTGCCGTTGAGCTTCTTCACGATGATGTCCCTTCGAAGTCCGGTCGAACCGTGGCACGCACGATGTCGGGAAGCGCTTGACGTCGAGCGGCGTTCCGACGTGTGGATCATCGGTCGAGGTCGGGATGTGGATGTAGTGGCTGTGCGGTGAGTGATGTTCCAGCGGCCGTCTTCTGCGCGGCAGTGGCTGGTGAGTTCGGCGACGGGTCCGGCGCTTGCTGCCGGACAGTGGGCGGGCCTGATCCGGTGGCTGTGGGAGCCGGCGGCGTTCAGCCGGGCAGGCGATCAGGCCGTTGTGTCCCCGGGGTCATGCCGGCGTGGTCTTCGGCGTGATGGTGTCGGGGCTGGTGCGGGTCTTGAGGACGAAGTCGAACTCCATGGTCCTGTAGGGGCCCTGGAAACCGTGTTCGGCGATGTCCTCGGGGTCCTCGTGCAGGACGGTGTCGGCCTGCAGGGCGGGAGGGGCCAGTGTCCCCGCCGACGAAGTCGACGGGGATGACGGGGTCGCCGCGGAAGTAGATTTCGCCCCGCCAGGGGGCGATCAGGTCGGAGTGGTGGACCTCGTAGTGGATGTGGGCCGGACGGTAGAGGCTGCGGCCGACGGCCGCGACGGCTTCGGCGACCCCGTCGACCGCCGTGATGTGGGGATCGGCGTAGGCGACCGGGGTGATGGTGGTGAAGGTGTAGCGGCCGTCGGCGTCCGTGAACTGGTGCCCGCGCAGGTTGTACTTGGGCACCCCGTCGTCGTACAGCCCGGAGTAGTTGCCGTTGTTGGCTGCGTGGTAGATGTCCAGCTTGGCGCCCGCGAGCGGCCGGCCGTGGCCGTCCAGAACGCGGCCGGAGACGATCAACGGGGTTCCGGGTTCGTCCGGTTGCATCTGCAGTGTGCCTGGGTTGTCGATGCGTGGGGAACCGGGGATGAAGGTGGGGCTGTTGACGTCTTCCGACGGGGTGTAGCCGTCCCGACCGCCCTGGAAGAGCTCGCTGTACAGCGGCATGGCGACCAGCGCCAGGGGGGCGCCGGTGGCTGTCTGGGTCCGTTGCAGCAGGTCGGTGACCGCGTTGAGGTCGTCGAAGGTGAGCCCCTCCTCGTCGCGCATGCGGGCCAGAGCGTTCTTGAACGCTTCGACGAGACGTACCGCGCGGGGGTTGATCAGTGCCGGGTCGACATAGGACGGATCGGTGGTTGTGGTCATGCCGGTCTGCTCCTCGAAACAGCGGGGGATTGGCTGATGGCAGGCATCAGCAGGCCGCGGGTGTCAGGGGACGAGCTGCTCGCCGGACTCCGTGGTCCTCATGACGCCGGAGGCCGCGAACGTCGCGGTCGGCAACGTTCATCGGAGCGGAGCCCTTCTCCTTGATCGCGCCGCGGCCCGGAACACCGCGGCGCGATCAAGGTCCGGCGAAGGGCGGATCACGAAAGCCGGTGCGGTGTCAGAGGCTGAAGACGAGCTCGGCCTGGTCGCGCTTGGTGGTGTGCAGCTCCCAGTAGACGGGGGAGATCTGCTCAGGCTTGGCTGTCGGGAATCCGGGGACGACCGACATGCCGATCGACACGTCGATGCCGACATGGGCGGCCTGGATGCCGGTGCCGTCCAGCTCCTTGTGCAGGTTGATCGCCCAGTTGCGCAGCGCAGCGGCGGCGGCGTTGACGTTTCCGACCTGCGGCACGGGGTCGATGGAGCCGGCGCCGGTGGTGTAGAGCAGCGTGCCCGCGGCCGCCTCACGCATCGCGGGCAGCACCGCCTTGGTGGCGGCGATGGCCCCGTACAGCTGGAACTCGATCTCGTGCTGCACGTGAGACGGTTCGGTCTCGGCCGGAGTGGTCAGAGCGGTGGAGCCCATGGTCCCCACCGGGGAGTACTCCAGCACGTCGATGCCGCCGAACTGCGCGGCGGCGTCCTTGAGCGCCTGGGAGAGCGCGTCGCGGTCGAGTACGTCCGCAGGGAACGCAGCGGCGGTGATGCCCTCGGCGGTCAGCGTGCCGACGAGACCGTCGAGCTTCTCGCGGTTGCGGGAGATCAGGGCGACATCGAAACCCTGGGAGCCGAAGGTGCGGGCGATGGCCAGGCCCAGCTGGGGGCCGGCTCCGACGATGGCGATGCTGGTCACGGCAAGTCCTTTCGTGGATGTCATGGCAGGGAAGCCAAAATTGGATAGCCCTATCCGGTTCCTTGATTCGGATAGGGCTTTCCGGTTCACTGACGCAACGGTACCACGAAAATGGATAGGGCAATCCGATTACTCGTAGCGGCCGCAGGGGCGGGGATTTCCAGGGCCCGATGGGTGGTGGTCCGCGCCGGCTGATGCTCCTCGCCCTTGCCGGCCCCTTGACGGGGCACCGCTTCCGGCCTCGGTGACGAGGTCTTCCACCGCCTGCGCGACTCCGTCGTGCGCGGCGAACTCGTCCCCGGCGAGAAGGTCAAGGACGGTGAGCTCGCCGGGCGCCTCGGCCTCAGCCGCCCCCGGTGCGCGAGGCGCTCGCCCGGCTCGCCGACACCACCGCCGCACTCGCCGCCGACGACCGCTTCCACGCCGCCCCCATCGCGGCAGCGGACAACCCCGTGCTCAGCCGGATGGTCGATCAGCTCCACCCCCAGATCCACCGCATCCTCTACCGCAATTTCTCGACCCTGCTCGGCGGCCGCAACACCGTCGAACACCACGACCGACTCATCGACGTCTGCGCCGGCGGCGACGCCCGCACCGCCGCCGAACTGTCCGGCCGGCACTGGTCCGAACTTGGCGATCACATCAACCAGCTCTTCGGCACCAACCAGTTCGCCGAAGCGGCCACCGGTTAGGACGCCAGTCTTTGCCGATGATTGTCCAGGCTCCATACGGGCAACGCCATCCGGGAGCGTCCCCGTGCGAGGTCGCGGTCTGGGTGGACTGACGAGGTTGTGGCGACCTCGGGGCATGTGAGCCGAGGAGGGGCTTTGGTGCACTCGGGGCAACAGGCGAAGCTGTGCGTGTGCAACGTGCCCCGAGCCTGGACGAACTGGGGCTTTCCTCAAGGCGCGCCGTGCACAGCTGAGCCCCGGCGAGGTCGGGCTGCCCGACAACAGTGGGCCCCGGCGTGTCTCCGGTCTGCGACCGTCGTGCTCAGTCGGCGATCCGCAGCAGCAACTTGCCCGTTGACGTGCGCCCGCCCATGAGCCGGTGGGCCTCGGCCGCCTCCTGCAGGGGAAACTCCGCGGTGACCGGAAGGCTCACGGTGCCGTCGGTGACCGTACGGAAGGCACGCTCGGTGAGCGAACGCAGTGCCTCGGGCGCCGACTGTGCGAGTGCCAGGACGGAGAAGCCCGCGACGGAACGGCCCTGTGCGTAGAGTTCGGGCTGCCCGACGTGCCACGGCTCTGCCCCGCTTGCGTTGCCGAAGGACGCCAGGCGCCCGAAGACGGCCAGGGTGTCGAGACCGCGGCGAAGGGTGTCGCCGCCCACCGGGTCGAGCACCAGGTCGACCCCCCTGCCGCCGGTGGCGCGGCGGACGTCCTCGGAGAAGGTGTCTGTGGTGAACACCTCGTCGTAGCCGTGCTTGAGGGCGTGCCCCGTCTTGGCCGCGGAGGAGACCACGCCGTACACCGCGCCCGCGCCCGCCGCGCGAGCCAGCTGCCCGGCCACCGTGCCGATGCCGCCCGCCGCGCCGTGCACCAGCACATTCTCTCCGGCGCGCAGTCGACCCACCTCATGGAGCAGGGCGTGCGCGGTCGGCAGCACGGTGGGCAGCGTCGCAGCGGTCCGCAGGTCCAGGCCCTCGGGGAGCGGGAAAACGGTGGCGCTCTCGGCGACCACCACCTCGGCGTAGGCGCCGCTGTTGACGAGGGCCGCGACTTCCTGACCCGGGTGCAGTCCCTCGACGCCGTGGCCGACGGCCCGGATCCGTCCGGAGACTTCCAGGCCCGGGCGGAAGGGCAGCGATTCCACCCGATACCCCTCCGCGCGCGCCTTGAGGTCCGCGAAGTTCACGCCCACATACGCGGCGTCGATGGTCACCTGGCCTGGCCCGGGCTGGGGGGTTTCGGCCGTCACGAGTTGCAGCACCTCGGGACCGCCGTACTCCTGGAACTCGACTGCACGCATCAGCGGAACGCACCCTTCGGTGAAGTGTTCAATGGAAAGCGAACACCGGGACTGTAAGATGCTCATCGAACACTAAGCAAGCGGCTGGGACTCCCCGGGGTGACCCAGCGAGGATGCGCAGGGCGGGAGAGGGGCATGTCGAAGCAGGCTGCGGGCAGCAGTCACCGTGCGGCGCCGGTGCACACGGATCCCGAAGAGGTGTCCGTCCTGACCGCGCTGTCCGCGCTGGCCGACCCTGTGCGCATCCAGCTGATCCGCGAGTTGGCGGGCTCAGCCGACTGGACGCGCAGCTGTGGCAGCTTCGACGTGCCCGTCGGCAAAGCCGCACTCAGTCACCACTTCTCGGTCTTGCGCGGCGCCGGCCTGGTCGAACAGCGTGACCAGGGGCCCAAGCGAGTCAACCGACTGCGCCGCGAGGAGTTCGATGCGCGCTTCCCCGGACTGCTCGACCTGCTCCTGCGCCCCGATGGCGCCGACTGAACAGTGGCCCGTGCGCCGGCCCTGACCAGTCATGCAGCCCGCCAACCCGCCCGGCGGCAGGGCGGGTTGGGGTGGTCAGGGCTTGGATGCTGTTCTTGTCGCCACCCTGATGCCGCGTCGGTCGCGGCGTCAGGTGCACCGCCGGCTGAGCGCGGGGACCGGCGACGTGCCGGTACCCGCGCCGGCTGGCAGGCGGCCGCACCGGCGGTCAGGCTGACCGCAACTCGAACCAGTCGAAGGCCGCGCTGCCTCGCGTGGCGTACATGCCGAAGACCCGGCCGGTGAAACCGCCGGCGACCTCGGTGGTGAGGTAGCGGCCGTCGAGTTCGGCGAGGATCTCGAAGTCCCCGCTGTCCGTCTCGTAGCCCAGGCGGAGGGTGTCGGGGCCGCCGACCCGGAGGCCGGGCGGGGGAGTCGCGTCGGGGCCCGTGCCCCGGGTCGTGACCGTGGGAGGCAGGATGTCGGAGGTCGTGACGTCGATCCGCAGGGTCAACGGGCCGGATGGTACGGCTCGTTCGGCGACGGCGTGGCGCAGCGGGCCGATCCTGGCGACCGCGCGGACCATGCCGTCTGACACCTCCACCTCGTAGTGGTGTGCCTCGTCCAGCCGTACCGTGAGCCCGCCCCGGCCGCCTTCCGCGACGTCGGCCACTGTGCGCGCGGTGCAGTCGGCATCGCGCTGGCGCCGTCCCACGAAGAGTGCGCCGGGCTTGTCCAGGCTGTCCCCGCGGGCGTGCAGCACCAGGTGGCCGGGCCGTTCGTCGAGACGGGCGGCCTCCGGGTCGTGGCGTCGGAGCGACACCCAGCACGGCGCGAGGGCGGGGGAGTCGAAGTCGTCCCGGTCCGGCTCCTGGGGCCAGGGGTGCGGCGCCAGTGCCGGGGCCTGCGCACGCAACTCCAGCGGGCCGGGCAAGGGCCACTCGTCCTCCCACCGCACGGGCGCCAGGAACGTCTCCCGGCCCATGCCGTGGTACATCGGTGTGTCGCCGCGGGGCCTGGTGCCGAGCAGCACCATCCACCACGTGCCGTCGTGTGCCTGCACCAGGTCGCCGTGGCCGGTGTTCTGCACCGGGTGACTGGTACTGCGGTGGGACAGCACCGGGTTGGCGGGGTGGGGTTCGAACGGCCCGGGCAGGGCGCGGGCCCGGGCCAGCGACAGCGCGTGCCCGCGTTCGGTGCCGCCCTCCGACAGCAGCAGGTACCACCAGTCGCCGACCCGGTACAGGTGCGGGCCCTCGGGATACTGCAGCCCGCTGCCCGACCACATCGGCACCGGCTCGCCGAGCAGTTCGCCGGACTTCGGGTCGATGCGGACCCCGCGGATGCCGTCCGACGAGAACACGCACCAACACGTCCCGTCCTCTTCCCAGGCCAGGTCGGGGTCGATGCCGGGTACGCCGATCGGTACCGGGTCCGACCACGGTCCCGCGGGATCCTCGGCGGTCACCAGGATGTTGCCCGCCCCGGCGACCACGGTCGTGATCAGCCAGAACCGGCCGTCGTGGTACCGCAGTGTGGGCGCGTACACCCCTGTGGAGGACGGGGCCGTGCCGGGCAGCTCCAGCTGCGAGGGCCGGTCCAGGACGTGCCCGATCAGCCGCCAGTGCACCAGGTCACGGCTGTGCCAGATCGGCACCCCCGGTACGTACTCGAAGCTGGATGTCGCCACGTAGTAGTCGTCACCGGCCCGGCAGATGCTCGGGTCCGGGCTGAAGCCGGGGATCACGGGATTGTCGAAGAACGCCATGTCCGTCCTGAAGGGTGTGGTCGGGGGGAGTGAACACCGAGGCGGGCCGCACGGGTCGAATTGAACTGTTGAAGCGCTTCGAAAGTTCGCATGCCGGTCTGTGGCATGTCAACAGGTCAGCAAGGTGTGGACGGGTCGTTATGGCAGAGGCGATGTTGAAGCGCTTCGATCAGGCATCGTCCTGGGTCGTGGGCGACGGGCGTTCCGTCTGTGTCGGCCTGGCTGGTGACGGCTGGGAGCCGAGCATGTCGAGGAGGACCAGGGCGTCGTACTCGGGTGTGTCCCGCTCGGCGTAGTACGTGATCAGGCGGTGGCCGGGGGTGCCGTCCAGTTCCATGGACTGGTAGCCGGGAGTGAGGTCGCCGACCTCGGGGTGATGGAACGTCTTGCTGCCATGGGTGTGCCAGCGCACGTCGTACCGCTCCCACAGGTCGGTGAATTCCGGGCTCTTTCCCAGGAGTTCGTCGACGAGTTCGACCAGGTCCGGGGCGTCGGGCTCCAGGCTGTACAGCGCGCGCAGGCGGCCGACGACGGCGCGCAGCTGCTCGTCCCAGTCGTCGAACAGCGTGGTCGCGTCGGGATGGAGGAAGACGTAGCGCACCACGTTGCGCTTGTCCGGCGGCCAGTCCGCCATGCCGGCGAACAGGCGCAACCCGCCGGGGTTGCAGGCGAGGATGTCCATGGTGCGGCTGATCACATACGCCGGGAAGGGCTGGAGGTTCTCCAGCATCAGCTCGGCCCCGGCCGGGACAGCCCGGGTGGACAGCGAGCCGGACTCCACGGGGGCGCTGCCCGCAGCCAGGGCGACGAGCTCGCGCAGGTGCGTGTGCTCGGCCGGGTGCAGGCGCAGGGCCCGGGCGAGGGCGTCGACGACCGAGGGGCTGGGGTTGGTCTCCTTGCCGCGTTCCAGACGGACGTAGTAGTCGACGCTGACCCCCGCGAGCGTGGCCAGCTCCTCCCGGCGCAGCCCGGGAGTGCGCCGCAGTCCGGGGCCGGTGGGCAGTCCGGCCTCTGCGGGGGTGACCTGTGCGCGGTGGGCCCGCAGGAAGGTTCCCAGTTCGGTGTCGGCATTGCCGTTCTGCCGCTCGCGTGCCATGCGCCCAGTGTGGCAGGCCGGGCGTAATGGGGCCATGAGCTGGGCTGACGCGCGGAGAGGGGCCCTGTCACACCCCCGAACGCCGCTCCCCGGCACAACGCGGCCTGCCACCTCGCGCGCCCCGGGCGCAGGGTGGATCACGGATCACTCATCCGCCGACGGCCGCCGAGCCACCTCGTCCCCAAGCCGCGCCCACGATCACGAGCCTGCTGCTCAGGCCGGCCCCCACCGCCGCGCCCGCCGCACCTGGGAAAGACCCCGAGAAAGAGGCGAAGCCATGACCACCACGACGGCTTGGACGGACGACGAACTCGACCGCGTCGGACATGCCGAGGAACTGCAGATCGCGTCACTACGGCGCGACGGCGGGCTCAGCAGCCGACGGACCATCTGGGTCGTACGCCTCGGCGACGACATCTACGTCCGCTCGGTCAACGGCCCCGGCTCCGACTGGTACCGCGGCACCCGCGTACGCCAGGAGGGCCGCATCCAGGCCGGCGGAGTGACCAAGGCCGTCACCTTCGTCGACGCCGCCGACGACGAGGTCAACGACGCCGTCGACGCCGCCTACCGCGCCAAGTACGGCCACTACGCCGCCTACATCATCCAGGCCATCACGAGCCCCGAGGCGAGCTCCACGACCATCCGGCTCGTGCCGCGCCCGGACGGCTCCTGACCCACAGGCTTCAACGGCCACGGAGCCGTCGAGGAACCACGCACACCCCCCACGACCGGAGACAAAGTGTTCACCATCAACGCTTACGGCGCGACGTCCGCGACCGAACCGCTCGTCCCCATGACCATCGAGCGCCGGGACGTCGGCCCACGCGATGTCCTCATCGAGATCAAGTACACCGGTATCTGCCACTCCGACATCCACCACACCCGCAGCGACTGGGGCCCGGTGAGCTACCCCGTCGCCCCCGGTCATGAGATCGCCGGAGTCGTCACCGCCACCGGCTCGGAGGTCACCGAGCACGCCGTCGGCGACCGGGTCGGTGTCGGCTGCATGGTCGACTCCTGCCGCGAGTGCGACGAGTGCCGAAAGGGCAATGAGCAGTACTGCCTGAAGACACACACCTTCACCTACGGCGGCGTAGACAGGGACGGCCGACCCACCCAGGGCGGCTATGCCACACACATCGTCGTGGACCAGGACTTCGTCCTGAAGATCCCCGAGGGCATCGGACTGGACGAGGCCGCGCCGCTGCTGTGCGCCGGCATCACCACCTATTCACCGCTGACGCACTGGGGCGCCGGCCCCGGCAAGAAGGTCGCGATCGTCGGCCTGGGCGGGCTCGGCCACATGGCCGTCAAGCTCGCCCATGCCATGGGCGCCGAGGTCACCGTCCTGTCACAGTCGCTGAAGAAGCAGGACGACGGGTTGCGCCTGGGCGCGGACCACTACTACGCCATCAGTGACCCGGTCACCTTCGAGAAGCTCGCCGGCACCTTCGACCTCATCGTGAACACGGTGAGCGCGAACCTCGACCTGGACGCCTACGTGTCGTTGCTGACCGTGGACGGCACCTTTGTCAACGTCGGCGCCCCGGCGGAACCGCTGTCGATCAACGCGTGGACCCTCTTCATGGGCCGCCGTTCGGTGGCTGGTTCGGTGATCGGCAGCATCCGCGAGACCCAGGAGATGCTGGACTTCTGTGCCGAGCACCGCCTGGGCGCCGAGATCGAGGTCATCCCTGTCGAGAAGATCAACGAAGCGTATGAGCGCGTCCTGGCCTCCGACGTGCGGTACCGGTTTGTGATCGACATCTCCACGTTGGCCTGACCGCCGCCCCGGCCTCCAAGACCACCCCGTACGGGAGCAGCCCCCGTCACGTCTCCCGTACGGGGTGCCGAGGTGCTCCCCCACGCATGGTCACCGTTTGACGACCGGCCAGAAGGCGTCCCTCACATCGGACTTGGAGGTGGAGACGAACTCCTCGCTGCCCGGCCCGTAGTCGTACGTGCCGTAGTACTCGTAGTGCAGGACGCTCGGGCAGCTGCCGCCGCTGATCTGCACCTCGCGCGGGTCGACACGCTTTCCGGTGCGCAGCTCGTAGACCTTCAGCGGGATCTTGACCTTGTAGAAGGTCACTTCGTGGGTGAGGTACTCGGACAGGTCGTTCTCGTAGTGGCACGTCTCGACGGCGGCTCCGTTCTTCGCCGTGTCCGCGCAGACCACGAGCGCGGCCTTGGCCGGGTCGCCGGTGCGCCAGTCGCTGGGGAGCTGGTCGGTGTACTCGGTGTCGCCGAGGAACATCGCGCGGTTGAACCCCTTGCGGTACGGCAGGGCACCGCTGTACTTGGCGGGCGTGTCGCAGTAGCCGGTCGACGCGCCGGTCGTGTCCTCGACCAGATCGCGTACCTTCCCCAGCTCGATGGCGAGGTCGGCCTTCTTCACCCCGCTGCGTGCCTGGTCCGTGCGTGCGTCGTCCGGGTACTCGTCGAGGAGGTGCTGGTAGTGCGCCCGCGCCTGCTGCCAGTCGTCCTCGTCCATCAGGTCGTCGCCGCATCCCACCAGTGCGGCGGGTTCCATGCGCGTCGCGGCGGTGGCGGAGCGGTCCAGTACGTCCTGGGTGGACTCGCGGCCGCGGAGCCATTCTGCGATGTCGGCGGTGTCGCAGGAGTCCTTGGTGGGCAGGCCGTCGAGGAAGGTGTCCAGGACCGTCCTGACGGTCTGCTCGTTGCCGGGCTTGTTCAGGACGCCGGCGAGGATGTCGAAGCCCCGCTCCAGGTCCTCGATGCTCCCGCTCCGTCCGGCGGCCAGCCTGGACGCGGCCCGCTCCAGCCGGTGGCACGCCTCCACCACCGCGTCGCCGGGTTCGACCACCGGTGCGCCCGCCAGGCGGTGGCCCCACCACACCTCACCCTGCGCGGCCACGGCCCTCTCGCAGTCGCCGCCCTCGCGGGCCTCGTTCACCGGGATCTTCCGAGGATGCCCCGGCCTTCAGGCCGGGGAGGAATCGGACTCCTGCGGAGCAGGGCAGGGAAAGGCGAATCGCCTTCAGGGCGATTCGCCGTCTGCCTCAGCAGCGTCGCGCTCGACCTCCAGGCGGTACACGATCTCGGAGTTGAGAGACCTGCGGGCTGACTTGGCCTGAGCGACCAGCCATTCGTGGAGGTCGACGGGCAGGCGCAGCGTGATACGTGTTGTCTCATCCATGACTCCAGACTAGTTGCTTGATGGCGCCTGAGGAGTGGTAGTGTGACACCATGACGACGCGGCAGGGGGCCGAGGATGCCGGGCGCGCCCGGTACACCTACCGGCTGCGTGTGTCGTCGACCGCCCGAACCACCCTCATGGCGGAGTGGGACCGGTGCCGGTGGATCTGGAACGAGTGCGTAGCCAAGTCGAAACAGACCCACGCCCGCAATCAGGAGCGGCCCGAGGCCGCCGAGAAGCTGACCTGCGGCCCGGCGCAGCTGGACAAGATGCTGACCGAGGCCCGCACCTGTACGCCATGGCTGGCCGAGGGCTCGTCGGTGCCGCAGCAGCAGCTCATCCGGGACTTCGGCCGTTCCCGCGCGAAGGCACAGAAGGACATCAAGGACCGGCTGCCGATGCACCGCCGGGCCGGGATGCCGAAGTGCAAGAAGAAGCGCGAGGCGCTGCCCACGCTGAACTACACCAAGCGCGGGTTCCGGCTCAAGGACGGCCGCCTGCACCTGGCAGGCGGCATCGTCGTGACGGTGGTGTGGTGCCGCGAGTTGCCCGCCGACCCCACCTCGGTACGCGTGTACCAGGACAGCATCGGCCACTGGTACGCCTCGTTCGTCGTCGCCACCGAGGTGCAGCCGTTGCGCGAGACCGGCAGGGTCCTCGGCGTGGACTGGGGCGTGAAGGAGACCGCGACCACCACCTCCGACACACACGACCTTCCCCATGCCCAGCACGGGAAGAAGGCCCAGGCCACGCTGACCCGGTACGACCGGATGATGGCCCGCCGCAAACCGAAGAAAGGCCAAGCCGCCTCCAGGGGCTACCGCGAGGCGAAAAGGTGGCGTGCGAAGACCTACGCGAAGATCGCACGGCAGAGACAGGACACCGGCCGCAAGTGGGCCAAGCGCGTCGTGACCGACCACGACGCCATCGCTGTCGAGGACTTCAAGCCGAAGTTCCTCAGCCGTACCACTATGGCCCGCAAGGCCGCTGACGCCGCGATCGGCGCCACCAAGCAGGCCCTGATCGAGATGGGCCGCAAGCACGGGCGGGACGTCCGCCTCGTGCACCCCACGCACACCACGATGGACTGCGCAGCCTGCGGAGCGAGAACCAAGCACGCACTGCCGCTGTCCGAGCGCACCTACACCTGCACCGCGTGCGGTGTCGTCTCTGCCAGAGACAAGAACTCCGCACGTGTGATGCTCGTCCGGGCAGGTCTCAACCCGGCTGGTGTCGAGGGCATAAGACCTCCGGGAGCGCCGCTCCCAGAGGCAGCCTGAGCCAGGAGTCCCCTCCCTTCAGGGAGGGGAGGATTCAAGCGGTCCTCGATTCCGTACGCGTCGACGCGCAACAGCACGGCGGTCAGCAGCACCGCGACCGTGACGGCGAGTGCGGCCGCGCGCTGCCCGCGTCGTACGACCTGCTCCGCGCGCCGGCGAGCCAGGAACCAGCCGTGGGCGATGCCGGCCGCCCACCACAGGAGCAGCAGGATCTCGCACCAGGTCTCGGCGGTCGATGCGGTGAGGTTGAGAAGCCAGCCCGTGCCGACTACGGCGAACGCGGCCGGCTTCCAGCGGCCCAGCAGCAGATAACCGATGCCGAGCAGCGAGGCGTTGCCGAGTGCCACCGCCACCGGGTCGCACGGCCTCGGGGCCCTGGGCGGCTCCGGCGGCTCGGGGGCTGCCGGTACGGGTCGTGTGTGTACGTAGGGGAGTCCACGGGCCATCACCCCTGAAGCGAAGCCGGTGCCGGGCCGCGTACGGAGAAGTAGTGGCGGCCGGTCTCGCCGCACACCATCCACAGGGCCGCCACATCGATGCCGGCGATCACGAACACCGGGAGGCTGGGCGCCCCGGAGGCCAGCGAGCCGACGAAACCGAGAACCGTCCCGAACGCCACGAAGGACAGGCTCACGATGAGCACGACGCGGACCCAGGGGCGGCGCCCCCGGGCCAGTACGACGCAGACGGCCATGAGCGCCGCCAGCGCCCAGCAGAACAGCGCCACGAACCAGGCCATGCCCATCGGCAGGAGCAGTTCCTGCCCGTGCTCCTGCTTGCTCCGGTTCTCCTCGATGATCGCCCAGCCGCCGAAGACCGTGCCCACCGCGTGCGCGGTGACGATCACGAGAACGAAGACGAGGGCCCCGGGCATGCGCACCTTCTCGGGCACAACAGCCTGACCGGGCTGATACGGAGAGCTCTGCATGGCGGATCACCTCACGCTTTCGTTGTCGGGCAGGTCGTAGACCCGGGCCCAGTCCACTTCGTAGACGGCGCTCTGCAGGTCGTCCCCGTGGAAGTTGTCGAGCTGGATGGTCTGGTGCATGGAGGGGGCGCACTGGATGCAGTCGCGGTCCGCGTCGGCGCCGTCGGCGAAGCGGAACCACTCCTCGCCGTCGATGAAGCCGCGCAGATGGTCCGGGGTCCACTCGATGGCGACGTTGTGCCACTGCGACAGGTCCACGCCGCACTTCTGGGCGAACTCCTGCTGCACGGGCACGCCCTCGGGGTGCGGGTAGTGCAGGAACGCCTCGGCGCAGCTCTCGCCCGGGGCGCCGTTCTCCAGGTAGTCGTACTCGCCGTCCTCGGGGTGCTTGTTCGAGTCCGGCCACAGGATCAGCAGCGGGTGGTACTGCCGCCCGTTGTCGGGGGCGGTGGCCCGGGAGCGTACGCGGGCCTCCCACCGGCCGTACTGCCGGCCGTACGGCGAGGCGAGCCAGCCGGTGTCGCCGTTCGCCTCGCCGGTCATGCGCAGTACGTCGCCGACGACCCGGGTGTTGACGTCGCAGCGGCGGCCGTTGTCGCTGTGGCCGGGC
Source organism: Streptomyces sp. NPDC059866 (assembly GCF_042731325.1). Lineage (NCBI taxonomy): Bacteria > Bacillati > Actinomycetota > Actinomycetes > Kitasatosporales > Streptomycetaceae > Streptomyces > Streptomyces sp. NPDC059866. The sequence goes on along the minus strand of NZ_JBHWJT010000039.1, from coordinate 7,435 downwards.
CAGCACTTGCCGGGGCCGCCGCCCGCCAGGCGCCACTTGTCGCGGTCGGGTATGGCGGGGTCGGCCTCGGAGCCGTAGTCGAACTCGTCCGACCACTCGGGCAGCGGGGCGCCCCAGCCGTACCGTTCGGCGGCGGTCGTCGGAGTGGCGGGGGCGGCGTTCACCGCGGTCGCCGTAAGCGTCGCCGCGAGTGCCGCCGCGCCGAACCCCACGGCGAGGTGCCGGGCGCGAAGTCGTCCGTACATGACTCCCTTTCAGCTGTCGTGCCTTGCGGACAAGGGGGACGGCCCGAGCCCTCCCCTCGCGGGGCTCCGACCGCGCCGTGGCCCGTCCTGGCCACGTCCCTCGGCCAGTCGACCGCCGTACGCCGTTGTTCGGCAGGTCCTCGCCCGGCACCGAACAACCCGCGAACCGAACGCGCTGGTAGGGAGGAAGCGTGAGGATCGAGTGAACTCCCGTGTCGTGCCTGCCGATACCCGGAAGTTCGATTGCGGCCGTCCCCGCGACTCCCTACCGTGGGCGCCCGAGTGGACCCGCTGGGTAATGGCGTGTCGGCGACCAGGTGGACGAGGGGAGAGCGGGCACGTGTCGGCACCAACAGGACCGGGGCGCACCGAGGGCGAGCTGGATCCGGAGGCCGGACCGGTGCCGCGGTTCGCCGCCGAACTGCGCGCGCTGCGCGAGTCCGCGGGGAGACCCACGTACCGGGCGATGGCCCAGCGGGCGCGGTACGGGGTGACCACCCTGTCACAGGCGGCGGCAGGGAAGCAGCTGCCCACCCGCGCGGTGACGCTCGCCTACGTGAAGGCGTGCGGCGGCGACGTGATCGAGTGGGATCGGCGCTGGCGCGAGGCGTCGGCCGAGTTGGCCGCCGAGACCGCCGACGACGAGACCTCCCGGCCGCCGTACCGCGGCCTGGCCCGGTTCGAACCGGGCGACGCCGAACTGTTCTTCGGCCGCGACCAGCTCGTGGAGCGGCTGACCGAGCTGAACCGCAAGCACCGCTTCACCGCCGTCTTCGGCCCCTCCGGCAGCGGCAAGTCCTCCCTGCTGCGCGCGGGGTTGATCCCACGGCTGCGCACCCCGCGCGACGGCGAAGGCGCCGGAGACCGTGACACCACGCCCGCGGCCGTACGCATCCTCACACCCGGTGCGGACCCGCTGCGCACACACGCCGACCGGCTCCTGCCCGTACCCGGCACCGACGCCGACACCTGGCTGATCGTCGACCAGTTCGAGGAGCTGTACACCCTCGGCGCCGACCCGGCCGACCGGGACACCTTCATCGACCGCCTCGTCGCTGCCACCGACGCCGACAGCCGGCTGCGCGTCGTCATCGCGGTGCGGGCCGACTTCCTCGGCCGTTGCGCCGAACACCCCGGCCTCACCGCCGCGTTGCAGGACGCCACGCTGCTCGCCGGGCCGATGAGCCGCGCGGAGCTGCGGGAGACCATCGTCCGCCCGGCCGCCGCAGCCGGCCTGATCGTCGAACGCTCCCTGACCGACCGCCTCCTGGACGAGGTCGAGGACGCCCCGGGCGGACTGCCGCTGATGTCGCACGCCCTGCTGGAGACCTGGCGCCACCGCAGCGGCCGCGTCCTGACCGAGAGTGCTTATGTGGCGGCCGGTGAACTGCACGGTGCCGTCGTCCGTACGGCCGAGCAGGTGTACGGCGAACTCACCGCGTCACAGGCCGAGCTGGTCCGCCGTATTCTGCTCCGCCTCGTCGCCCCCGGCGACGGCACACCTGACACGCGTCGGCCCACCGAGCACGCGGAACTCGACTTCGGCAGCCCCGCCGACACCCGAGTGGTACTGGAACGCCTGGTCCGCGCCCGCCTCATCACCTTCGACGACGGCACCGTCGACCTCGCCCACGAAGCCCTCATCACCGCCTGGCCCCGACTGCGCGCATGGATCGACGCCGAACGCGACCGGCTGCGCGTCCACCGCTCGCTCTCCGAGGCGGCCCGCACCTGGGAGGCGCTCGGCCGGGAGAACGCCGCGCTCTACGCCGGCTCCCGTCTGCACGCCGCCCGCGACGCCTTCCCGCAGGACGCCGCACGGGAGAACCACCGCAGCGAGGAACTCACCCCGCTGGAGCGGCAGTTCCTCACCGCCTCGATCCGGCGCCGACGCCGCGCCGCGCGACTGCGCCGTACGGTCGTGGCCGTACTCGCCGCGCTCGTGCTGCTCGCCACCGGCACCGCCGTCGTGGCCCTCCAGGCGCGCGCCACCGCGCAGGCCGAGCGGGACGAGGCCGTCTTCGGCCGCCTCACCGCCGAGGCCGACCGTGTCCGCGAGACCGACGCCGGGCTGGCCGCCCGGCTCGACGTCGCCGCGCACCGCATGCGCTCCACCCCGGACCTGCGGACCCGGCTGGCCTCGGACGCGGGCCGCGTGCTGGCCACCCGGCTGCCCGGCCACGACGGTGTCGGCAGCTCCGTGGCGTATGCGCCCGACGGCCGCACCCTCGCCAGCGGCGGCCACGACGGCACGGTCCGGCTGTGGGACACCGGCACGGGCCGGCCGCTGGGCGAACCGCTGCACCTCCGTACGGGACCGGTCGGCGCGGCCGCCTTCGCTCCGCAGGACGGCGACCTGCTGGTGGCCACGGGGAAAGGCGGCGGCATCCGACTGTGGGACGTACGCGACCGCCGGCGGCCCCGCCCCGTCGGCCGGCCGCTGGTGAGCCACGACGAGGAGAACATCGTCTCCGTCGCGTTCGCCCCCGACGGCCGGACGCTGGCCACCGCGGGCGACGACGGGACCGTACGGCTGTGGGACCTCAGCGACCCGGCCCGCCCCGCGCCGCTCGGCGAGCCTGCCGAGGCCGACGAGTCGGAGGCGGGCAGCGTCCGCGCCGTCGCGTTCGCCCCGGACGGGGACACCCTGGCCACGGCCGGTTTCGACGGGACCGTACGGATGTGGCGGTTCAGCGCCGACGACGGCATCGCACCGCTCGGCAAGCCGCTGCGCGAACACACCGCCTCCGTCTGGGCGTTGGCCTTCTCCCCGGACGGGCGGACGCTGGCCACGGCCGGCTTCGACGAGACCGTACGGCTGTGGGACGTGTCCGACCCGGGCCGCCCGGAGCCGCTGGGTGAACCGCTGACCGAGCACACCGCGCCCGTCATGTCGGTGGCGTTCAGTCCGGACGGCGAGACCCTGGTGAGCGCGGGCGAGGACGACGCGCCGATGCTGTGGAACGTGGCCAACCCGGCCTACCCGCAGCAGCTGGGGGAGCCGCTGACCGGCCACACGGAGGCGGTGTGGGATGTGGCCTTCAGCCGCGACGGCCGTACCCTCGCCAGCACCGGTGCCGACGGCAGCGTCCGCCTCTGGCACCGGCCGCCGACCGTCCTCACCGACTTCACCAACCCCCTCACCGCCGTCGCCTACCGCCCCGACGGCCGTCTGCTCGCCGCCGCCAGTACCGACGACGCCCTGATCCGCCTGTGGGACGTGGCCGATCCGGGCAACCCGCGCCGCCTCCTGCGTACCCTCACCGGCCACGAGGACGAGGTGCTGGCCGTCGCCTTCGCGCCGGACGGCCGTACGGTGGCCAGCGGCTCGCAGGACGGCACCGTACGGCTGTGGGACGTCTCCGCGCCCGAACGTCCCGCCCCGCTCGGCACACCGCTGGACGCGCACGACGGCGGCGCCCTCGCCGTCGCCTTCGCGCCGGACGGCCGCACGCTGGCCACCGGCGGCGAGGACGCCACGGCCCGGCTGTGGGACGTACGCCGGCCGGACTACGTACGGCCGCTCGGCGCACCGCTGCACGGCCACGCCGACGCCGTCACGTCCGTGGCCTTCGCACGGGACGGCCGCACCCTGGCCACCGGCAGCGAGGACGCCACGGCCCGGCTGTGGCACGTGGGTGACGAGGCGCGGGCGCGGCCCGCGGGCTTCGCCCTCACCGGGCACGACGAACCGGTCAACGCGGTGGCCTTCGCCCCGGACGGCAAGACGCTGGCAACGGGCAGCGACGACCGTACGGTGCGGCTGTGGGACGTACAACAGGCGGACCGCTCACGGCCGTTGGGGGAGGAACTGGCCGGGCACCGCGGGCCCGTCAGGTCCGTGGCCTTCGCCCCGGATGGGAAGACGCTGGCGACGGGCAGCGGCGACCACACGGTCCGCCTGTGGGACGTGGCCGACCCGGCCCGTGCCGAGCCCTACGGCCGGCAACTCACCGGCCATGTCGACACCGTCACCTCGGTCGCGTTCAGCCCGGAAGGCGACGCCCTCACCTCCGTCGGCTACGACCTGACGGCCCGGGTGTGGACCCTGCACGCGGACCGCGCGGCGGACTACGTCTGCGCCCGCACCGGCGGCGTCCTCACCCGCGCCGAATGGGAGGAGCACCTGCCGCGCCTCGGGTACCGGGAGGTGTGCGAGGGGCGTTAGGGGCGCTCAGGGAATGGTGAACTTCAGCACGGCACCCTCCTTGTTCTGCGCGACGACGGTGGCCTTCAGATCGTCGCCCCACTTGGCCACACCGCCCTGGCCACCGAGCCGCATCACGGCGCTCGGTGTCTCGAAGGTGACGGAGCCGTCCCCCGGGGTGACATGCACGTCCATCCCGTTCGCCGTGATCCACACCGGCGAGGTCACCAGGACCTCGCATTCACCGTCCGAGCAGGCGTCGGTGTTCTTGCCGTCCGCCGCCTTGGGCAGCGGGCCGGTGGGCGTGGGCGTGGGCGTGGGCGAGGCCGCCTCCTCGTCGGGATTCCAGCCCGGGGAGCACTGCTCGGCGCGCTGGTACGCGGCCGCGAGCTGCGGATCCTTCTTCGTCAGCGCGAGCAGATCCGGCTGGGGCGGGGTGAGGGACTGGACGCGCTTGTCGACGTCCGCGACGATGCCCTCGGCGTCGACGGCGGCATCGATCAGCGGCACCTCGTCGAGGTGGTCCGCGACGCCCTTCACCTTCTTCAGCAAGGCGTTGCGCAGCCGGTCGGCCGCGGGAACGCCCGACGGGTCGAGCTCCGTCAGGGCGCTCTCCACATCGTCCACCGCCGACGGTGTCCGGGAGAGGTAGCTGACGGCGAAGAGGTGGGCGTCCGAGCCGGCCTCGTCCGGGTTCCGGATCTGCTGCAGATCCGCTGCGCTCTCCGCCCGGAGGTCTTCGAGCGCACTCGTCTGCACGCACATGTCGCCGACCCACTCGACCAGTTCCCCGGACGGCGGCCGTGTCGGCGCCGGCTGGGCCAACGCCCTGCCCGACGCGTCGGCCTTCTCGTCCGTGCCGCCGCCGCAGCCGCCGACGGCCAGTATCAGCCCGGCGGCCACGACGGCGACGCTCCCTCTCCTGAACATCCAAGGACCTCTCTCCGTGCTGTGATCCCGACGTCTTCGCGGTGCGGATGCCGGCACCGTCGGCCCAGTTCAATGCGGCACGGATTGTTCGGTCACCCGGTCCGCAGCGGTGAACAAACACTGCCGGTGAACTCGCCGAAGGGTGGTTCTCGATCAGCGGTGGGAGGGGAGCCCGCCCGCGTCCGTGGGGCCGCTGAGGTGAGCTCGGGCGGCGGTGCGGAAGACGGTGACCAGGCGGCTGCGGTCGCCGGCGCGGGTGGCGAGGACGACGTGCGCCGGCTCGAGTCCTTCGAGGGGGATCGTGGTCAGGTCCGGGCGGTGGTAGGTGGTCATGGCACCGGCGGGTGTGATGGCGTCGCCGGCGGCCACGAGTTCGAGTTTGTCCTCCACCGTCTCCACCAGCGGCCCGTCGGGTGCACGGCGGCCGTCGGGTCGGGGGTCGACGCGCCAGAAGGCGTTCCATGCGGCATCGCGCAGGCGTGGGGTGGTTCGTCGGCGATGTCGTCGAGGGTGACGGACTCCTTGCCGGCGAGGCGGTGGTCGACAGGTACCAGCAGCAGCCGCGGCTCGTCGTAGAGGACGGTGACGTGCAGCTGGTCGGTGGTGAACGGGAGGCGGGCCACGACGGCGTCCACCTGGTGATCCAACAGCGCCTGGCGCGGTTCGTCCCAGGACAGGTGGACGGTGTGCACGTCGGCGTCCGGGTGGCGCCGGCGCAGTGCCCGTACGGCAGGCGTGACGATCAGACCGGTCGTGTAGCCCACGGTCAGTCGCGTCGGTTCGGCCGCCGCCCGCGTCTGCGCCGCCGAACGCAGCAGCGCCTTGGCGCGCGGCAGGAACACCGCTCCGGCCTCGGTGAGCTCCGCTCCCCGGGGCGTACGGTCCAGCAGGCGGGCGCCGAGTTGTTCCTTCAGGCGCTGGATCTGTCGGCTCAGGGAGGGCTGGGCCAGATGCAGGGCGGCAGCGGCGCGGCCGAAGTGGCGGTGCTCGGCGACGGCGGTGAAGTAGCGCACCAGCCGAAGGTCCAGATCCGCGTGGGCCTCGGGCGTGTCGGTCATACCCCGACTGTAACGCCGGTCGGACGGGCGACGACTCGGCCGGTACGCATGCTGACCTGCAGTGATTCATATTCTGCATCGCGGTTTGCAGAACAGGTTTTGGACGGCGGTCCCGTCGTGCACGCATGGTGAATGCACCGCCCCGTGGTCACTTCGGCCAGACCGGGGCGCCCCCACAGACCTCGGAGGAAGTGCGCCATGTTCGTCATCATGGGAGCCAACGGGCAGACCGGCGGAGCGGTCGCCCGCACCCTGCTGCAGCAGAAGCAACCCGTTCGTGTGGTGCTGCGGCCGGGCCGCAGCGGGCAGGAATGGCAGAACCTCGGCGCTCAGGTGGCCCACGCCGACGTACGGGATGCTGCCGCGCTGACCGAAGCCTTCACCGGCGCCCGAGCGGTCTACGTGCTCAACCCCCCGGACTACGCATCCGACGACATGTCGGCCTCCGCGCGTGCCGTCGCCGACGCCTACCGCACGGCACTGGCCGCCGGAGGCACCCGGGCGGTGACCCTGTCCTCGATCGGTGCCCAGCACCCGGAGGGCACCGGCAACGTCGTCACGACCCACATCCTGGAGCAGGCCCTGCGCCCGCTGGGCGCGAGCTTCGTGCGAGCCGGGAACTTCATGACCAACTGGCTGCCCAGCGTGCCGGCCATGCGTGGCGGTGCGCTGCCCAGCTTCTTCGCACCGCTGGACCGGCCGATCCCGCACGTCGCCGTCGGGGACATCGCCGACACCGTCGTACGGGAGTTGCAGCGCACCGACAGCCGCACCGTCGAGCTCGCCGCTGCCGCCGACTACACGCCCTCCGAGGTCGCCGCCGCCTTCTCCGCCGCGCTGGGCCACCCGGTCGTGGCGCAGGTCATCGCACGCGACCAGTGGCAGCAGGCCCTCGAGCAGATGGGGTTGCCGCCGGCGGCGATCGGCAGCTGGGTGGAGATGCGGGAGGGCTTCAACACCGGCTCAGTCAAGATTTTCGTGATGGGGTGACCGAATGTCACTTCGGTGGCATGGTCCGCAGTGTGTGACGACTTGCTGGACATGGTGTTTCCGCA
>NZ_JBHWJT010000038.1:0-62642 GCF_042731325.1 Streptomyces sp. NPDC059866 | reverse complement strand
GAGGTCACCGCCGGCCTTGAGGGCATGGAGGTCCCGCTGCGCGTCGCGGTCATGGGGTGTGTGGTGAACGGTCCCGGCGAGGCCCGCGAGGCGGACCTCGGCGTCGCCTCCGGCAACGGCAAGGGGCAGATCTTCGTCAAGGGCGAGGTCATCAAGACCGTCCCCGAGTCCAAGATCGTCGAGACGCTGATCGAAGAGGCCATGAAGCTGGCCGAGCAGATGGAGACGGACGGGGCCGCAGCGGGCGCCCCCACCGGCACGGGGAAACCGGCAGTGACGGTGAGTTGAGGGAAGGCACGGACCGAGAGGGGGCCGAGCGTGACGATTCTGGAGAACATCCGGGGACCACGCGACCTGAAGGCGCTGTCCGAGGCGCAACTACGCGAACTGTCCGACGAAATCAGGGAGTTCCTGGTGCAGGCGGTGGCCAGGACCGGCGGCCACCTCGGGCCCAACCTGGGGGTGGTGGAACTCTCCGTCGCGCTCCACCGGGTCTTCGAGTCACCGGTCGACCGCATCCTGTGGGACACCGGACACCAGAGCTACGTACACAAGCTGCTGACAGGACGTCAGGACTTCTCCAAGCTGCGCGGCAAGGGCGGGCTGTCCGGCTATCCGTCGCGCGAGGAGTCCGAGCACGACATCATCGAGAACAGCCATGCCTCCACCGCGCTCGGCTGGGCCGACGGCCTCGCCAAGGCCCGCCAGGTGCAGGGTGAGAAAGGGCATGTCGTCGCGGTGATCGGCGACGGCGCGCTCACCGGCGGCATGGCCTGGGAGGCGCTGAACAACATCGCGGCCGCCAAGGACCGGCCGCTGATCATCGTCGTCAACGACAACGAGCGCTCGTACGCGCCGACCATCGGGGGGCTGGCCAACCATCTCGCGACGCTGCGCACCACCGACTCGTACGAGAAGGTCCTCGCCTGGGGCAAGGACGTACTCCTGCGCACCCCGGTCGTGGGAGGAACGGTCTACGAGGCGCTGCACGGCGCGAAGAAGGGCTTCAAGGACGCCTTCGCGCCGCAGGGGATGTTCGAGGACCTCGGCCTGAAGTACGTCGGTCCCATCGACGGACACGACATCAAGGCCGTCGAGTCGGCGCTGCGGCGCGCCAAACGTTTCCACGGGCCGGTGCTGGTGCACTGCCTCACCGTGAAGGGCCGCGGCTATGAACCCGCCCTCGCGCACGAGGAGGACCACTTCCACACCGTCGGCGTGATGGACCCGCTCACCTGCGAGCCGCTGGCTCCGTCCAACGGGCCCTCCTGGACCTCGGTGTTCGGCGACGAGATCGTCAGGATCGGCGAGGAGCGGGAGGACGTCGTGGCGATCACGGCGGCCATGCTGCACCCGGTGGGCCTCGCCGAGTTCGCCCAGCGGTTCCCGGACCGGGTGTGGGACGTCGGCATCGCCGAACAGCACGCGGTGGTTTCCGCGGCCGGCCTCGCGGCCGGCGGACTGCACCCCGTCGTCGCCGTCTACGCCACCTTCCTCAACCGCGCCTTCGACCAGCTCCTGATGGACGTGGCGCTGCACCGCTGCGGGGTGACCTTCGTCCTGGACCGAGCCGGCGTGACCGGTGCCGACGGGGCCTCCCACAACGGCATGTGGGACATGTCGATCCTCCAGGTCGTGCCCGGGCTGCGGATCGCCGCGCCACGCGACGCCGACCAGCTGCGGGCCCAGCTGCGCGAGGCGGTCGCCGTCGACGACGCGCCGACGCTCGTGCGCTTCCCCAAGGAGTCGGTGGGGCCGTGCGTCCCGGCCGTCGACCGGCTGGGCGGCATCGACGTACTGCACTCTTCGGATCCTTCGGATGTCCTGCTGGTCGCCGTCGGCGTGATGGCGCCGGTCTGCCTGCAGGCCGCCGAGCTGCTCGAAGCACGCGGCATCGGCTGCACCGTCGTCGACCCCCGCTGGGTCAAGCCCGTCGACCCGGCGCTGCCCGGCCTCGCCGCCACGCACCGGCTGGTCGCGGTCGTCGAGGACAACAGCCGCGCCTCCGGGGTCGGCGCGGCGGTGGCGCTCGCGCTGAGCGACGCCGAAGTGGACGTTCCCGTACGGCGGTTCGGCATCCCGGAGCAGTTCCTCGCGCACGCCAAGCGCGGTGAGGTGCTGGCCGACATCGGCCTCACGCCGGTCGAGATCGCCGGGCGGATCAGCGCGAGCCTGGCCGTCAAGGAGGAGCTGTCCAAGGCGACCGACCTCCACGCGGAGCTGTCCGGGGAGACGGCTGTGACGGAAGAGCTGTCCAAGGAGACTCAGCCATGACAACCGCGGAATCCGCGTCCCAGCCGCCGGAGCCGGGGCCCGAGAAGGAGTTCGACCTCGGTGCGCTGCTGGCCCGGCGCGGAGCCGAGCGCTACGAGCTGCACGCCCGGTACCTCAACCACCAGCTCCCGCGCATGCTGCACACGATCGGCTTCGACAAGGTCTACGAGCGGGCCGAGGGCGCCTACTTCTGGGACGCGGACGGCAACGACTACCTGGACATGCTCGCCGGCTTCGGGGTGATGGGCCTGGGCCGCCACCACCCCGTGGTCCGCAAGGCGCTGCACGACGTCCTCGACGCCCAGCTCGCCGACCTCACCCGCTTCGACTGCCAGCCGCTGCCCGGCCTGCTGGCCGAGCGGCTGCTGGCGCACAGCCCGCATCTGAACCGGGTGTTCTTCGGCAACAGCGGCACCGAGGCCGTCGAGACGGCGCTGAAGTTCGCCCGGTACGTCACCGGCCGGCCGCGGATCCTGTACTGCACGCACGCCTTCCACGGACTGACCACCGGCTCGCTGTCCGTGAACGGCGAGTCGGGCTTCCGCGACGGCTTCGCCCCGCTGCTGCCCGACACGGCCGTGCCGCTCGGCGACCTCGACGCTCTGGCCCGGGAACTGAAACGGGGTGACGTCGCCGCCCTGATCGTCGAGCCCATCCAGGGCAAGGGCGTGCACGAGGCCCCGCCCGGCTATCTGCGCGCCGCCCAGGAGCTGCTCCACCGGCACAAGGCGCTGCTCATCGCGGACGAGGTGCAGACCGGGCTGGGCCGGACCGGCGACTTCTACGCCTACCAGCACGAGGAGGGCGTCGAGCCGGACCTGGTGTGCGTGGCGAAGGCCCTCTCGGGCGGCTATGTGCCGGTGGGCGCCACCCTGGGCAAGGACTGGATCTTCAAGAAGGTCTACTCGGCGATGGACCGGGTGCTGGTCCACTCGGCCAGCTTCGGATCCAACGCCCAGGCCATGGCGGCGGGCCTGGCGGTGCTGTCGGTGATGGAGAACCAACAGATCGTCGCGGGCGTGCGCACCACCGGCGAGCTGCTCAGATCCCGGCTGGCGGCGCTGACCGACACGTACGAGATGCTCGCGGACGTCCGCGGCCGGGGACTGATGATCGGCATCGAGTTCGGCCGGCCCCGGTCGCTGAAGCTGCGCAGCCGCTGGGCCATGCTGCAGGCCGCCCGTAAAGGGCTGTTCGCGCAGATGGTGGTCGTGCCGCTGCTGCAGCGACACCGGATTCTCACCCAGGTCTCCGGCGACCATCTGGAGGTCATCAAGCTGATCCCGCCGCTGATCATCGGCGAGCGGGAGGTGGACCGGTTCGTCGACGCGTTCACGGCCGTGATGGACGACGCACACAACGGCGGCGGGCTGGTGTGGGACTTCGGGAAGACGCTGGTGAAGCAGGCGGTCGCCCACCGATAGCGTTTTTGCCTGAAAGGCAACAAATTTGCCCGATGGGCAAAGTCTCCGGCTGAATGGAGGCATGAACTCCTCCGCCTCCGAGCCCGGGGCCGAGCCGGCCGACGGTCTGCCGGTGGTCGCTCCCCAGCTCCGTGCCCTGCGCCGACGGGCCGGCCGCACCCTGGAGGCCGCCGCCCGCGCCGCCGGACTCTCGCCCGCCCATCTCTCCCGGCTGGAGACCGGGCAGCGTCAGCCCTCGCTGCCGATGCTGCTCGCGCTCGCCCGTATCTACGGTACGACCGTCTCGGAGCTGCTCGGCGAGACGGTCGCCGACCAGGACGCCGTCGTGCGCGCGGCCGACATGGAGCCGACCGGAGCGGGCGGCTGGACGTACTGGCAGGCCGGCGCGCCCGGCCGCGGCATGCAGGCGCTGCGCGTCCACGTGCCGTACGGCTCCCAGGGCGACATCGTGCGCGTGCACCCCGGTGAGGAGTGGCTGTACGTCCTCCAGGGCCGCCTGCGGCTGCGCCTCGGGGACACCGTGCACCTGCTCGAACCGGGGGACAGCGCCCACTTCGACTCGCTGACCCCGCACCGCATCGCCGCCCAGGACCCCGACGGCGTCGAGCTCCTGTTCGTCCACACCCTGCTACAGAGCCCCACGGCCGCGCTGTGCCTCGGCCCCATCACGGGAGAAACGCCATGAGCAACATCGAGCAGAAGTTCCCGCGGGCCATCTGGGTCCGGCTGTTGATCTACATCGCGGCGGGACATGTCTTCGCCGGCTTCCTCTACCTGCTCTTCGAGGTGGGGGCGAAGTAGGGCCGCACTCGGCTCCGGCTCAGTCGAGCAGTCGCGCGCGCAGCCGGTCCCGGGTCTCCGGGGCGATCCCCAGTCCCTGTTCCAGGTAGGTGTCGACGCCGCCCCACGTCCCGTCGATGGTCTCGATGGCCGCCGTCAGATACTCGGCGCGCGCGTCGAAGAGAGGGCTGAGAAGCTCCATGACCTCGGGGGAGTAGGCCGAGGCGGAGGTGCTGCTGCGGTGCACCTTGTAGCGGCGGTGCTTGGCGTTCGACTCCAGGTAGTCGGCGAGGATGGCCTCGCGCTCCACGCCGAGGGCGAGCAGCGTGACGGCGATGGACAGGCCGGCGCGGTCCTTGCCCGCCGCGCAGTGCATCAGGGTCGGGACGCTGTCCTCGGCGAGCGCGTGCAGCACCTGGGAGTGCTCGGTCGTGCGCTCCTTGATGATCGTGCGGTACGAGGTGATCATCCGGTTCGCCGCCTTGCCGTCCGCGAGGATCGTGCGCAGCTGGTCCAGGTCGCCGTCCCGGACCATCTTCCAGAACTCGGCGCCGTCCGCGGGGTCCGTCAGCGGCAGGTTCACATTGCGCACGCCCGGCAGCTCGACGTCGGGGCCCTCGAGCTTCTGGTCCGCCGCGTTGCGGAAGTCGAAGATCGTGTGCAGTCCGAGGGAGCCGAGGAACTCGGCGTCCTCGTCGGTGGCGTGCGCGAGGTGACCGCTGCGGAACAACACCCCGTACCGCACCCGTCGGCCGTCCACCGTCGGCAGGCCGCCGACGTCACGGAAGTTGCGCACTCCGGCCAGTTCGGGCTCGGTCGACGGCACCTGCTGCGTCACGGGGGCTCCCTCCCATCGGCCCCGCCGGCGCGGCTCGTCGACGGGCACGCAGTCGACGATACGACATGGATTCCTGGGGCAATGAGTTGTCCACAGGAGGTCACCGCCCATTGGACGAGTTGTCCACAGGCGTTGCCCCGGACGCCCGCGGCCCTTGATGATGTTGGTGCTTGAGTGGAGCTGTCGGAATCTGTGAGGGCCTGATGTTGGAGATCGCCGAGAACGGGCGTACGTGGCTGCTGTCGGGGCCCACGAGCAGCTATGCCGTCCACCTCACCGACGACGACGAGCTGCTGCATCTGCACTGGGGCCCGCGGATCGCGCTCGCCGACGCCGAGGCCCTCGCCGTGCGCCCACTGCCGGACTACTGGCCCTTCGAGTCGCCGCTCGACGGGCGCGAGGAGTATCCCGTCGAGGGCGGCCCTCGCTTCGTGCGGCCCGCCCTGTCCGTGCGCACCGACGAGCGGCGCGGCACCGAGTGGCGTTTCGAGGCCCACGAGACCGCGGACCAGGAGCTGCGGCTGCGCTTCCGCGACGCCGGGCTGGCGATCACCCTGCACTACCGGATGCGTGACGACGTCGTGGAGCGCTGGGTGACCCTGCACAACGACGGGCCCGAGGCCGAGCTGCTGCGTGCCGACTCCGCGACCTGGACCCTGCCGGACCGCGACGCATGGCGGCTGTCCCAGCTGCACGGCCGCTGGGCCGCGGAGTCCCGGCTCGTGCGCTCCCCCCTCACCTACGGTGAGAAGGTCATCGGCAGCCGCCGCGGACACACCGGACACCAGCATCTGCCGTGGGTGGCGCTGGACACCGACGCGACCGAGGAGCGCGGCGAGGTCTACGGCTGCGCCCTCGCCTGGTCGGGCTCGTGGCGGATCGCCGTCGCGCAACTGCCGGACGCGCGCGTGCAGATCACCGGCGGAGCCGGTTACGACGACTCCGGCCTGCTGCGGCTGGCGGCGGGGGAGTCCTTCACCACCCCTGTCTTCGCCGGCCTCTTCAGCGACGGCGGCTTCGGCGGTGCCAGTCGCGCCTGGCACGCCTATCAGCGGGCGTACGTCATTCCGGACGCCGAGCGGGACCGGCCGGTGCTTTTCAACTCCTGGGAGGCCACCGAGTTCGACATCAGCGAGGAGCAGCAGCGGGCGCTCGCCCGGCGGGCCGCGGCGATCGGCGTCGAGCTGTTCGTGGTCGACGACGGCTGGTTCGGGGCGCGCACCAGCGACCGCGCCGGGCTCGGCGACTGGACACCCAACCCCGACCGCTTCCCGGCCGGGCTCAAGCCGCTCGCCGACGACGTGCACGCCCTCGGGATGCAGTTCGGGATCTGGGTCGAGCCCGAGATGGTCAACCCGGACAGCGAGCTGTACCGCGCCCATCCGGACTGGGTGCAGTTCCAACCGGGGCGAAAGCGGACAGAACTTCGTAATCAGCTCGTACTGAACCTCGCGCGGGAGGATGTGCAGGACTACCTCTGGGAGCAGCTGCACGGGCTCCTGTCCAGCGCCCCGATCGACTACGTCAAGTGGGACTTCAACCGTTGCTTCACCGATGCCGGCTGGCCCGGCGAGCCGTATCCGCAGCGGCTGTGGGTCGACCATGTGCGCGCCGTGTACGCCCTGGTGGACCGGCTGCGGGCGGCCCACCCCGGTGTCGCCTTCGAGTCCTGCTCGGGCGGCGGCGGTCGCATCGACCTCGGTGTGATGAGCCGTACCGACCAGGTGTGGACCTCCGACAACACCGATCCGCTCGACCGGCTCGCCATCCAGGACGGCTTCAGTCAGATTCATCCCGCGCGCGTGATGGCCGCCTGGGTCACCGACAGCCCCAACGCCCAGCTCAACGGCCGGGTCAGCTCGTTGCGCTTCCGCTTCGTCAGCGCCATGGCCGGGGTGCTCGGCGTCGGGGGTGACCTCACCCGGTGGACCGACGAGGAGCTCGCGGAGGCCCGGGACTGGGTGGCGCTCTACAAGGAGATCCGGCCACTCGTGCAGCGCGGGGACCTCCACCGGCTGCGGCCGCCACGGGGCGGGCTGAGCGCCGTCCAGTACGTACGCGGCGACGAGGCCGTCGTGCTCGCCTGGCTTCAGGCGCAGAGCTACGGGGAGCCCGTCCCGGCGCTGCGGCTGCGTGGCCTCGACCCCACCGCATCGTACGAATGCCGCGAAACGGGCGAAGTGCACCGGGGTGCCGTACTGCTGCACCACGGACTGCGCACCGGGCTGCGGGGTGACCTCGATGCGACGGTTCTCCGACTGCGCCGCATCTGACTCTTCTGTCCGAATTAACCTCTTCATTCCAAGTCGCTCGGGAATAAAGGAACCTGGAGCGACGTCACGTGAGCAGCGTCATATCCGTGACCGTGCGTCGCCCGTCATGTCCACGTAATCCAAGCGCTTTTCAAGGGCATTTGCGGAACATGACGGTTTCGGAATCCACGGAGGGTGACGGTGAATTCGGTGAACTGATCAAGAAGTGGGTGTTCGTGCGGAACCTCTTGCTTGTCCCATTGCGTCTTGGTCGCTTACGTTCCACACCGATCCGGGCGGACGCCTAATCCTGCCGCCGCCCGGTGCCCGCGCAAACCCACCCGTGTACGGCAGGAGCGGGGGACCCACAGGTACAAATGCCTGTTCCGGTCTCCGGAACGGCTAGGGGTACAGCCGCGCTTCGGCGCGGCCGGGCATCTCCAGTCCGCACCCGACAGCTCACCTCGCAGGCGCCGGAGAGGAATTCGCCATGCCCGCGAAGGGTAAGCACCGCCGTCCGAAGACCCAGCGTTTCACCCGTTCCATCGCCATTGCCGGAACCGGTGGCGCCGCACTCGCCCTCCCGCTGATGGGGGCCGCCGGCGCCCATGCCGCCACTGCGCAGTCCGCTCCGGAAAACGCCGTTCAGTCGGTCGCCGCAGAGAAGGCCACCGCCCAGAAGAAGGCCGCCGAAAAGAAGTCCGCCGCCAAGAACGCCGGTGTGAGGACCTATTCGGTGAAGATCGGCGACTATCTTGCGAAGATCGCCGAGGGGCAGAACGTCAGCGGTGGCTGGCAGAAGCTCTACCAGGACAACCGTGAGGTCGTCGGCGACAACCCGTCGCTGATCCACCCCGGCCTGAAGCTCACGATCGGCAAGAAGGCCGCGGCGGGCACGGACGAGCCGTCGTCCGCTTCGTCCCCTTCCTCGTCGGAGTCGTCGGAGGCGTCCGAGGCCTCGAAGTCGTCGAACTCGACGGAGTCCTCGGCGAAGCCGTCCGATCAGTCGTCGTCCGCCGAGTCCTCCGCGTCGAACACGTCGACGGCCACCCAGACCTCCGCCGGCACCTCCAGCGGTTACTCCTCCCCCGTTGAGGGCGTCGCCGTCGGCACCGCCTACAAGGTGGCGGGCAGCATGTGGTCCAGCGGCTACCACACCGGCGTCGACTTCGCCACGCCGACGGGCACCCCGCTCAAGGCCGTCGGCGCAGGCACGGTCGTCTCCGCGGGCTGGGCCGGTGCGTACGGCAACCAGGTCGTCCTCAAGCTGGCCGACGGCTACTACGCCCAGTACGCCCACCTGTCCTCGCTGTCCGTCTCCGCCGGCCAGACCGTGACCGCGGGCCAGCAGGTCGGCTTCTCGGGCTCGACCGGCAACTCGACCGGTCCGCACCTGCACTTCGAGATCCGCACCACGCCGAACTACGGCTCGGACGTGGACCCGGTCGCGTACCTCCGCTCGCACGGCGTCTCCGTCGGCTGACGCACGCGCTCTCACGCCACCGAAGGCCGGACCCCGATCCCCGGGTCCGGCCTTCGGTGTGCGCGGACGGAGCGGTTATTCCACAGTTGACCAACCTTTTGGCAGTGGCTTATCTCACCGCCCGTCAACCTCTTCCTACGGTCGCGTAGGTCACATTCGACGCGGAATCATGTCCCGACGTGGCAGACGATTCGAAGAATGACAGCAGATCAGTGATCGGGTCGTACGTGGCGGTGGGGGACAGCTTCACCGAGGGCGTAGGCGACCCCGGCCCCGACGGGGCGTTCGTCGGCTGGGCCGACCGCTTCGCCGTACTGCTCGCGGACCGCCGAGCCGAGGGCGACTTCCAGTACACGAACCTCGCCGTACGCGGAAAACTGCTCGACCAGATCGTGGCGGACCAGCTTCCGCGGGCCGTCGAACGCGCGCCGGACCTGGTCTCGTTCTGCGCCGGCGGCAACGACATCCTCCGGCCCGGCACCGACCCGGACGACGTCGCCGAGCGCTTCGAGCGGGCGATCGCCGCGCTGACGGCCGTCGCGGGCACGGTGATGGTGACGACCGGCTTCGACACCCGGGGCGTACCCCTGCTGAAGCACCTGCGCGGCAAGATCGCCACCTACAACGGGCATGTGCGGGCCATCGCCGACCGGTACGGCTGTCCGGTGCTCGACCTGTGGTCCCTCAAGTCCGTTCAGGACCGCAGGGCCTGGGACGACGACCGGCTGCACCTCTCGCCCGAGGGGCACACCCGCGTGGCGCTGCGGGCCGGTCAGGTCCTCGGCCTCCCCGTCCCCGCCGATCCGGAGCAGCCCTGGCCGCCGGTTCCGCCGCGCGGCACGCTCGACGTCCGGCGGGACGACGTCCAATGGGCGCGCGAGTACCTGGTGCCGTGGATCGGCCGCCGGCTGCGCGGCGAGTCGTCGGGCGACCACGTGACGGCGAAGGGGACGCTGTCGCCGGACGACATCAGGATGCGGATCGCGTCGGTGGCTTGAGGCACATCCGTGGCGGACGCCGGGGGAGCGGGTCGTTCCGATCGCCTGCGTCGGATCGGCCCGCCTCCGGCGCTGACGGGCGTACGCCTTGAACCGCAACCTGTCCTCGCGGACGGCTCACGCGTGCCCCGCCGACGGCACCTCGGCCAGTCCGAGCTCGCGGGCGAGCGCCTCGTCGGCCCACTCCTGGGCCCGGGCGCGGGACAGTGCGCCCGGGTACGACGTCAGCTGGACGGCGAGGCCGTCGAGCAGGGCCGTCAGCCGCAGCGCCGCGCCCATGGGGTCCGGGCAGCGGAACTCGCCGGCGGCCACGCCCTCGGCGATGACCTCGGCGATCGCCGCCTTCCAGCGCTTGTCGAGGTCCCGGGTGACCTCCTGCAGGGCCGGCTCGCGCAGGGCGGCAGCCCAGCCCTCTATCCACAGCCGCCAGCCCTTGGCCTGGCCGGTCGGGGCGTACCAGCGCACGGCCGACCGGAGCCGGCGCAGCGCCGTCGTGCGCCGGCCGAGCAGCTTGCTCAGCTGGGCCAGGTCGTCCTCGGCGGCGTAT
The DNA here is from genome assembly GCF_042731325.1 of Streptomyces sp. NPDC059866. Lineage (NCBI taxonomy): Bacteria > Bacillati > Actinomycetota > Actinomycetes > Kitasatosporales > Streptomycetaceae > Streptomyces > Streptomyces sp. NPDC059866. Next base: position 52,046 of record NZ_JBHWJT010000038.1, on the reverse strand, counting down.
GCGAACGCGGCGGCGACGAGCTTTTCCTTCGTCGAGAAGTGATAGAGCACCAGCGCGTTGCTCACGCCGAGCGTGGAGGCCACGTCGGCGATCCGGACCGCCGCGACACCCCGCGCCTCGATCTGCTCCACGGCGGCGCGCAACAACTCCTCGCGCCGTTCCTGCACGCTCAACCGCACTCTCGCCACGCGTTCACCCTAGGCCCTGTCGCACCATCGGTGCGCACGCGCGCGTGCGGCCGTCACCGGTACCAGCCGTAGCGTTCCGCGAGCACCGGGAGCCGGGCCGCCGCGACGGCGTGCGCGGCGGTCCGTGGTGTCGTGCCGTCGGTCTGCGCGCGGGACAGGACGAGCTCGACGAGAGCGCGCATCGAGCGGCGCGTGTACGTGAACGCCTCGTCCGCGTCGGCGCCGATGTCGCCGAAGAGGGTCCACCACCACCAGGCGTTCGTCCCGGAGTTGACCACCACGTCCGGCAGGACCGTGACTCCGCGCGCGGTCAGCAGCTCCTCCGCCTCCGGCAGTACGGGCATGTTGGCCGCCTCGACGATCCAGCGGGCGGTGATCCGGTCCTGGTTCGTGGTGTCGATCGCGTAGGAGACCGCCGCCGGCACCAGCACCTCCGCGTCGGCGGACAGCCAGGCGTCACCGGCCAGTTCACGGTCCCCGGGCCGCAGTACGCCGCGGTCCACCACGCCGTACGCGTCCCGCGCGGCGAGCAGCGCCTCGACGTCGAGCCCGTCGGGGTTGGCGATGGTGCCCTTGATGTCGGCGACCGCCACGATCGTCAGACCCGCGCGCGCGAGGAACCGTGCGGTGGCCCCACCCATGGTGCCCAGCCCTTGGACGGCGACCCGCGTCCCGGCATACGGCACTCCGGCCCGGTCGAGGGCCGTGAGCAGCGACTCGGCGACCCCACAGCCGCCGACCAGCTCGTCGAGCCCGATGCCGTCCACCTCGACCGCGAACGCGTCGGCGAGCCTCTGCCTGGCGGTGGCCTCGTCGTCGAGCAGCGGATACACGGCCTGGATCGACGAGACGAGCCCTGCATCGGTGGCGGCCCGGTCCACGAGGTCCTGGGTGAGGCCGAGGTCCTCGCCCGTGGTCCAGCAGCTCTCGACGTACGGCCGCATGGCCCGCAGGTACCGCACCAGGATTCCGTACGCCTCCGGGTCCCGCGGGTCGCAGTCGATACCGCCCTTGGCGCCGCCGAGCGGGACGTAGCGGCCCTCGGGGTTGTAGTGCAGCGCCTCCTTCGTGGTCATGCCGCGCGCGAGCCCGGTGACCTCGTCCGACGTGCAGCCCGCGCGCATCCGCAGCCCACCGCTGGCGACGCCGCGCACCAGCCGGTCGACGACCAGGAAGCCCTGGCGGCCGGTGACGTGGTCGGTCCAGGTGAGCGACAGCAGGGGGGCGGTCATATGGAGACTCCTCGGGGCGGATCGGCCAGTGATTACTGACTCCCGGTTCAGTATGGCGCCTGGTCGGTGCAGGAGTGTCGGAGGGGCGGACCATAATGGGAGGCCTTACCGACTCCACCTGGAGGTACCGTGGCCGGTTCCCGTTCCCTGAGCTCCGGGCTCCGCGCGCTGCAGCCCGAGGCCTTCGGCGCGGATCCGAGCGGTGAGCGCATGGCGCGCATCCGCAGATCTCCCTACTTCAAGGACGGGGTCTTCCAGAACCCCGGCGGCCCCTCCCGGACCCGGCCGTCGGGGTCGCCACTGGACTTCGCGAAGAAGTACTTCGACAAGGAAGATCGCAGGCGCCGCTCCCCGAAGGGTGCGGTGCCGGTGCATGCCACCACGCTCGCCGACCTCGCCAAGCCGCCGGTCACCGGGCTGCGGCTGACCTGGATGGGCCACTCCAGCGTCCTCGCGGAGATCGACGGACAGCGGGTGCTCTTCGACCCGGTCTGGGGTGAGCGCTGCTCACCGTTCCCCTTCGCCGGCCCCAAGCGCCTGCACCCGGTGCCGGTCCCGCTGGCGGCGCTCGGCCCGGTCGACGTCGTGGTCATCTCGCACGACCACTACGACCACCTGGACATGCCCACGATCAAGGCGCTGGCCGGCACGGACACCCTGTTCGCCGTCCCGCTCGGCGTCGGCGCACACCTCGAACACTGGGGCGTGTCCGCCGAGCGGCTGCGCGAACTGGAGTGGCACGAGACGACGCGGGTCGGCGGGCTCACCCTGACCGCCACCCCCGCCCGTCACTTCTGCGGCCGTGGCCTGCGCAACACCCAGCACACGCTGTGGGCCTCCTGGGTCGTGGCGGGGGACGAGCACCGGATATTCCACAGCGGTGACACCGGGTACTTCGAGGGCTTCCAGGACATCGGCGCCGACTACGGCCCGTTCGACGCGACGATGATCCAGCTCGGCGCGTACAGCGAGTTCTGGCCCGACATCCACATGACTCCGGACGAGGGCATGCGCGCCCACCTCGACCTTCAGGGCGGGGAGCCGGGCGGTGTGCTGCTGCCGATCCACTGGGGGACCTTCAACCTCGCCCCGCATGCCTGGGCCGAGCCCGGCGAGTGGACGATGGACGCCGCCGGCGCGGTCGGACAGGCGGTCGCCGTCCCTGTTCCGGGCGAGCCCTTCGAGCCCGCTGGAATCCTCCCCACGCGCCCCTGGTGGCGGGATGTGTCCCTGCCGCTGAACCGCAAGTGGCCCGTTCCGGAGATCACCCCGGAGGCGTCTCGTGACGACCTCGACCTTGTGGGTGAGGGCTGACCGCGGATGGGCTGAAGCGCGTGACGGAAGTCCTCGCAACCATGTCGGAGTCCGAGCGGGAGCACCCCCTGCAACCGCACGACACAGCAGCGGCTCGCAAGGGCCATCCGCTCGTCAACATGCGGATTCCGACCGGGAATTGAGCAACAGAATCCCCCTGCTACGGTGGGCCGATGGCATTGATCAAGCAGTTCCAGGTCACCTTCGACTGCGCAGAACCTGAGCGCGTCGCTCGTTTTTGGTGCGAGGTGTTGGGGTACGTCGTACCGCCGCCACCCGAGGGGTTTGCCACTTGGGACGATTTCAATCGCTCGCTGCCGCCCGAGGACCAGGGCTCATGGTTCGCATGCAGTGATCCCTCAGGTGTGGGCCCGCGACTGTTCTTCCAGCGCGTTCCCGAAGGCAAGGTCGTCAAGAATCGGCTGCATCTCGACGTGCGGGTCGGCACCGGACTCGTGGGTGAAGAGCGCCTGGCCACGCTTGAGGCCGAATGCGCACGACTGGTCGCGCTCGGCGCGGTACGCGTGCGACTACTGCCTGCCGATGACGACAACGAGTCGTGCATCGTGATGCAGGACATCGAGGGCAACGAGTTCTGTCTCGACTGAGATCCTCCGAGACGGCAAGGCGGGGAGCCGTCTCCTTCGAGCCTCTCCAAGGGCTTGCAGATCATCAACGTGTCGTCTCGACCTTGCAGTGATCTGCAAGCCCTTACTTCCAGATCCCGTTGAGGACGAGGGCGGCGTGGGCGAGGCCGCCGGCGAGTGGCGATGCGGCACAGCGAACACACCACGATGCACTACGAGGAGAAGTGAGTTCACCGAGAGCCGGGCGAGTGCGGCAGGACGGCATTCGCCGGCGTGCCTGCCGCGGTCTGAGCACGGCCTCCTTCTGCAACGAGGCGGAGCACGCGCTCCCGCTCATGGCGGCCCCAGGTCTCCTTGGTCGCGAGGATGCCGATGAGGCCGATCAAGGCCGCGCCGAGATAGAGCAGCGCCGCGCCCGGCCATCCGAAGGCGCCTACCAGGGCGGCGGCAAGCAGCGGCGCGAAGCCGCCGATGGCCGCGGCGACTTGGTAGCCGAGCGAGGCGCCCGAGGTACGCGTTGCGGTGCGGAACTGTTCGGTGAGCAGAGAGCCCTGGGTTCCTGTAAGTGATGCGTGGATGAGGCCGATGCCGATGATGAACACCGTCACCACCAGGGCGGGTCGGGCGGAGTTGGTGAGCAGATACATCGGAAAGGCGAAGAGGATCGCCGCCGTACAGGCCGTTATGTAGATGGGACGGCGTCCGATGCGGTCGGTAAGTGCGCCGGCGAGGAAGGTGACCGCAATGGCGAGGACGCTGGCGGCGGTGATTGCGCTGAGGGCGACGGGCCGGAGGTCGGGGTGGCGTTCGGTGATGTAGTTGAGCAGGTAGGTCGCGGTGGAGTAGTAGGCGAAGGATTCCACGACGCGCAAGGCGATGACACGCAGGATGCCGCGCCAATCGCCGGCCAGGGTCTCGAGGAGGGGGTTCTTCTCGGTCTTGCCGTTGGCCTGGGCCTCCTGGAACTCGGGGGATTCCGAGAGTCGGGAACGTACGATCAGCGCGACCATCACAAGGACGGCGCTGAGCAGGAAGGGGGTCCTCCACTGCCAGTTGCCGTCGAGGGGGTCACTCCACGCGAACACGCCGCTGGCCAGCGCAATGCCCAGAGGGTTGCCGGACTGGGGGATCGCGGCGAACATGCCGCGGCGGTGCCACGGCGCGTGCTCGTAGGCCATGGTGATCGCACCGCCCCATTCGGCACCGAACGCAAGGCCCTGAAGCATGCGGAGGACCACGAGCAGGATCGGTGCGAGCACACCGACCTGTTCGTAGGTCGGCAGCGCGCCGATGAGAAAGGTGGCGGCACCCATGACAAGCATCGCCGTGACGAGGACGGGTTTGCGACCGACCTTGTCGGCGAAGTAGCCGCCGATGGCCCCTCCGAGCGGGCGCATGACGAAACCGACGGCGAGAGTGGCGAAGGAGAGCAGGGTGCCGACGAACCGGTCGCTCTCGGGGCGGCACCGTCGCTTTGTGCTGCCGCCTGGATGTGCTGGCTCGGCATGTGGCCGAAGTTCTGACACCTGATAGAGCGTCATGTTGCCCGACATCCACATGACTCCGGACGAGGGCATGCGCGCCCACCTCGACCTTCAGGGCGGGGAGCCGGGCGGTGTGCTGCTGCCGATCCACTGGGGGACCTTCAACCTCGCCCCGCATGCCTGGACCGAGCCCGGCGAGTGGGTGATGGACGCCGCCGAGCAGGCGGGGCGGGCGGCGGCGTCCCCCCGTCCCGGTGAGCCCTTCGAGCCGGCCGAGGAGCTTCCGGTCGACCCGTGGTGGCGAGCGGTGTCCGCGCCTCTGCCGCACGCGTGGCGCCGTCCGACGGGAGCGGTGACGGCATCGCCCGGCCGGGGTGACCTCGGCCCGGCGGGCCAGGGGCGACGGTCGAGGTCCCGTCGCGGCTCACCTGCTGACCGGCGGCAGCAGCCGCTGACCAGCACGGTGACGACCGGTGATGTTCCACGGGGCCGGGCGGGGACGGCACAGGCGCTCGGCAAGCCTCGCGGCCGTCCCCGGCGAGCGAGGAAACCGACAGACGGAGGGGGTCGGGGAGCTCTGAACTCCCCGACCCCTCCGCCTCTTCGTGACCGCTTCTGACCAGGTCCGATCGTTCGATGTGCCATTCGATACGGAGCGTCCGGCGGGCTTATCGGTCTGTCGTACGAGGCCTCATACCAGAGTGGGACGCTTGCCGTAGGACTTTGTCAACTGCCCACCGCACATGATGTGTTGGCGACTACTGTGAGTGTCCGTCGGGCGACGCAGGGCCGGTTTCGTCGGCTCTCTCGACCGGCGCCGCGATGCCGCATGCCCGAGTCACGCAGACCGGGCCCACTCAAGGCCCCGACCGACGGACCAGTACGAGGACACCGATGTCACACCTCCGCGCACCGGCCGCACGCGCAGACCGCCGCGAGGGCGGACGGCACGGACGGCCGGTCGCCCGTACCGTCCCCTCGCTGCCCGAGGCCCACATACGGCCCCAACTGCTGCGCCTGGCCGTACTGCCTCCCGTCGCGGTTGCCCTCAGCGCCTGCGCCGCCGTCCTGTTCACCGTCCGCTCCACCGGCGCCCGCAGCAGCCTCACCCTGTGGGGCGTACTCGCCGGAGCGGTCTGTGTGACGCTCGCCGGCATCGTGATCGCCGCCGTCGCCGCCGGCCGGACCGCCCGGTCCGTGCACGAACGCGTCGGTGCCCTGCGCCGCAGCAGCGCCCGCCGCGAGGCCGATCTACGGGCGCTCGTCGAGGCGTTGCGCCGCGGCGAGGTCCCGCCCCAGCGCAAGCCGCGCGGCGGACCCCCCGAGGACGCCGACGACTTCGAACTGCTCGCCGCCGACCTGGCCCGCGCGCACGACGGCGCCGTCACCGCCGTCGTGCAGGCCGCCCAGCTCTCCAGCCAGGCCGGCAGCGAACAGAAGCTGGAGGTCTTCGTCAACCTCGCGCGACGGCTGCAGTCGCTGGTGCACCGCGAGATCGCGATCCTCGACGAGCTGGAGAACGAGATCGAGGACCCCGACCTGCTCAAGGGCCTCTTCCACGTCGACCACCTCGCCACCCGCATCCGCCGCCACGCCGAGAACCTCGCCGTGCTCGGCGGCGCCGTCTCCCGCCGGCAGTGGAGCAACCCGGTCTCCATGACCGAGGTGCTGCGCTCGGCGATCGCCGAGGTCGAGCAGTACTCACGGGTGAAACTCGTGCCGCCCGTCGACGGCACCCTGCGCGGCCACGCGGTCGCCGACGTGATCCACCTGCTGGCCGAACTCGTCGAGAACGCCACCGTGTTCTCCGCCCCGCACACCCAGGTGCTGCTGCGCGCCAACCTCGTCACCTCGGGACTGGCCGTCGAGGTCGAGGACCGTGGCCTCGGTATGCCGGTCGCCGAGCAGAACAAGATGAACGCCCTGCTCACCGACCCCGACCAGGTCAACGTCGCGCGACTGCTCGCGGACGGCCGCATCGGGCTGTTCGTCGTCTCGCAGCTCGCCCGACGGCACGGCATCACCGTCCGGCTGCAGAGCAACATCTACGGCGGGGTACAGGCCGTACTCGTCGTGCCGCAGGCCCTGCTGGGCACCCCGCCGGGCGCCCTCGGCGCCGCACCCCCCGTGCAGGACGGCGCGGCCGAGGGGCGGCAGCCGCGGGAGGCCACGAGCGCGCGCCGAGCAGCCCCCGTACCGCCGCCCCACCTGCAGCCTCCGCACACCCGAACCGACACGGCCGCCCCCACCGGGCAACCCGTCACCGGGCAACCCGTCACCGGGCACTCGCGGCCGCCGGACACCGCACCGGCCACCGGCAGCCGACCGACGCCCCTGCCGGTGCGCGGAGCTGAGGAGCGGCCCAACCCGGCGGAGGCGGTGCCCGGCATCAGGCCCGGCGAGCGTGCGGTCGTCGCCGAGCACACGGCGACGCCGCCCACGCCCCGAGGCGGCGCGGTCCGCGGCACCATGGACAAGCCCCAACTGCCCCGTCGCCGCGCCCAGGAACACATCGCACCCCAACTGCGCGGCGGACCGGCTCCACGGCAGGACACCGAGCCCGTCGTCGGCCACGACCCCGGCCTGATGGCGGCCTTCCAACGCGGTATCGGCCTCGCCGAGGCCCAGCAGAACACGGAGTCCGCCCCCACGGCCGCCGCCCACCCCGAGCCCCAGCCGACACGGCCCGCACACCGGCCGCCGACCGTGGTGCCGGAGCCCCGCCACACAGACCTGACCACCACGACCACGCCCCTCTCCATGGACGTACGCCCCACAGACGTACGGCACATGGAGGGACCGCATACGGACGTACCACCGCACATGGAGCCGGCTCATATAACCGAACCGCGGCCCGCACCTGCCTCGCGCAACAGCGCGCCCGCGCCCGGCCCCGACCGCCCCGACGGGAGCGCACCAGCCGGATGACCACCGCTGCCACGCCCGTCACCACCCCCACCGCAACCACCCCCGGCGCACCTTCGGGCACGCCCGCAGACCTTCGTATCCCAAGGAGTCGATCCACCATGGCGACCGATGCCCCCACCGGCCATGTATCCGATCTCGACTGGCTGATGAGCGGCCTCGTGCAGCGCGTACCGCACACCAGCAGCGCCGTGCTCCTCTCCTGCGACGGGCTTGTGAAGTCGGTGCACGGCCTCGACCCCGACAGCGCCGACCACATGGCCGCCCTGGCCTCCGGTCTCTACTCACTCGGCCGCAGCGCCGGCGTCCGCTTCGGCGACGGCGGTGACGTCCGGCAGGTCGTCGTCGAACTCGACTCCACCCTGCTGTTCGTCACCACCGCCGGCTCCGGCACCTGCCTCGCCGTGCTCGCCGGCCGCGAGGCCGATGCCGCGGTACTCGGTTACGAGATGGCGATGCTGGTCAAGAGCGTCCGCCCCTACCTGGTGACCGCGCCCCGGCAGCACGCCGTCGAACCCACGGCGATGAGGCCTTGAGCGTGGCCACGGCCGGCGACGGGCCCTGGCTCGACGACGCGGCCGGACGGCTGGTGCGCCCGTTCACGGTCAGCAACGGCCGCACCCGCCCCAGCGTCGCGCTCGACCTCATCTCCCAGGTGATGGCCACCGGAGCCACCCCGCTCGGCTACCTCGGTCCCGAACACGCACAGGCCCTGGACCTGTGCCGCGCCCCCGTCTCGGTCGCCGAGGTCGCCGCCCACCTCAAGCTGCCGGCGGCAGTCACCAAGGTGCTGCTGTCGGACCTCGTCGACTGCGGCGCCCTCACCACAAAGCCCCCCGAGTTCCACCACAACACCACGGACCGGGCCCTTCTGGAGGCAGTGCTCGATGGACTACGACGACAGCTCTGACCACAACTACGGCGAAGGCACCGATCCCTTCCCCACCGCGCTCAAGATCCTGGTGGCGGGCGGGTTCGGGGTCGGCAAGACGACCTTCGTCGGAGCCGTCAGCGAGATCGCGCCGCTCAGCACGGAGGAGCTGCTCACCACGGTCAGTGCCGCCACCGACAACCTCGACGGGATCGAGAACAAGGTCGAGACGACGGTGGCCATGGACTTCGGCCGCATAACCCTCGACCCGCAGCACGTGCTGTACCTGTTCGGCACCCCGGGGCAGGAGCGGTTCTGGTTCATGTGGGACGAGCTGTGCGAGGGCGCGCTCGGCGCGGTGATCCTCGCCGACACCCGGCGCCTGGAGGAATGCTTCGCCGCCGTCGACTTCTTCGAGGAGCGCGGCCTGGGCTTCATCGTCGCCGTCAACGAGTTCGACGGGGCCCACCGCTACGACCCCGAGGAGGTACGCGCCGCCATCGACCTCGACCCGGACATCCCGGTCGTCCGCTGCGACGCCCGGATCTCCGCCTCCGGCGTGCAGACCCTGCTCACCCTCGTACGCCACCTCATCGCCCACGCCCCTGCCACCCCGGCGCCGAGCCACGGCGCCCACATGTGACACCCCCAACCCTTCCCACCGGAGCCGCATATGACGTACGCGCACAGCGACGGAACCCGGCCATGAGCTACGACCCGCCGCGCCCGGCCGGTCGTCTGCTGCTCACCCCCGAGGACAAGGAGGCCCCCGCCCGGACCCGGCGACTGCGCGGGCTGGGCCTGGGAGAGCGCCCCGAGCCCGCCCTCGACGCCTTCGCGGGCCATCTGGCGGCGCTCACCGGCTCGCCCTACGCCATGGTCAACTTCCTCGACGAGAACGGCCAGTTCTTCGCCGGCCTGCATGCGCCCGCCGTAGGACTCGTCGTGAAGGAGGACGGAACCCGGCCCGATCTCGGCCGCTCCCTGCCCCGTGACCACGGTTTCTGTCCCCATGTGGTGGTCCGGCGCAGGGCCCTGGCCCTGGAGGACGTCCGCGACTATCCGCGGTTCGCGGGCAACCCCGTGGTCGACGAGTACGGCATCCACTCCTACCTCGGAGCGCCGCTCATCGACACCACGGGCATGGTGCTCGGCACCGTGTGCGTCGCCGACGTCGCGCCGCGGCCCTGGGGGATGACCGGCCTGGAGGCCATCAAGGCGTCGGCGGCCGAGCTCGTGGCGAGCCTCGAGGCCGGCGGGCTCCCGCTGCTGTGACGGAGGACCGAGCCCGGCGGTACCAGCCGACCGGTCTAGTACCGCCGTACACTCCATGCATGGGACGCACCAGTGACGCCAAGCAGAAGATTCTCGCTGCTGCGCGCTCGTTGATCGAGGGGCGCGGTTACTCGGCGCTGGGCGTGGCCGAGATCTGCAAGGCGGCCGGGGTGCCGAAGGGCAGCTTCTACTACTTCTTCGAGTCCAAGGAGTCCCTCGCGCTCGCCGTCGTCGACGAGCACTGGGCGGCCCAGAAACGCGACTGGGCGCGCGTCCTGGGCGCAAACGCCGAACCCCTGGAGCGGCTGCGGCAGCTGTTCGAGGAGACGGAGGCCGGCCAGCGCACCGTCCAGCAGGGCTGCGGCACCGTGTCGGGCTGCCTGTTCGGGAACCTCACCCTGGAGCTGAGCAACCAGACCGAGACCGTCCGCGGGCGGCTGCAGGAGATCTTCGACGCCCAGGTCGACATGGTCGAGTCGGTCGTCGCCGAGGCGCGCGAGCGCGGTGATGTCACCGTCGCCGACACGCGGGAGGCGGCGCGGGCGGTGGTGGCCCAACTGGAGGGCCAGGTGATGTTCGCCAAGCTGTACAACAACACCCAGCGGCTGAGCCCCCTCTGGCAGAACTGCCGGGCCTTGCTCGGCGCCTGATCCGCCGGACAGGCCTCAGTAGCCGCGCCAGACGTTGTCGAACGCGGCGTCCTCGATCGCCTTCCGCTGTCGTACGGCCTCCAGCTCCATCACCGCGTCTCCGACGGCGGCCAGCACCGTCGTGGCCGCGTCACCGGCGAGGGCCTCCGCGTCCTCGGCCGGTTCGTCGCGGAGCCCGGCGGCGGCAGCCAGGGCGGCCAGGACGGGTTCGCCCGCCGACCAGCGGGCCTCGGCCTGGCGCCGGGCCGGCGAGTCGACCAGTACCGTCCGCCCGGTCCGCAGCGCAAGCCGGTGGCTCCGAGGTCGGGCCGTCAGCCCCATCCGCTCGAAGTCGTCGACGTAGGCGGAGGAGAGCCCCCGGCCCCGGCGCCACAGCCAGTCCTCGACCGACTCGTACGGCTCCTGTCGTACGAGGGCCGCGGCAGCCTCGTCCAACAGTCGGTCCCCTGTGGGCGCCTGGGCGCCCGGCAGGATGCGGTCGCCGTCCAGGACGAGGGCCTTGGCCTCGACGAGGTCGAACACCTCGGCTCCCGCCAGGGCGAGCGACAGATCACCCTGCTCCACTGGGCGGCCGGGCGCCGCGTCCAGGGCGACGATCGCGAGGTCCCGTGCAGTGGTCATGAGCGGCTCCAGGTCAGTTCGCCGAGTGCGGGGGAGAGCGTCGGGTCCGGCGCCCTCGGTCGATTCTCGCCGCTGTTCGGGGGCTGTGTGTCGTACTACGACCATGTGGTGCGGGAATCCGGTCCGCAGCACGGCCGCGAGCGCGGCCGCCGCCCACCAGGCGGTCCGCCAGTCGGCGACGGACCGCAGGACCAGGACCAGCAGACCGGACAGTGCGATGCCGGCGCCCACACCGCCGAACGCCCAGCCGGGCAGGTGCGGCGGGTGTTCCCGCAGGTGGTGGAGGAGGGAGGCGACCGCAACGACGAAGACCAGGGCACTCGCCACCCCGGCCGGCTGCCGCAGCGAAGCCCACGCGACGGTGCTGTGGGTGGCGGGCATCGCGGCGAGCGTGCCGGTCAGCAGGAGCAGCGAGCCGCGCAGGACGGCACGCGAACGGACCAGGGCGGGGCAAGGATGTCCGCGAGTGCCCCGACGAGATGGCCGACGTGGTCGGCGGTGGCCGGGTTGGCTCCGGCGGCGGCCGACAGACCGGCCTGGGTGTGCATCAGCGGCAGGACCGGGGTGTAGACGAAGTGGCCGACGCCCATGCCCCCGCGAGCGCCGTGGCGGACCGGGCGACACGGCACCGGGGGGACGTGGTGCTCACTTCGTGCTGTCGGCGTTGCCCGGGTCGTTGGGGTGGGACTCGAGCGGGGTGACGGTGATGGTCATCCACGGGCGCAGGGGCAAAGTGCCGAGCACCTTCTCGTGGAGCTCCTCCTCGTCGGCGGCCCGCCACACGCCGATGCTGCGCAGCTCGCCCACCGGACGCCACAGTCGGGCCAGGTTGCCGGTGGCGGCAAGCTCCTTCGCGCGGACCGCCTCGGCGGCCCGTCGCCGGTCGACCTCGTCCTGGCTGGTGCCCTCGGGGACGGTGGTGGTGATCTCGGCCAGGAACTCCCGCATGATCTGCCTCCGGTCGTGCTCGTCGGGTGTGCCCCCATCGTGGGCCCCTCACCAGCATCGATGCCACGACCGGCTTCCTCGCTGCTGATAGGCGCAGCCTCCCAGCGCACGTAGCATGGCGCGTGTGGAACTGCGTCAGCTGCGGTACTTCGTCGCGGTCGCCGAGGAACTGAACTTCGGCCGGGCCGCCGAGCGGCTGCTCATCGCGGGCCCCTCGCTCTCCCAGCAGATCAAGGCGCTCGAACGGGACCTGGGCGTCCGGCTGTTCGACCGGGACCGCCGCTCTGTCTCCCTCACCCCGGTCGGCGCCGCCCTGCTCCCGCACACCCGCGCCCTGCTGGAGCAGGCCGACGACCTCAAGCGCCGGGCCGGTCGGCTGGCGGGCTCGGAGTCGGTACGGCTCGGCTACGTCAACTGGCTTCCTCCGGACCTGACGTCACGTACGGCCGCCGTGGCCAAGGTGCACATCGACGCCTGGGTCGCGCCCTCCCACACCCAGGCCGCCCGGGTCGCGGACGGCAGTCTGGACCTCGCCGTGTGCTGGGTGCGCAACGAGGACCTGAAGCGGCTCGGGCTGCGGGGCCGGCTGATCGGCGCCGACCGTCTCTACGCCGTGGCCAAGGGCCCGCGCACCGGCGATGTGCGAGCCGGGGACACCGACGTCCTCATCGACGACGACATCACCTCCTGGCAGTCCTGGAACATGTACGCCGAAGAGCTGGCGCGGACCACCGGGGCTCGTGAGGTGCGCATCTCCGACGGGGCCGTCACCGGTCCCGCCTTCTTCGACCACGTTCGCCGATGCCGCCGCCCGGTCGTCAACTCGCCCAAGGGACAAACCAATCCCATCCCGCCCGACCTGGTCCGACGCGAGATCGTCGAGCCGAAGATCTACTGGACCTGGTCCCTGGTCCGGCGCGAGAACGAGGACCGCCCCGGGGTGCTCGACACCGTGGACGCCCTGTGCGACGGCGTCGGCGACCTCGGGATCCACGCCCCGGACGCCTGGCTGCCCGCCGACGACCCGTACGCACTCCCGCACTGATCTGCACTGCGAGCCTGAGCCTTCCAAGCGGGAGGAAACGAGTCCCATCCAGCCTTTGACGTCGTCTGTTCGCCGACCTACCTTCTCAAATAGTCGACCGGTCGGCTAGTAACCGGTCACCCACTTCGGAGAAGGTCACCTTGAGCACGCAGAACCAGAAGGTCGCGGTCATCACCGGCGCTTCGCAGGGCATCGGTGCCGCCCTGGTCGAGGGCTACCGCAAGCTCGGTCACGCCGTCGTCGCCACCTCGCGCACCATCGCCCCCGCCGACGACGCCGGCATCGTCACCGTCCAGGGCGACATCGCCGACCCGGCCACCGCCGAGCGCGTCGTCGCGGCCGCCGTCGAGCGGTTCGGCCGTATCGACACCGTGGTCAACAACGCGGGCATCTTCATCGCCAAGCCGTTCACCGACTACACGGCCGAGGACTACGCCGCCGTGACCGGCATCAACCTGTCCGGCGTCTTCCACATCACCCAGCAGGCGATCCCGCACCTCCTCGCCCAGGGCGGCGGCCACATCGTCAACGTCACCACGAGCCTGGTCGACAGCCCGGACTCCAGGGTCCCCTCCGTCCTGGCCTCGCTGACCAAGGGCGGCCTGCAGTCCGCCACCAAGTCCCTCGCCATCGAGTACGCCACCCGCGGCATCCGCGTGAACGCCGTGTCGCCCGGCACCATCAAGACCCCGATGCACCCGGAGGAGACCCACGACGTCCTCGCGGCCCTGCACCCGGTCGGCCGGATGGGCGAAGTGAGCGACATCGTCGACGCGGTGCTCTTCCTGGAGACGGCTCCGTTCGTCACCGGCGAGATCCTGCACGTCGACGGCGGTATGAGCGCCGGTCACTGAGCGGTCGCCGGATCACCGAGGAAGGATGACGTCATGAACAGCACGACGGAAGACACCACGGTCCTGCGTGACGTCCTCGACCGTTGGAAAGCGGCCGTCGACGCCCATGAGCCGAAGCAGGTCGCCGCCGTCTTCACCGACGACGCGATCTTCCAGGGGCTGCAGCCCTACGGTGTCGGCCGGTCCGGTGTCGCCGAGTACTACGCCTCCCAGCCGATCGGGATGAGGGCCGCCTACCACGTCCTGGAGACCCGGCGGTTCGCGGACGACCTCGTACTCGGTTACCTGGACGTCGAGTTCTCGTTCACCGACCGGCCCGCGCGCCCCGTCAAGCTCGCCGTCCTGGTGAAGCGGCAGGAGGACGGTTGGTACATCGCCCACTACCAGGTCTCCCGCCTCGACCAGGCCGGTCCTCCCGAGCGGCCCCGGGCGCACTCCTACGGAAAGGTCTGACAGGTTCCGCCGCTGGATCCCGAGCCGGCCGCCCGTTCCGCGGCCGGGCGGAGGGCGTGAAGCAGAGCTGAGGCGCCGCTTAAGAAATCCTCGATGGACCGGGGGTGGCGTCGTACGGCAGATTGCTACGCGATTCCACCCCTCTCCCCGGCCGCGGGCTCCTTCGGCATGCCCGTGGCCCGGGGTCTCACCCACAGGAGCCGTAGCGTTGAAGGCGCTGGTCAAGGAGAAGGCGGAGCCCGGGCTGTGGCTCGCGGACGTCCCGGAACCCGCCGTCGGGCCCGGCGACGTACTGATCAAGGTGCTGCGCACCGGCATCTGCGGCACCGACCTGCACATCCGGTCCTGGGACGGCTGGGCGCAGCAGGCGATCCGTACGCCGCTCGTGGTCGGGCACGAGTTCGTCGGTGAGGTCGTGGAGACCGGCCGGGACGTCGCGGACATCGCCGTCGGCGACCGGGTCAGCGGCGAGGGCCATCTGGTGTGCGGCAAGTGCCGCAACTGCCTGGCCGGGCGGCGGCACCTGTGCCGGGCCACGGTCGGGCTCGGTGTCGGCCGGGACGGGGCCTTCGCCGAGTACGTCGCCCTGCCCGCCGCCAATGTGTGGGTGCACCGGGTTCCGGTGGACCTCGATGTCGCGGCGATCTTCGACCCGTTCGGGAACGCCGTGCACACCGCGCTGTCCTTCCCCTTGGTCGGCGAGGATGTGCTGATCACCGGCGCCGGGCCGATCGGCCTGATGGCTGCGGCTGTGGCACGGCACGCGGGTGCCCGGAACGTCGTGATCACCGACGTCAGCGAGGAGCGGCTGGACCTGGCGCGGAAGATCGGTGTGAGCCTGGCGCTCAATGTCTCCGGCTCCTCGATCGCCGACGGACAACGGGAGTTGGGCCTGCGCGAGGGCTTCGACATCGGTCTGGAGATGTCCGGCCGCCCCGAGGCCCTGCGCGACATGATCGCCAACATGACGCACGGCGGGCGGATCGCCATGCTGGGCCTGCCGGCCCAGGAGTTTCCCGTCGACTGGGCCCGGATCGTCACCTCGATGATCACCCTCAAGGGCATCTACGGCCGGGAGATGTTCGAGACCTGGTATGCGATGTCCGTGCTCCTGGAGGGCGGCCTCGACCTCGCCCCCGTGATCACCGGCCGCTACAGCCACCGTGACTTCGAGGCCGCGTTCGCCGACGCGGCAAGCGGCCGCGGCGGCAAGGTCATCCTCGACTGGACTGCGTAAGTCACCCGTATTTCAAGGAGTTCCCTGATGTTCGACTCCGTGCGCGACGACCTGCGCGCCACCCTCGACGAGATCCGCGCCGCCGGTCTGCACAAGCCCGAGCGCGTGATCGGCACCCCGCAGTCCGCGACCGTGCACGTCACCGCGGGCGGCCGCCCCGGCGAGGTCCTCAACTTCTGCGCGAACAACTACCTCGGCCTCGCCGACCACCCCGAGGTGATCGCCGCCGCCCACGAGGCGCTCGACCGCTGGGGCTACGGCATGGCCTCCGTGCGCTTCATCTGCGGTACGCAGGAGGTGCACAAGGAGCTGGAGGCGCGGCTGTCGGCCTTCCTCGGCCAGGAGGACACGATCCTCTACTCCTCCTGCTTCGACGCCAACGGCGGTGTCTTCGAGACGCTGCTCGGCCCGGAGGACGCGGTGATCTCCGACGCGCTCAACCACGCGTCGATCATCGACGGCATCCGGCTGTCGAAGGCCCGCCGCTTCCGGTACGCCAACCGTGATCTGGCCGATCTGGAACGGCAGTTGAAGGACGCGTCCGACGCGCGCCGCCGCCTCATCGTCACCGACGGCGTGTTCTCCATGGACGGCTATGTGGCGCCGCTGCGTGAGATCTGCGACCTCGCCGACCGCTACGACGCCATGGTGATGGTCGACGACTCCCATGCTGTCGGCTTCGTCGGCCCCGGCGGCCGTGGCACCCCCGAGCTGCACGGCGTGATGGACCGCGTCGACATCATCACCGGCACCCTCGGCAAGGCGCTGGGCGGCGCCTCCGGCGGCTATGTCGCGGCCCGCGCCGAGATCGTGGCTCTCCTGCGCCAGCGCTCGCGCCCGTACCTGTTCTCCAACACGCTCGCCCCGGTGATCGCCGCCGCCTCCCTCAAGGTCCTCGACCTGCTGGAGTCGGCGGACGACCTGCGCGTCCGGCTGGCCGAGAACACCGCCCTGTTCCGCCGCCGGATGACCGAGGAGGGCTTCGACATCCTCCCCGGCGACCACGCCATCGCACCCGTGATGATCGGCGACGCGGCGAAGGCCGGCCGGATGGCCGAGCTGCTGCTGGAGCGCGGTGTGTACGTGATCGGCTTCTC
Source organism: Streptomyces sp. NPDC059866 (assembly GCF_042731325.1). Lineage (NCBI taxonomy): Bacteria > Bacillati > Actinomycetota > Actinomycetes > Kitasatosporales > Streptomycetaceae > Streptomyces > Streptomyces sp. NPDC059866. The sequence continues at coordinate 35,265 of NZ_JBHWJT010000038.1, read as the reverse complement.
GTACCCGGTGGTGCCTCAGGGCCAGGCCCGCATCCGCGTGCAGCTGTCGGCCGCGCACTCCACGGACGACGTGAACCGCGCGGTGGACGCGTTCGTGGCGGCGCGGGCGGAGCTGGAGGGCTGAGATTCAGCACACGGGGCATTTGAGACAATCGATCCCATGATCGAAGCGCGGCGGCTCCACATCCTCCGTGCGGTGGCCGACCACCGCACGGTGACGGCGGCTGCCGCCGCGCTGTACCTCACGCCCTCGGCCGTGTCCCAGCAGCTCACAGCCCTTGAGCAGGAGACGGGGCACCGCCTGGTCGAACGCGGTGCGAAGGGCGTACGGCTGACCCCGGCCGGCGAGATCCTGCTCAACCACACCAACGCGGTCCTCGCCCAGCTGGAGCGGGCGGAGGCCGAGCTGGCCGCGTACGGCTCGGGCGAGGCCGGCACGGTCACCGTCGCCTCCTTCGCGACCGGCATCGCCCTGGTCGTCGCGCCCGCCGTGGCCCGCCTCGCCGACTCGGCGCCCGGCATCCGCATCCGGGTCCAGGACGCCGAGGGCGACGCGAGCCTGCCGATGGTCCTGGACCGGCAGGTCGATGTCGCGGTCGCCGTCGAGTACCGCGGGGCGCCGCCCGCCGACGACCCGCGGCTGGCCCATGTCCCCCTGTACGCCGAGCCCTTCGACGCGGTCGTCCCGGTGACGCACCGCCTGGCCGACGTGGGCGAGGTGCCGCTTGGGGAACTGGCCAAGGACCCTTGGATCGGCCCCTACCCGGGCAACCCCTGCCATGACGTGGTGGTCCTGGCCTGCGAGAACGCCGGATTCCAGCCCCGGCTCGAACACTCCTCGGACGACTTCCGCGCGGTCGTCGCACTGGCCTCGGCCGGGGCCGGCGTGGCCCTCGTACCGCGCTCGGCGCTGATCGGCATGGACCTCGCCGGGGTCGTCGTACGGCCTGTCGACGGTGTCGCGCCCACCCGCCGGGTCTTCGCGGCCGTACGCCGGGGCGCGGAGGAGCACCCGCTGATCCGTCCCGTGCTGGACGCGCTCGGAGAAGCATCCCAGCCGTAGGGAACCGGCCACCGGTCGAACGCAGTCTCGGCTGTCATGCGTGTGACGATGATCCTTCCGGCCCTGACCGAGGCGACGAGCCCGTTGTTCCGGCCCATCAAGTACTCGCTGTTCCCGCCGCTCGGCCTCGCCACCCTGGCCGGCTATCTGAACCCCGACGACGAGGTCACGCTGCACGACGAGCACGTGGAGCGCATCGACCTGGAGACCCTGCCCACCCCCGATCTCCTGGTGATCCAGCCGTACATCACCTCGGCCCGGCGCAGCTACGAGATAGCCGATCACTTCCGCGCCCGGGGCGTGCACGTCGCCATGGGCGGTCTGCACGTCACCTCGCTCCCCGACGAGGCGGCGGCCCACGCCGACACGATCTTCACCGGGCCGGGTGAGGACACCTGGCCGCTGTTCCTGAAGGACTTCCGCGACGGCGCCCCCGCCCGCCGCTACGACTCGACCCGGCGCACCCTGGCCGGACTACCGCCCGTACGCCGTGACCTGATCAAACGTCACCTCTACCTCGTGCCCAACTCGATCGTGGTGTCGCGCGGTTGCCCGCACCACTGCGACTTCTGCTACAAGGACGCCTTCTTCGAGGGCGGCAAGTCCTTCTACACCCAGACCGTCGACGACGCCCTCGCTGAGATCGACCGGCTGCCCGGCCGCCACCTCTACTTCCTCGACGACCACCTGCTCGGCAACCGCCGCTTCGCGGAAGCCCTGTTCGACGGCATGAAGGGCATGGGCCGGCTGTGGCAGGCAGCGGGCACGGTCAACTCCGTCCTAAAGCCCGACCTGTTGGAGAAGGCCGTCGAGGCCGGGCTGCGCAGTCTGTTCGTCGGCTTCGAGACCGTCAACGACGCCAACCTCGCCGAGCGCCGCAAGAACCAGAACATCGGCACCGACTACGCGGCGGCCGTACGGCGTCTGCACGACGCCGGGGTGATGGTCAACGCCAGCTTCGTCTTCGGGCTCGACCAGGACGGTCCCGACGTCTTCGGCCGCACGGTGGAGTGGGCGGTCACGCAGGGCATCGAGACGGCGACCTTCCACATCATGACGCCGTATCCGTCGACCGGGCTGTGGAAGCAGCTGGAGTCCGAAGGCCGGATCGTCCACCGCGACTGGGACCTCTATGACACCCGCCATGTCGTCTACCGGCCCAAGGGAATGACGCACCGTCAGCTGGAGGACGGCTACTGGCGCGCGTACCGCGACTTCTACCGCTGGTCCAACATCTGGCGGGGTGCGGCGGCCCAGCCGGGCCGGCACGAGCGGGTGCGGCACCTCGCGTACGCGGGCGGCTGGAAGAAGTTCGAGCCCGCGTGGGATCTGCTGATCCGGTCGAAGCGGGTGGTGCGGGCGCTGCCCGCGCTGGAGCGGACGCTGGCAGCCTTCGGCGGGCGGGAGTGACGGGGGCCGCAGGGCAGGATTTCTCACATCTGGGATAGCATCCCAGATGTGAAACAAGATCTTGCTGTCGAGGCCGGGCCCGACCCCGTCGACGCCCGGCTCGGCGCCCGCCTGGCCGAGCTGCGGGCCGAACGCGGCTGGTCCCTGGGGGAGTTGGCGGAGCGCAGCGGAGTGAGTCGGTCGACCCTCTCCCGGGCCGAGCGCGCGGAGATCAGCCCCACCGCCTCGCTCCTGAACCGTCTGTGCGCCGTGTACGGGCGGACCATGTCCCAGCTGCTCAGCGAGGTCGAGGCCGAACCCGCGCTGCTGGTGCGGGCCGCCGAGCAGCCGGTGTGGGAGGACAAGGCCTCCGGGTTCGTACGACGCTCCGTGTCGCCGCCGCACACCGGGCTGCGCGGCGAACTCGTCGAGGGGCAGCTGGCCCCGGGCGCCGACATCGCGTACGACCGGCCGCCCGTGTCCGGCCTCGAACAGCACATCTGGGTGCTGGAGGGGGCGCTCGACGTGACCGCGCAGGACGTCGAGCACCATCTCGACGCCGGTGACTGTCTGCGGCTGAGGGTGTGGGGGCCGACGCGGTTCCGGTGCGCCGGACCCGAGCGGGTGCGGTATGTGCTGGCGGTGGTGCTGCCGTGATCGTGAACCGGCTGGATGCCGCTCAACTGACGGACTGCGTGGAGCAGTTGGCCGGGCTGATGGTCGACACCGTGGACGGCGGCGCCTCGATCGGCTTCCTCGGGCCGCTCGACCACGCGGTGGCCATCGCCTGGTGGAAGGAGCGGGCGGCGGGAGTGGCCGCGGGACAGTTCGCCGTCTGGGTCGCCCAGGACGGCGGACGGACGCTGGGTACGGTCAGTCTGGCCTTCCCCGACAAGCCCAACAGCAGCCACCGCGCCGAACTGGTCAAGCTGATGGTGCACAGGGAGGCCCGCGGCCGGGGTCTCGGCCGCAGCCTTCTGAGCACGGCCGAGGAAGCGGCCGTCGACGCCGGCATCACGCTCCTCCATCTGGACACCGAGACCGACAGCCCGGCGGAGCACCTCTACACCTCGGCCGGCTGGACCCGGGCCGGGGTGATCCCGGACTACGCGGCCGACCCGTACGGGGTGCTGCGGCCGACCACGCTGTACTTCAAGCATGTGGGGACAAGCGCTCCCACCAGGTGATTGTCAGTGGCAGCGGCTACGGTGCCTGTCATGCCGGATGCCGAAGACGTACGCCGTATCGCCCTGTCCCTGCCGGACACGACGGAGAAGATCGCCTGGAGCATGCCCACGTTCCGGGTCGCGGGGAAGATGTTCGCCACGCTGCCGGAGGACGAGACCTCCATCGCCGTGCGCTGCCCCAAGGAGGAGCGCGACGAACTGGTCCTGGCCGAGCCGGAGAAGTTCTGGATCGCCGACCACGAGGCGCAGTTCGCCTGGGTGCGGGCGCGGCTGGCGGCGCTGGAGGGCGAGGGCGAGCTGCGGGACATCCTCGCCGACTCCTGGCGCCAGGCGGCCCCGACCCGACTGCTCGACGCCTACCCCGAGTTGGGCCTGCCTGCCGCCGACTGAAGCATCCTCCGGCGTTGTCAGTGCCCCATGGAATGATCCGGAGGGCGTGGGAGCCGGGGCGGAGGGGGCCTCGGCCACCACAGGCACGGGAGGGGCTCGTGCCGGGTCGGCCGGGGAGGGGAGCGCGGGGGATGACCGGGACGTCGTCACAGCCATCGCACGAAGGGGGCGGGGTGGGGCCGGCGGAGGGTGCGCCTGTGGGCCGGGCGTCCGGTGACGGGTGGGCTCCGGGGGAGGGTGCGCCGTCGGGAGCGGGGGGCGGCAGCAGGTTCGGCGACGGACGGGGTGACAACGTTGCCGGGGCGCCGCGTGAGCGGAGCGGCGGGGGAGCGCGGCCGGTCTGGTCGCGGGACTTCGCGCTGTTCTTCGTCGCCCGGGGCGTCGCCCGGCTCGGCGACACCATGCTCCCGGTCGCCCTCGCCGCAGGCCTCCTCCAGCACGGGTACGGTGCGGGCGCGGTCGGCCTCGCCATGGCGGCGACGGCCGCGGCCTTCGCCGGCCTCGTCGTCTTCGGCGGGGTCATCGCCGACCGGTTCAGCACGCGCAAGCTGATGATCGGCGCCGATCTGGTGCGGCTCGGCACCCAGTCCTTCGCGGCCGTGCTGTTCCTCATGGATCACGTGGTTCTCTGGGAGATCTGCGCGATCGGCGTCGTGAACGGCGTTGCGGGCGCCGTGTTCCAGCCCGGTGTGGCCGGCATGGTGCCCCGGCTCGCCTCCGACCTCCAGGGCGCCAACGGCGCCATACGCATCGCCGAGTCCGCCGCCCAACTCGCCGGTCCCGCCGTCGCCGGCCTCCTGGTCGGCTTCGCCTCACCGGGCGGCGTGTTCGCGGCCCATGCCGCCACCTACGCGGTCAGCGCCCTCTGCCTGCTACTGCTCCGGCTCCCCCCGCTTCCGCAGGGCAGCCGCTCTCCGGGGCGTGGCGCGAGCGCCTTCAAGGCCGATCTCGTCGAGGGCTGGCGGGAGTTCCGGTCGCGCACCTGGCTGTGGGGCGTGATCGCCGTCTGGTGCGTCTACATGATCGCCGTCCACGGTCCGACCGTGCCGCTCGTCGCCACGGAGGTCGTCCAGGAGCACGGGCCGCGCGCCTACGGGCTGGTCAACTCCGCGCTGGGCGCCGGCACCGTCGTCGGCGGACTCCTCGCCCTCAGGCTGCGCCCCCGCCGGATGCTACGGGCCGGGGCGATCGCCCTCGTCGGCTTCGCCGGGTTCCCCGCGACCGTCGGCCTCGGCCTCGACGTCCCGGCGATGGCCGCCGGTGCTGCCGTGGCCGGGGCCGGGATGTCGTTCTGGGGCGTCATGTGGGCGACCAGCGTCCAGACCCAGGTGCAGCCCGACGTCCTGAACCGCATCCACGCCTACGACGTCGCCGGCTCCCTCGCCATGATGCCCGTCGGTCAGGCCCTCGCGGGCCCGGCCGCAGCCGCCCTCGGCGCGGACCACGTCCTCCTCGTCTCCGGCGCGATGAGCTTCGTCGTCGTGATCGCCCTGCTCTCGGTCCCGGCGATACGCGGCCTGGTGCGCGTCGACCCGCCGACGGCCCGCTCCGGGAGGAGGGGCATACGAGGGGAGGTGTGTGCGGAGAAGGGGTGACTCACCGGGCTGCCGCCACGAAACCCGCGATCCGCTCCCGCAGTGACCGGGCGTCGAGGCCGTGCGCGGTGACGTGCTCCTCGACGGTCCCGTAGCGGCGCAGCTCCCGGCGGCCCACTCCCAGGCCCAGGACACGGTGCGGCACGTGGGAGAGGGCGTCGTTCACGGTGGCTGTCGAGGTGCCCGCCAGGTAGGGCTCGACAAGGACGACGTCCGTCCCCGCCGACTCCGTGGCCCGGCGCAGGGCGGCCGTGTCGAGAGGCCGGACGGTCGTCGCGTAGAGCACGGTGACATCGATGCCCTCCGTGGCGTCGAGCACGGCGTCGAGCGTCGGCCCGACGGCGAGGACCACCCCCGCACGCCCCTCGCGGACCGTACGGAGACGCGCGCCGTCGACCGGGAGGCCGTGCGCGTTCGACTGCACCGACAGCCGGACGTACACCTTGTCGTCGCCGGCGGCGACCGCCTGGCGCAGGAGCGTCTCGGCCTCGTCCGGGTGGCCGGGCACGTGCACGGTCCAGCCGTCGACGGTGTCGAGCAGCGCCACATCGCCGGGAGCCATGTGCGTGTACCCGCCCGCCGGCCAGTCGAAGGACGCCGCGGCACTCACCAGCACCGCCCCCACCCCTTGGTGGCCGAGGTCCAGCTTGACCTGCTCAAACGGCCGCTCGACCAGAAAGCTGGCAAAGGTGTGCACGACCGGCCGCAGCCCGGTCAGCGCCAGCCCCGCGCCCGTCCCGATGAGCAGCTGCTCGCGGATACCGACGTTGATCACCCGGTCGGGGTGCCGTCCCCGGGCGTCGGTGAAACCGTCCACGCCGATCTCGGCCAGGACGACCGCGACCCGGGGATCCTCGTCGAGCAACCGGGAGATGACAGGGGCGAAACGGTCACGCATGGTGTCCATGGACGTCGGCTCCTTCGCTGAGGCCGTAGGGAGAGCGAACTGGTTCTGCAGGCCTGCCCGATCGCCGCCTCACGCGGACTTCGGCTCCACCCGGGCCACGACCACGTGCGGGCGGCCCGGATGCGGCGCGGTGAAGGCGGCGTGCAGTGCCGCGTGATCGCGACCGTCGACGGTCACCGTGGACCAGCCCGCCGCGTCGAAGCGAGCCGCGATGCCGCCGGGCCGGGCGTGGCTGGCGGAGGCGTTGTCCACGACGACGGTGTGCAGCCGGTCCAGTCCGGCGGGCCCGGCGAAGGCGATCGCCTCGTGGTTGCTGCCCTCGTCCAGCTCGGCGTCCCCGACCAGCACCCACACCCGCGGTTCGACCAGGCCCTGGGCACGCAGCCCCAGCGCCGTGCCGACGGCGATCGGCAGCCCGTGCCCCAGCGAGCCGCTGCCGATCTCGGCGCCCGGCACCAGCATCCGGTCGGGGTGGTGTCCGAGCGGGGAGTCGTAGGAGCCGAAGCCCGGCAACCAGTCCACCGGAACGAAGCCCTTGGCGGCCAGGACCGCGTAGTACGCCATCGGCCCGTGCCCCTTGGACAGCAGGAACCGGTCCCGCCCCGGGTCCTCCAGCCGCCCCGGCTCGACCCGCAGAACCCGGTCGTAGAGCACCCACAGCACGTCCAGCGTGGACGTCGCCGCAGGCCCGTGCTTCTCGTCGCCGGTCATGAGGGCCATCAGGCGGGGCAGATCGGTGCAGCCGTACGTACGGGTGCCTTCGTCGATGATCGTCATGTGGACGATCGTGCAACCTCAACCAAACTTCAGGTCAAGCGTCACTCGTCGGCGAGCTGCACCGTGCGCCGGCCACGCATAATCGGGTGCGCGACCACCGACCCGAGTGCGGTATTGTTTCCATGCGTGCTCGGCCGGGGGAAAGCCCAGGTCAGACGGCACCGGGACGTGGCGCAGCTTGGTAGCGCACTTGACTGGGGGTCAAGGGGTCGCAGGTTCAAATCCTGTCGTCCCGACCAGCTTTGATGCAGGTCGGAGGCCGTTCTCCCGCTCAGGGAGGGCGGCTTTTCGCGTTGCTGGAGGGCTGGTAGTCGCACTGTGGTCGCGGGCCGGATGCGGGGCGTTACCGGAGACTGTGGCGGTCGAGGCGGTGGATGAGGGCGGGGCGGCGTTGGTAGTTCTCGCGCAGGCGGGTCAGGCGCTGGTGGAAGTCGGTGCCCCGTCCGGTGTGGCCGTAGGCGTCGCGCAGTTCCGCGAGGAGGGCGACGGCCTGGTCGTAGGCGGTGCTCTTCTTGGTGGCGATGTGCGCCTCGATCCGCTGCCAGGCGGACTCGGCCTCGCGTGCGAGGGCGGTCAGGTGCCGGGCGCGGGCTTCGGCTCGTTCGTGTTCGGCGTGCTGTCGGCGTTCGGTGCGCAGGGTGTGGGCGGCGTCCAGGAGGTGGGCGGCGGACCGGCGCCCGGGGATCGCAGTGGGGGCGGCGGTGCCGCGCAGGCGGTGCAGGAGTTCGGTACGCAGCTGCGGTTCGGGGCCGAGAGCGAGCCGCAGCAGCAGGGCGTCTTTCTCCTGCTCCGGTAGGGCGGCGATCAGCGGCGCGAGTTCCTTCTTCGCGGGATTGGCCGACTTCCTTGGGCTCGGCGGGCTGGCCTGCGCCGCGGCCGCCAGCAGATCGGCGTCCACACGCAGGAAGTCCGCGAGCGCGCGCTGCGGAGCGGTCAGCTCGCCGAGGCCGGCCGGGACAGGCGGTTCGGGGCAGGACTGATACTCCTCTTCTTCGTCGTCTTCGAGTTCCCAGGCGGCGAGCGCGGAGAGCCACGCGAGGTAGAGGGGGCGCAGGTCGCTGGTGGCGAGTTCGTCGCGTACGCCGATGAGGGCGGCCAGCGAGTCGTCGGAGCCCTCGATCCAGTCGCCGCCTTCGTCCTCGCTGGTGAGGTCGAGCAGCAGGTGGGTGCGGGTGGTCCAGGCGTCGACGCGGTGGTCCAGGCAGTACGGCTTCACCGTGGGCAGGGCCAGGGCTTGCCTGGGCAGGCGGAGCATCAGCCGGTGGGTGCCCCAGTTGGTGACGTATAGGTGTGCGTCGAAGTAGCGCTCGACCATGCGGCGTGGGTTTCCGCTCAGATCACCCCAGTTGTAGGTGTTGGTGAAGCTGGTGGCGGTGATCCGGGCCCGGCTGGAGATGGCCCGCAACTGGTCCTGCTCCTCGCGGCTGAGCGGCCGGTCGAGGGCCTGGAACTCGTAGTACTGGTACTCGCTCACACGGCGGACCCTACTGCCGTCGCTGATGGACCGGGGACCGGGCGAGGTTGCCGGCGCCGCCTAGTGCTGTGACCGCATAGGTTCGCCGGGTGGGGTCAGGCTGCGGTTTTGAGGGGGCGCCCGCCCCATCGGATGCCTTTCTCGCTGCGGATGCGGGCGCGTTCACGGCGTTCGGCGGCCAGGACGTCGCGGTGGCGGGCGTTGGCGTTGCGCCAACGCACCCATGAGGGCCGGACTTGTCAAGGGCAGACGAGTACCTGGCCCGGCGTGCTCACGGGCTGGGGCCGGGCAGGGGAGCCTGTGCCTCTTCGGCCGGGGTGTCGGTAGTCCCCGGAGACAGGTCGGGCGGAGGAGGTCTCACACGCACCCATTCGGTTCCGTGCACCGCTGCCGGGCCGGCGCCATGACCCTGGTCCGGGGGCCGGGCTGCTCATTCAGGTAGTCGAGTGCGGCGGGGCCGGCTCATGCGTTGACGCGAGCGCGCCCGGGGTCGGCAACCCTTCCGGGAAGGAAGTGTGGGTGTCATCGGCTCGGTGCTGCCTCCCGGACCGGACGGGTGTCCTGCTGGCAGGCTTCGTACTGGACGAGCAGATGCCCGGCGCGGGTGAGGAGTTTGCGGGCGATCGCGCTCGTGGCGATCTTCTTGCCGCGGCGGTGGGCGATCTGCTGGTAGCAGGCGACGAACTGCGGGGATCGTTTGGCGGTTTGGGCCGCTTCGTTCAGGATCCAGCGCACCCAGGGATTGCCTTGTCTGGAGATGTGGCCGTAGCGGACGGTGCGGTCCGAGCCGCGGACGGTGGGGGTGAGCCCGGCCCAGGAAGCGAGCCTGCGGGCAGAGGGGAACCGGCGGATGTCCCCGATCTCGGCCAGCAGGACCAGAGCGGTGAGTGGTCCCATTCCCGGCAGGGTGGTCAGGACCTGTACCCGCGGGTCGGCCCTGGCCGCCGCCGTCAGCTCGGCGTCGAGCCGGTCGATGGGGGCCTGCACGGCATCGATCATCTCCAGCAGATCGGTGACCACGGTGCGGGAGGCCGTGGGCAGCGGGAGCTGGTCCATCCACGCACGCCCGGGTCCGCTCCAGCAGCTGCGGCTGGTTCCCCGGTCACAGCCGTGGTCGGCCAGCACAGCGTGGATCCGGTTGCGCAACAGGGTCCGCAGCCGGACCAGTTGGGCCCGGTGCCGCAGCATGGCCCGCCGCTGCCGGACCGGGAGCGGGGCGATCCACGCCTCGGGCAGCAGATCGGCCCGCAGCGGCCGGGCCAGGGTGGCCGCATCGACCTTGTCGTTCTTCAGCCGGGCCGCGGCGATGGCCCTGCACTGCAGCGGATGGACGAGGTGCGGCTCGAAGCCGTGCTCCTGGAGCAGGTCCACCAGCCAGCCCCACCCGAAGGCCGCCTCGAACGCCACCGGGGTGCCTGCCGGAAGATCCCCGATCACCCCCAGCACCGACACCCGCCCGTTGGGCACATTCCTGTTCACCCTGATCCCGCCGCCCTGGCTGGCGACGGCGATTTGCGAACCCTTGCGATGTACGTCGATCCCGACGTAGACAGACATCCCGGGCCTCCTTCCCGAGCTCGCAGGAACCCGGAACCAGAATCCACCGGGCTGAGCGAAGGGGGCCCGGCCCTCATAGCGTCAGGTAGGCGGCGAGTTTGCGGATCGACCAGCGGGTGAAGGGCTGGCCGAGCTTGGTCGGGCGGGTGGTGGCCGTCTGGACGACGAAGTCCTCGTCGTCAGGGTTGAGTTGGCGGGGACGACCTCCCGCCCACTGAGGTCCAGGCAGGCCAGGCCGATCTCGTTGAAGCGGTGGATCACATCGCGGACGGTGTCCTCGTCGGCCTGCACCAGCTGGGCGATCACCGGCACGCGGTTCCCGCCGGCCGAGGCCAGCAGCATCATCGCGCGCCGGTAGCGCACCGAACTGGTGCTGCCCCGGCGCACGATCTGCTGCAGCCGTTGGCCCTCCTGGTCGGTCAGTCTGCGCACACGGACAGGCTCGGCCACCGCGCCTCCAGCGATCGGAACGGACATCACCGCACATCCAACCGCCACGACCACCAACCCGGCGAACCTATGCGGTCACAGCACCAGCTCCTTGGTCATGCCCTTGAGCCGGGCGGGTTCAGCCCTTGGGCAGGGCGTAGGTCCGCGCCGCGGGCACCTCGTGGGCCGGTTCGACGTTCGCGAGGCCGCCGGGGGCCGTCTTCGCCGGCTTGTGGATGAAGGACTGGTACGTCGGCGGCTTGGTGCGGTCCGAGAAGTTCAGCGGCACGCCGAGCACGGTGAGCCGGGACTGCTTGCGGTGGGCAGCGGCGATGCCCTCGCGCGTCAGGTCCTTCGCCTTGCAGGCTGCCTTGAGGTCTTCGCCGAGGACGCTGATCGCGTTCCAGCCGCTGACGACACCTGAGTCGAGCAGGTCCTTCGGGTACTTCGCCTTGTAGTCCTTGGCGAGCTTCTGCATGGCGGGGTTGTCGGTGAACGCCGGGGCGGGGCTCACCACCTGGAGCATCTTCTCCAGGGCGGGTCCGACCGGGGTCGCCATCAGCTGCGGGGCGAAGCCCGGCGAGCTGGTGAGGACCGGGACGGTGAAGCCCGCGGCGGCGGCGGTGCCGACCAGGGCGGCCGTCTGACGCGGACCGGCGCTGATCAGGACCGCCTTGACGCCGGCCTGCTTGAGCGCGGTGACCTGGGCGGTCAGGTCCTGGTCGGTGGGCTTGATCTTCTGCCCGACGACGGTCAGCTTCGCCTTCTTCGCCGCGTAGGTGGCACCGGCGAGCGCGTTCTCGCCGTACTCGCCCTCGAAGTAGACGTGGCCGATCTTGTCGCCCGCCTTCAGCTTGGCCGTACGGACGACGTGGTCGACGCCGTTGATCATGTCGACGTCGTAGGTGGAGCCGACCACCTGGACGTACTCGCCGCCCAGCAGGGTGGAGGCCCAGGCCATCGGGAACGTGAGCAGGTGCTTGGACTCGAGCTCCTGCGACAGCGAGGACACCACCGGGGAGCCGACCATCTGGGACACGGCGGCCACGTTCGGCTCGGTCTCGGTGAACGCGGACACGGCCTTCTGGACGTCGTAGCCGTGGTCCTTGACAGTGATTCTGACGGTCCGGCCGCAGATGCCTCCGGAGGCGTTGAGCTGGTCGGCGTACAGCTGCTGGGCGTTGACGATGCTCTTGCCGAGCGAGGCGTACGGGCCGGTGAGGTCGGTGAGCGCGCCCAGGGTGATGGTCTTCTCCGTCACTCCGGGGCCGGTCTTGACGCCGTCGCTGCCGGCGCTGCTCGCGTCGGTACCGCTCTTGGTGCTGCAGGCCGTGGCGCTCAGGGCGAGTGCGGCGATGACGGCTGCGGCGGGGGCAAGTCGGGTGCTTCTCACGGGGTGTGCTCCTTCGGGGTGGTGCGGGTGCGGAGAGGGAAACGCCGGGTGCGGGGGGAGTCGTCGCCCTTGCGGCGCGGCCGTCTGTGGGCCAGTCCGGCCAGGCCGCCGGGGGCGAAGATCAGAACGAGGACGATCGCGGTGCCGTAGAGATAGCGGGCCGCGTCGCCCGGGGACACGCCGGATCCCGTGGTGCCGGGAGCGGTGAGCAGGGGCAGGTCGTCGGCGTACTTGGTGAGCAGGTGGGGGATCAGGGCGACGAAGACGGCGCCGCAGACCGCGCCGCTCACCGAGCCGAGGCCGCCGATGACGATCATCGCGAGGTAGTCGATGGACAGCAGCAGGCCGAAGTGGTCGGGGACGACGCGCTTGAACACCAGGGCCAGCAGGGCGCCCGCGGCACCCGCGTACATCGAGGAGACGATGAACGCGGAGGCGCGGTAGCGGGTGAGATGGACTCCCATCACGGCGGCGGCGACCTCGCTGTCGCGTACGGCGCCGAGGGCGCGGCCGGGGCGTCCGCGCAGGATGTTGCGGGCGGCGAGCCAGGCCACGGCCATCAGGGCCAGGCCGACGTACCACAGGCGCTCCAGCCCCCCGAAGGGGACGCCGAGGACGGCGAGCCCGTCAGGGGAAGTGTCGGTGAAGGAGAAGCCGAATATGTCCAGCGGCGGTACGGAACGGCCGTTGAAGCCGCCGGTGACCTGCGGGGCGTTGAGCATCATGTGATGGCCGAGGAACACCAGGGCGAGGGTGGCGATGCCCAGGTACATGCCGCGCAGCCGGCCGGAGATGGGGCTGAACAGGCCGCCCGCCGCGCCGGCGAGCACGATCGCCAGCACGAAGGCGAGGACCGGCGGGAGCCCGAGGCCGTACAGGCTGCTGGAACCGGTGCCGGACGGCTCGGCCGCCAGCCACACATAGCCGTACGCGCCGACGGCGAGGAAGAAGGCGTGGCCGAGGGAGAGCTGGCCTGTCGTCCCGGAGAGCAGGTTCAGCCCGATGGCGCCGATGACGGCGGCCATGGCGAACAGGCCCGTCTGGAGCCAGAACGAGGTGACGTAGAAGGGGAGGGCGAGCAGGACCAGTACGCCGGCGGCCGGAGCGGCCGCGCGCCGCCCGCGGGGACCGAGCCTGCCGGACCACCCGGCCTGGACGGACGGGGAATCGGCGGCCGCGGGGGTGGGAACCGCCACGGTGTCGACGGTGCCAGTGGTGTCATGGGAGCCAGTGGTGTCGCGGGTATCAGACACGGGTCAGCTCCTTCGATCCGAAGAGACCGGTGGGCCGGACCAGGAGCACGAGCACCATCACGAGGTAGGGGGCCACATCGGAGAATCCGGCGCCGAGGACGCTCAGTTCGTTCTGGTAGCCGGCGGCCATCGCCGCGGTCAGGCCGATCACCAGACTTCCGACGAGCGCGCCGGCGGCCGAGTCCATGCCGCCGAGGATCGCCGCGGGGAAGGCGCTCAGGGCGATCTGACTGGTCGTACGGTCGAGTCCCGGCGCGGGGAACGCGGCGAGGAACACGGCGGCGAGCGCGGCGAGCACCCCGGCGACGCACCAGGCGATGAGCCGTACGCGGTCCAGCCGTATCCCCATCAGGGCCGCGGCTTCCGGGTCGGCGGCGGCGGACCGCATGGACAGGCCCCAGCGGGACCAGCGGAAGGCGGCGAAGAACGCGCCGATGACGATGACCGCGACGACGATGCTCGCGATCCGGGCGTCGGCGACGGTGATGCTGCCGAGCCGGGTCACATCGGCGCCCCAGGGGTCGCCCATGGTGAGGTAGTCGGCGCCGACCTGCCGGTTGAGTTCGGTGCTGAGCAGGACGTCCACGCCGATGGTGAGGATGGTCAGTGTGTGGATCTCCGCGCCGCGCAGGCCGCGGGTGGCCAGCAGCTGGACGAGTCCGGCGAGGGCCGCGGCGAGCGCGGCGCCGACGAGGACGGCGGGGATGAAGCCGATGGCGTCGTGGAGGCGGGCCGTGACATAGCCGCCGAAGAGCAGCAGGGAGCCGTGCGCGAAGTTCATCACGCCGGACGCTTTGAAGATCACGACGAAGCCCAGGGCTATCAGGGCGTAGACGGAGCCGAGCGCCAGTCCGTTGAGGACGGTTTCGGTGAGTTTGATCATGATGCCTCCTCCGAGTCGCGCTCGGTGTCCGGGGCGGTAGCCTCGGCGGTGTCCGTGCCGGTGTCCGTGTCCGTGGCAGATTCCGGTTCCGGCTCGGCTTCCGGTTCCGGCTCGGTGTCCTGGACGGGGGTGCCGAGATACGCGCTGATGACCGCCGGGTCGTTCTGGATGCGCTCGGGCGGCCCGTCCGCGATGAGGCGGCCGAAGTCGAGCACGGTCACCGAGTCGGCGATCCGCATGATCAGCCCCATGTCGTGCTCGACGATGAGGATCGAGATGTCCAGGGCGTCACGCACCCGGGCGATCGTCTCGGCCATGGCCGAGCGCTCGGTGGGGTGCATGCCGGCGACGGGCTCGTCGAGCAGCAGCAGCCTGGGCTCCATGCAGAGCGCACGCGCCATCTCCACCCGCTTGCGGTCGCCGTACGCGAGCCCGCCGACCGGCTTGTCGAACGCCGGGCCGAGGCCCAGGAAGTCGGCGATCTCGGCCGCGCGCTCCCGGTGGCGGCGCTGCTCGCGCACCGTATGGGGCAGCCGCAGCGCGCTCGCAGTGAAGCCTGCCCGGGTCAGCCGATGGCGGCCGAGCATGAGGTTGTCGGCGACGGTCCCGTGGGTGAGCACGATGTTCTGGAAGGTGCGGGCCACGCCGAGCTGAGCGATGCGGTGCGGTGCGAGGCGGGTGAGGTCCTTGTCCGCGTACCGGACGGCTCCGGCGGTGGCGCGGTAGACGCCCGAGATGACGTTGAAGCAGGTCGACTTGCCCGCGCCGTTGGGGCCGATGAGCGCGTGGATCGTGCCGGGCGCGACCGTGAAGGACAGGTCGTCGAGGGCGACCAGGCCGGAGAAACGCACGGTCAGGTTCTCGACCGTGAGGGCCGGGACCGGGTCGGGTCCTCTGTCCGGTGGGGTCGTGGCGGCCTCGGGGGTCGTGTCCGTCGTGCCGATGCTCATCCGTTCCACCTGCCAAGCTCCGTCAGTCCCGGTCCCGTCACGGAAGGAGTGCTCGCGGCCGTCACGTACGCGGCGTCGCCGTCCGCGTCAGGCGCGCCGCAGCCGGTCTCGTACGTCTCGCCCAGGTACAGCCGTCGCACCTCGTCCGCCGCGGCGAGGTCGGCCGATGCCCCCTCCAGCCGCACCTGGCCGACGTCCAGCACCGACGCGCGATCGGACAGCTCCAGGGCCATCGCGGCGTTCTGCTCGACGAGGAGGATCGAGGTCCCCTGGGCGTTGATCTCACGGATGATCTCCGCGATGCGCTGGACCATCAGCGGCGCGAGCCCCAGCGAGGGCTCGTCGAGGAGCAGCAGCCGCGGCGCCGCCATCAGCGCGCGGCCCATCGCGAGCATCTGCTGCTCGCCGCCGGACATCAGCCCGGCGGCCTGCCGCCGCCGCTCGGCCAGCACCGGGAACTGCGCGAAGACGCGCTCGCGGGCCGCCCGCAGCTCGGCGCGGGAGCGGCATGCCGACCCCAGGAACCCGGCCCGGAGGTTGTCCTCCACCGAAAGGGCGCCGAAGATCCGCCGGCCCTCGGGCACCTGCACCACCCCGGCGGCCACGGACAGCGCGGCGTCGCCGCTCAGCCGTACGCCGTCGAAGTGCACCGTGCCGCGCTCGACCGTGCCGCGGTGCAGTGCGAGGGTTCCCGAGACCGCACGGAGCAGTGTGGACTTTCCCGCTCCGTTGGAGCCGAGTACGGCCACGATCCGGCCCTGCGGTACGGTCAGCGACACCCCGTGGAGCGCCTGCACGGACCGTCCGTAGCTGACGTGCAGATCGCTGACCCGAAGGGTCCCCGCCTCGGACTCTGGTGGGCTCATCAGGGCGTTCTCCTTGCTCATCGTCGAGCGGGCGCGTGCCGGGCGCCGGACTGGAGCGCTACGAGAACACGGTGGTAGCGGGGCGTCCATGGACTGGGAGCGAGTCGCTGTCAGCTCCCAGCCGGGGCGTGATCCGCTTGTGAGGGGGCACAATCCGTACCTCCTGCTGTGCGTGGATCATCACGATTTGACGGACGTTTCGTTTCAGGGGGTGACCGACTGCTCAGCATGTGGATTCCTTGAAGCGCGCTCCATGGGCACACGCCGATCGCCGGCCGGTGGAGCCACCCACCTGCGACCCGCGCAGCGCAAGACATGGCGACCCGCCGTGCTGTTCTCGCACGCCCCGTCCGTCTGGAGGGTCCATGCACACCAGTTCCGTCCGTGGCGCGGTCCGCCCCCGCGTCACCACCGCCGGCACTGCCACCACCACCGCCGGTCCGCGGCCTGGTGCCGCCGCCGTCGGCCCACCCCCCGGCGCCACCGCCGTCGGCTCGCCACCGACCCTGCCCGAGCCCGCCGACGAGCCCTCGCCGCACCAGCTCTTCGACCACGCCTGCCGGCGCCTGCTCGGGTGCGGCCGGGCATTCAGCGACACCGTGGCGGACCAGATCCGCACCGAGGTGCCGTACTACGCCGACCCGGTGCTCGCACCGCCCGACCTGCCGCAGTCCGTGTACAAGGGCGTACGCATCACCCTGGAGGCCGCCCTCGACCCGGACCGGATCATGGACGTCGAGCGCTACACCCGTGAGCTCGGCATCCGCCGGGCCGAGGAGAACCGCCCCCTCGACGAGGTACTGCACGCCTTCCGGGTAGCCGGATCGGAGGTCTGGAGCGGGATCATCGGCGCCGTGGAGCGGGACGGCCTCGGCGACCAGCGCCACCTCGTGCGCGTGGCCGAGCTGGTGTGGAAGAGCAACGACCGCGACTGCGTCCTGCTGGCCGACGCCTACCGCCAGGTCGCCAAGGGTGTGGCCAGCCGCCACACCGAGCGCGTACGCCTGATCCTCGCCGCCGTACTGGAGAGCCGCAACGATCCGGCGTTCATCCGGGACGCGGCGTCGATCCTCAACCTGCCGCCCGACGGACGCTTCGCGGTCGCGGAGATACGGGCCACGCCGCCCTTCGGCCGCACGCCCGACGCCGTCCCGGAGATCCGCGGCATGCGCGTCCTGCGCCACACCGGGGGCCGGCGCGATGTGCTCGTCGCCCATCTCGGCGACCGCCCGCTCGACGCGCTTGTCTCCGCCCTCGACGCCGGTCCCGGCATGCGCATCGGCGTCAGCCCGGTCGTCCAGGGTCTGGAGAACCTGCCCCGGGCGCGGGACATGGCCGGACTCGCCCTGCGCACCTGCCGGGGAGACGGCGAGGTCGCCCGGCTCGACGCCCGTCTGCCCGACGGTCTGCTCATCTCACGGCCCGACCTGTCCGCCGAACTCGCCCTGCGGGTGCTCCGGCCGCTGTACGACCTGGAGCCCGCCGACCGCGAAACGCTGATCGACACGCTCGGGGTGTGGATCGAGAAGGGCGGCTCGGCGGTCCAGGCGGCCCGGCACATGCTGTGCCACCGCAACACGGTGTTGAACCGGCTGCGCCGCTTCGAACAGATCACAGGGCTCGAACTGTCCCGCCCCCGTGACCTCGTACGGCTCACGCTCGCGTTCGACGCACTCCAACTGCTCGGGCCTGCGGCCGTCCTCGGCGGCGCGGACGCCTGGGATCGCGACGTGGACGGCTGAGGCCGCAGGTTGCGACGTATGTCCACCGCGAGCACGCGATGCGTGCCCCGGCTCGGGCCGCCGCGCATGCCCCTCGCCTCTCCCGGCGGCCGTACCGCCGTGGCCGGTTTCCTTCCCCGCAGGTGGCTGAATGGGCATCAGCACAGTCACCTCCCTCCGGCGTTGGGAGCGGACAACGGCGTGCCCGAAGCGCATGGACTGACTGGTCGGTACGTGCTCTGGTGAGCCCGCATCAGGGGCAATGCCGTCAGGGGCAATGCCCGCGCAAGGCATCGCCCGAGCCGGGCGATGCGCGCATCCCTGCCCGCCAGGAGAGCTCCATGGCCCATCAGCACGCCCATCCGCACACCCCCCAGCACCATCAAAGACCCCGGCCCCACCCGCCCGGCAGATCCTTCCTGCTCGTCAACGGACTGACCTTCGCGGTCCACCTCCTGCTCGCCTGCACCGCCGAGGACCTGCTGGCCACGCGAGTCACCGGAGAGATCACCCTCGGCGTCGTCGCACTCCTCGCCCAGAGTTCGCTCCTGCTGTGGACGGCGGCGCGCTACGACCGCACCCCCTACGGCGAAGCCCCTTACGACGAGACCCCCTACGGCGAGGCCTCGTACGAGCCGCAGGGGGAGCGCTGATGCTTCCTCAGATGCTGCTCGCCGCAGGGGCACCCGGCACCCTCGACCTGGACACCGACACCCGCTCCTGGGTCCTCGTCGGCTTTCTGACGTTCATCGTCCCGATGCTGCTCATCTGTGTGCTCAACGGCCCCGAGCGCGACCGGGTCAACGACTTCTACACCGCGGGCCGCAGGCTGCGCCCCGTGCAGGGCGCCATCGTCCTCTCCGGCGTCTATCTCTCCGCCGCAACCGTGCTCGGTACGACGGGAGCCGTCGCGGTCTTCGGCTTCGACGGCCTGTTCATCGCCCTGTGCACCGTGCTGTCGCTCGGCGTCCTGCTCCTGCTGGCCGGCCCGCTGCGCGAGCGCGGCAGCTACACCCTCGGCGACACCTTCGCCCTGCGCGCCCCGGGGCCCGCCGTGCGGATCGCGGCCGCCGTCGTCACGTTGAGCGCCTGTATCCCGTATCTGATCGTCCAGCTCTCCGGCGCGGGCCGGACCACCGCCATGCTGCTCGGCCTTTCCGGACGGGGCGCCGAACAGACCGTCATCGTCATGATCGGTGCGCTCGTCGTCTGCGCCACGGCCTTCGGCGGGATGCGAGGCATGATCGCGCTGCAGATCATCAAGACAGTGTTCCTGCTCGCCATGGCGCTCGCCGTGGCCGCGGTGCTGCTCCACCGCTTCCACTGGAGCGCCGACTCCCTCATCGACACCGCCGCTCGGGGCAGCGGTCGACCCGAGGGCTACATGCGTCCCGGCCTGCGCTTCGCCGCCGGCGGCCCGGTCGAGAGCACGCTCGACTTCATCGGCCTGATGATCACCGTGGTGCTGGGCGTGGCGTGCCTGCCCCATGTCGCCACCCAGCTCAACACCGCGCCCGACCCGGCCGCCGCCCGACGTACGGTCCGCCACACCATCGGGATCGTCGCCGCCGTCTGCCTCGTCACCACCGTGATGGGCTTCGGTGCCGCGGCGGTGATCGGTGCCCCGAAGATTCTCGCCGCCGATCCCGGAGCCACCAGCAGCCTGCTGATGCTCACCGGCGATCTGGCGGGAGGATCGTCGGCGCAGACGGGCGAGGCATGGCTCGTCGTGCTGGTCGCCTGCGCGGTGTTCCTCACGACCCTTGCGGTTGTCGCGAGCGTGACCCTGGCGGCGGCGGGCGCGGTCGCCCACGATCTCGTCACCAACGTGGTGCGCCGCGGGCGTACCACCGAGGGCCGGGAGGTGGCCGCGGCCCGTATCGCGTCCGCCCTGGTCGGGATGCTGAGCATCTGCTGCGCGGTGTGGGTCCAGGGCTGGAACATGGGCTTCCTGTCCACGCTCTCCCTGGCGGTGGCGGCCTCCTGCCTGCTCCCGGCGCTGGTGTACGCGTTGTTCTGGCGCGGCTTCACGCGCCGGGGACTGCTGTGGACGCTGTACGGCGGCCTGGGCTCCGCGATCGGACTCCAGGTGTGCAGCCCCGTCTTCTCGGGCAACCCGATGGCGCTGGTGCCCGAGTGGCACATCGACTGGTTCCCGCTCCAGACAGTCGCCCTGGTGTCGCTGCCCGTCGCGTTCCTGCTCGGCTGGCTCGGCAGCGTGACGGGACAGCGGCATACGGCCCCGGTGGCGGAGGCGCCGGTCAAGCCTGACGCACTGACGCATTGACGCACGGACGCACGAAGGCGGCGGCCGGCGGAGCGCCCTCACACGCTCCACTGACCGCCGCTTCCACGCAACTCGGTACGGGCTCGAGCCTCCACCGATCCCGGAGCGGTTCACTCCTTTACCCGGCTGAGTACGCTGGACAGTGACCTCGAAGAACGATCCTTCGCACGCCGCTCATGGAGCACCCAACTGGGGGTCAAGGGGTCGCAGGTTCAAATCCCGTCGTCCCGACTTTTCGAACATTCGAAAGTCGCAGATGAGGGGTCGTTTTCCGAACGGCCCCTCGTTGCTTTTCCCGCGCTCCCGGGTGGGAGCGGCACGGGGGAGCACGCTCTCACTCGTCCCCTTGTCCGGTTCCGGCACGGTCGCGCCGGCTCGCGGGTACGCGGCCGGCGTCCGTGAGGCCGCCCTGCCCGTGCTGCGGCGCACCGCCGACGAACTCGGCGCACCCCGTCTGGTCGCTCCTGAGGAGCCTGGCAGGATCGGCGGCATGGACTACTGGCCGTACCCGCCGACCGAGGCGGACCGTGTCGACCCCTTCGACAGCGAGCGCACCGAGACGCAGTACGTCCTCTTCGGCGGCCACCGGCCCACGTCCGCGTTCACCGATCCCGCCAGATTCCGCGATCCGGATCTGCACAGATCGATCCCGTGGGGATACAAGATCCTCCGCATGGCGCAGAAAGTGGCCGTCCTGCGCCACGGCGATGTCGTACGCGAATGGCCGGTGCTGCACCGCGACCCCCGCGTCGACCCGGTGGACCCGCCTGCCGGCGAGACGCTGTACCTGGACAACTGGCGGCGCAGTGTCTGCGGGTACCGGGTCCTGACCTCGCCGGCCTCGATGACCGCCCCGGACGACGCCTACGACCGCGCCGCCGCCGTCGCGGTGGCCCGCACCGCCTCGCGCACCGAAGGCCGCGCCCTGGTCGTGTACATGTACGACGCCGAGAACTGGCACTGACGAAGGCCGGTGCCGTGTCCGCAAACGCTTCGTCGCTGCGCCTGGTCAGAAGGCCAGGAACTTCCTGGCTGCGGCCGCGCCCGCCGCGGGGTCCCAGCCGCCCTTCCCGATGACCGCGATCACGTGATCCTCCGTGACGTCGCCGTCGGCGGCGATCAGCGCGTCGACGGCGGCCTGGGGTGGAGCCGCGCCGTTCAGTCCCGGGGCGTTCCTCGTGAATACCGCGATGCTCTCGCGGGTCTCCTCGAGGCTCAGGGCGGGCAGGCCCACGCTGCGAAAACCGTCGTCGACGCTGTACTCGGCGCGTTTCCATCCGTCGGCGCCGTCGAAGCCGTAGACGAAGCCGACATAGTCCTCTGCGTCCAGGGTCTGCTGCACGACGGGCCGCCACCAGTCCGGTGCTCCGGCGAGCAGATCGGTCTCCTCCTCGCCGAACTCCTCCGCGGCAGGGCCGTAGTACGTCTCCGAGTACTCGTGGTCGTTGCCTGTCAGCACCGCACGGCCCTCGTCGAGGTGGTGCAGCTTGAGCCAGTTGCCACCCGCGTCGTCGAAGTGCCAGACGCGGCCCTCGGCATGGCACATGGAGCCCCATTTACGGGCAGCACAGACCGCTGCGAAAGCCGCCCAGCGTCCGCGCAGCTGTGCCGGTGCGGGCAAGTCCAACGCCACCAGTCCCATGGCGGTGTCCACCTCTCTGTCTCAGGCCGCTCGAGCGTGCGCATCGTGTGCTCAGGACATCCAAGCGCATGCCTCTGACAACGGGCCCTTGGCCTGATGGCCTTGCTCGCGGGCGATGCGCAGGAACTGCTCCACCAGCGGTTCCTGTGCGGCGCCCCCCGAGACGGGGGAGAGCCCCACGACGTCAGCGCGGCCGGTGGGCCAGTAGGCGGCGGAGGGCTGGATGTGTCGAGCCGACCACGGCCCGGAGGTGCTGCGCACCGGAGAGCTGTGACTGCAGATGCCGCCGGCGGGTGGTTGCCCGCCCCGCGCCCAGGGCGGGGCGGGTCGGGCGGGGGTCCGGTCGCCCGGGCGACGGCTGCGTACAGCGGGCCGAGGTGGCCGAGCTGGGCTGACCGCGGCGGGCGGCGCATGAGTCTCCGGTCGGCAGAGCCGCCGTCGCTCAATGGCGGTCGGACTACAGCCGTGGTGCTGCTGGACTCGTCGTCATCCACCACCGTCGAGGTCGTCACGTCGGCGGAGGATCCGTAGCTCATGGCCGAGGAGCTGCATCTCGTACAGCTTCCCGCGCGCGTTGTCGAAGGGGCGGTGGAGGACCATCATCAGCCGGCCGTCGAAGGTGTGGAACAGCATGCCGTGACCGCTGTCGTCGCGGACCAACGGCCGGTGCTGCTGCCAAGGCCCTGCAAGGTTGCCGGACTTCGAGACGGCGTAGGTCTGCACATAGCCGCCGCCGACGGTGCCGTCCTGGCCCGTCATGTTCTTTTCGTACGTGGACCACAGCATGATCAGGGAGCCGTCAGGGGGGCGGTACAGCTGCGGGCCGTCGGTGACATAGGGCGGGAGCTGATGCGGTACGCCGCTGGGGATCTGCTCGCTGAGCCAGAACGCGTCCGACGCCTTGAACAGGAAGACCGGGTCTCCGACGGTTCCCGACAGGTCCGGGGCGAGTCGGATCGCCTCCATCGTTCCGTCGACGGTCTGCAGCCACTCGTGTGCGTACACCATCCAGGGCTGCCCGGACGGGTCGGCGTAGAGCGTGCCGTCGAGGGTCATGAGGTGTTCGGGCGGGGTGGGGCGTGACGGGTCGATGACGGTGAAGGGCCCCAGCAGTGAGTCGGAAACGGCGATGACCGTGCCGCGCATGTGGTTCGCGAGCTGGAAGGGGGTGCCCCATTGGCCGGGTGGTGGTACCGGAAGCGGCTTGCTCCGGCTGTGCAGGGTGGTGAACAGGTAGTACCTGCGGCCCCATTCGTGCACCTCCGGCGCCCAACCGCCGTCGGTCGCCCAGATTCCCTTCTGTCCGGCGGTCAGGAACACCACCACAGGGCGCATCCAGTCGCGCAGGTCGTGGCTGCGGTAGACCATCGTGCCGGTGCCGTCCACGCCCGACACCGAGGGGTCGTTGGATGTGTAGAGGTGGTAGGTGCGGGTCTTCTCGTCGGCGACGACGAACGGATCGTGCAGCGGCATGCCGGGAAGCCGCATCAGCTCGGTGTCAGCCACGGGCGAAGAATACGTCGGCCTTCCTGGCGAGGCAGCGGGGCAAACGGTACGCGCTCGTGATCGGCCGTCAGCAGCCCTACTCGTCGCCGACGCGTACCACCGCCAGCGTGATGTTGTCGGGGCCGCCCGCCGCGATGGCGGCCTTCCACAGCTCGAAGGCCGCACGTCCGTCGTCGTGCTCCCGCAGCACCTCGTCGAGCACGTCCGTCGTCAGCGGGTCGGTCAGACCGTCCGTGCAGATGAGGTAGCGATCGCCGGGTGACAGGGACTCGGTCGTCACGTGGGGGACGACGGCGCGGTGGACGGGGCTGCCGCCCAGGCACTGGGTGACCACGGACGTGGTGCGCTGCCCGGGTTCGAGCGGTGGGCTGTCGTCGATGCTCACCTGGCGCAGCCTGCCGTGCGAGGCCGCGTAGACCCGGCTGTCACCGACGTTGAACGCCAGCAGCGACTCGCGTTGTACGACGATTCCGGCCACCGTCGTCCCCATGGTCGCCAGCTCGCTTTCCGCGTCGCCGCCGGCCGCCTCGAAAACGGCGCGGTTGCAGGCGTTCAGGGCGCTGCATACGGCGTCCTCGCTGTTCAGGGCGGGACCGATCGACGCGATCCGGCGGGCCACCAGGGCGCTGGCCACCTCGCCGCCGGGATGCCCGCCGAGGCCGTCGGCGACGGCGACGACGAGGGGCGTCCCGAGCGGGAAGACCAGGGTCTGCGGACTCTCGGTCACGGTGGCGCACAGCGTCCACGGGCCGATGACGAGGCTGTCCTCGTTACGGTCACGCAGCAGCCCGGGATGGCTCAGCGCGCTCACGGCGACGTACGGCATGCGGCGCCACCCCGCTCACCGTTCTTGTTCCACGTACTCCTTGAAGTGCTCCAGATCGCTGCGGACGAGCCGCTCGATCGCGTTCGCCTGGGCGAATCCCTTCGGCCCGCCGAAGGCCTCCCTGATCGTGCCGGGGTCGTACTCGAGCCGTGCCTGGACCCGGGTGTGGTTCTGGTCGAGGGGCTGCAGCGAGAAGGAGCCCGCCAGCTCGGGGGCGCCCGCGGTGTGCCACTCCATCACGCGTTCGTCGCCGTGGTCGGAGACCTCGGCGTCGAACTCCCGGGCCCGTCCGCCGGTCTCGACGTCCAGATGCGCTCGGCCTCCCGCGTCCGTGCGGGCGGCGCGTACTCCCTCCACGAAGCGCGGATAGTTCTCCACCCGGTGCAGGCTCTCCCAGGCCTTGTCGACCGGGACTCCGACGTCGACATGTTCTTCGAGGGTGCTCACGGCCCACCTCCATGTGCGGATCATGACGGATGGCCTTCCGCTTCCAGTGTGCGCCCGGCACCGGCCGGTCGCCGGGTGATTGTCAGTGCCGGGTGCCACGCTGAGGTCACACAGGATCTGCGAAAGGGAATCGCCGTGATCACCACTGACTTCGTCCCCGGCTCCCCCTGTTGGCTCGACCTCGGTGCCCCCGACGTGCGGGCTGCCGCGGCCTTCTACGGCGCGGTGCTCGGCTGGGAGTACGAGTCCATGGGGGAGGGGGAGGACATGGAAGGCGGGATGTTCCGGAAGGACGGCAAGATCGTCGCCGGGCTCGGCAAGCTGACCGAGGAGGGTGCCCGCTCGGCCTGGATGATCTACTACTGCGTCACCGACGCGGACGCCACGACCCAGGCCGTGGAGCGTGCGGGCGGCACGGTGCGGGTGGCGCCGATGGACCTCGACGAGTGGGGCCGGATGGCGCAGTACAGCGATCCGCTGGGGGGCCAGTTCGCCGTCTGGCAGCCGGGGACGAACAAGGGCCTCGAGCTGGTGGACCAGCCGGGCTCGCTGTCGTGGACCGAGCTGTACACGAGCGACGCCGCGGCTGCGAAGGAGTTCTACGGCGGTGTCTTCGGCTGGCAGTTCAGTGACATGGAGCTGCCGGGCGGCGGGGGTACGTACTCCCTCATCACTCCCGCCGGGCTCCCCGAGGAGCGTATGCACGGCGGTGTCATGGAGCTCCCCAAGGAGAATCTTGCGCCGGCGAACGGGAGGCCGTACTGGCACCCCGTCTTCGCCGTCGCCGACTGCGACGCCGCGGTCGCCGCGGTCACCGGGAACGGCGGCAGCGTGCAGATGGGGCCGGAGGACGCGGAGGGCGTCGGCCGGCTGGCCGTCTGCCTCGACCCGTCGAGCGCGGACTTCGTGGTGCTCACTCCGAGCACGAGTTGAACCCCGGGAGACCGGACGTCCGGGCCGGCCCGTGCGGACCGGCCCGGACGTCGTGGTCGGAATGATCGGAAGGATCAGACGAGGTCGAACCGGTCCAGGTCCATGACCTTGCTCCACGCCGCGACGAAGTCGTTCACGAACTTCTCCTTCGCGTCATCGCTGGCGTAGACCTCCGCCAGGGCGCGCAGCTCGGAGTTCGAGCCGAAGACCAGGTCGGCGCGGGTGCCGGCCCACTTGACCTCGCCCGTGGCCGCGTCGCGGCCCTCGAACGTGGTCTGGTCCTCGGACGTCGCCTTCCACGTCGTACCCAGGTCGAGCAGGTTGACGAAGAAGTCGTTGGTCAGAGCGCCGGGCGTGTCGGTGAAGACGCCGAGCGGCGACTGCTGGTGGTTCGCGCCCAGGACGCGCAGGCCACCGACGAGGGCCGTCATCTCGGGGGCGCTCAGGGTCAGCAGGTTCGCCCGGTCCAGGAGCAGGTACTCGGCGGGCAGCCGGTTGCCCTTGCCGAGGTAGTTGCGGAACCCGTCGGCGGTCGGTTCGAGCGCGGCGAACGACTCCGCGTCCGTCTGCTCCTGCGAGGCGTCCACGCGGCCCGGCGTGAAGGGGACCTCGATGTCGAAGCTGCCGTCCTTGGCGGCCTTCTCGATCGCGGCGCCACCGGCGAGCACGATCAGATCGGCCAGGGACACCTTCTTGGCACCGGAGTTGAACTCCCGCTGGATGCCCTCCAGGGTGCGCAGCACCGTCGCCAGCTGGTCGGGCTCGTTGACCTCCCAGCCGCGCTGCGGCTCGAGGCGGATGCGGGCGCCGTTGGCGCCGCCGCGCTTGTCGCTGCCGCGGAAGGTGGAGGCCGACGCCCAGGCGGTGGACACCAGCTCGGAGACCGACAGGTCCGAGTCGAGGATCTTGGCCTTGAGCACCGCGATGTCCTCGGCGTCGACGACCTCGCCCTCCGCCTCGGGCAGCGGGTCCTGCCACAGCAGGGTCTCCTCCGGGACCTCCGGGCCGAGGTACAGCGACTTCGGGCCCATGTCGCGGTGGGTCAGCTTGTACCAGGCGCGGGCGAAGGCGTCCGCGAATTCCTCCGGGTTCTCGTAGAACCGGCGGGAGATCGGCTCGTAGATCGGGTCGAAGCGCAGCGACAGGTCGGTGGTGAGCATCATCGGGCGGTGCTTCTTCGACGGGTCGTGCGCGTCGGGGACGATCTCCGGGGCGTCCTTGGCCACCCACTGGTGGGCGCCGGCAGGGCTCTGGGTGAGCTCGTACTCGTACTCGAAGAGGTTCTTGAAGAACCCGTTGCTCCACTGGGTCGGCGTGGTGGTCCAGGTGACCTCCAGGCCGGAGGTGATGGCGTCCGCGCCCTTGCCGGTGCCGTAGGTGCTCCTCCAGCCCAGGCCCTGCTCCTCCATGGAGGCGGCCTCGGGGTCGTTGCCGACGTGGTCCGCAGGGCCGGCGCCGTGGGTCTTGCCGAAGGTGTGGCCACCGGCGATCAGGGCGACGGTCTCCTCGTCGTTCATCGCCATCCGGCCGAACGTCTCACGGATGTCGCGGGCCGCGGCGATCGGGTCCGGGTTGCCGTTCGGGCCCTCCGGGTTGACGTAGATCAGGCCCATCTGGACCGCGCCGAGCGGGTTCTCCAGCTCCCGGTCGCCGGTGTAGCGCTGGTCGTCGAGCCAGGTGGTCTCGGGACCCCAGTACACGTCCTCCTCCGGCTCCCAGACGTCCTCGCGGCCACCGCCGAAGCCGAAGGTCTTGAAGCCCATCTGCTCCAGGGCGACGTTGCCGGTGAGGATCATCAGGTCGGCCCAGGAGATGCTCTGGCCGTACTTCTTCTTGACCGGCCACAGCAGACGGCGCGCCTTGTCGAGGTTGCCGTTGTCCGGCCAGCTGTTGAGCGGGGCGAAGCGCTGCTGTCCGGCGCCGGCGCCACCGCGGCCGTCGCTGGTCCGGTAGGTGCCCGCGCTGTGCCAGGCCATACGGATCATCAGCGGGCCGTAGTTGCCGAAGTCGGCGGGCCACCAGTCCTGCGAGGTGGTCAGCACCTCGGCGATGTCCCGTTTCACGGCCGCGAGGTCGAGGGCCTTGAACGCCTCGGCGTAGTCGAACTCCTCACCGAGCGGGTTGGCCACGGCGGGGTTCTTGGCGAGGATCTTCAGGTTGAGGCGCTCCGGCCACCACTGGCGGTTGCCGCCGCCCTGGGTCGGGTGCGCGGCGCGCCCGTGCGCGACCGGGCAGCCGCCTGTGGTCTCCGCCTTGGGGTCGGTGACGATTGCATCGGGGTTCTCAGCCATGGAAATCCTTCCGGACGTGGTGGATCACGGTGCTCAGGTACTGCGGCGGGTGGAACAGCCGGGGCACACGCCCCAGTAGATGACCTCGGCCTCGTCGATCGAGAAGCCGTGGTCGTCGGACGCGGTCAGACAGGGGGCATCGCCGCGCGCGCAGTCGACGTCGGCGACGGCACCGCACGACCGGCAGACGACGTGGTGGTGGTTGTCCCCGACGCGCCCCTCGAACCGGGCCGGACTGCCGGCCGGTTCGATGCGGCGTACGAGACCCGCCGCAGTGAGGGCGTGGAGGGCCTCGTACACGGCTTGGAGGGAGACATGGCCGACACGCTCGCGCACGCCGGAGGCGATCGCCTCGACGCCGAGGTGGTCACCGGCCCGGACGGTCTCGAGCAGCGCGACACGGGCGGCCGTCACCCGCAGGCCGGCACCGCGCAACTCCTCAGCGGTGGTCGGGGGCCGGGATGCGGTCATGCCGCCGAACCTACCCTCAAGAACACGAACGGTTCAAGAAAACGAATGGTTCTAATTTTGCGGCGTGTCGTGCGCGTTCCTCCGCCGCCCCGGCCGCAGTTCGGATCAGCCGACCGCGAGTGAGACCTCCGTCGCCTTGATCAACGCGACGACGGAGGAGTCCGGTTCCAGGTCGAGTTCGGCGACCGCTTCCCTGGTGATCGCGGAGGTCAGCTCCCCGCCTTCCGTCGCGATCCGGACAGAGGCCATGGCGCCGCCCGTCGTGATCTCCCGCACGGTGCCGCGCAGCCTGTTGCGGATGGACAGGCCGTCCACACTGCCGGTGGCGAGGGCGACCTCCGTGGACTTGACGAGGGCGCGCACGGCGGACCCCTCGGCAAGGCCGAGGTCGCGCACCGCCTCCCGGGTGATCGCCGCGGTGATGTCCTGACCTCCGTCGAGGCGGACGGTCACAGTCGCCATGGCCTCGCCGGTGGTGACGGCGGTGACGGTGCCGGGCAGTTGATTGCGGATGCTCAGGCTCACGACGGAACACCTCGAAAGGGGATGTACTTCTCGGATCAGGGCACAGTGCAGCCTTACGGTAGCCCCGTCAGCCCTGTCCGAACGGGTACGACGACCCGGTTGGGGCTGAGGGCGTGCCCCCTCCCGTCCTTTCGAGCCACACCTGTGCGCTCAGCCGGCGGCAGCGCCGAACCACTCGGGCAGCCGGCCGAGCAGATCCTGCTGGTCCTCACCGACCCACGCCACGTGGCCGTCCGGCCGCAGCAGCACCGCGGGCACGTCCAGTTCCTCGCTGATGTCGACGACGTGGTCGACCCGGTCTGCCCAGCCCGCCACCGAGAGCCGGCCGGTCCGGTCCAGCAGCAGCCCGCGGCCGCCGTGCATCAGCTCGTAGAGTCGCCCCCGCTTCAGCTCCACGTCCCGCATCCGCCGGCCGAGCAGGTCATGCCCCTCGCCGAAGTCGTAGCGGACCCCCATCGCAGTGATCTTCTCGATCAGGTACCGGTTCACCTCCTCGAGGTCCATGAGCTCCGACACCAGTCGGCGCACCGCCTGGGGGCCCGGCTCGGTGGACATCAGCTCCATCTGTGCGCGGGTGTTGTCCAGCACGTCGGCGGCCACCGGGTGCCGTTCGGTGTGGTAGCTGTCCAACAGCCCCTCCGGTGCCCAGCCGTTCACCTCGGCGGCCAGTTTCCAGCCGAGGTTGAACGCGTCCTGGATACCGAGGTTGAGCCCCTGCCCGCCGGTCGGCGGGTGGATGTGCGCCGCGTCGCCGGCCAGCAGCACCCGGCCTACCCGGTAGCGCTCGGCCTGCCGGGTGGCGTTGCCGAAGCGGGACAGCCAGCGCGGTGAGTGCACGCCGAAGTCGGTTCCGGCGACCGCCCGCAGCTGTTGCTTGAACTCCTCGAGGGTCGGCGGGACCGTACGGTCCTCGGCCAGCCCCTCGGCGGGTACGACGACCCGGTGCACCCCGTCCTCCCCGAAGGGCGCGGCGCCGAACCGCTTCTGGGTCTTGTTGACCTCGGCCACCACGGCGGCCAGTTCCTCCGCCGGTACGGCCACCTCCATCTCGCCCAGCAGCGTCTCGACCGTGGAGGGCTCGCCGGGGAAACCGACGCCGAGCAGCTTGCGCACCGTGCTGCGGCCGCCGTCGCAGCCGACGAGGTAGCGCGAGCGCAGCCGCGTGCCGTCGGTCAGCTCGACGGTCACCCCGTGGTCGTCCTGGCTCAGCCCGACCACTTCGCAGCCGCGCCGGATCTCGGCGCCGAGCTCGGTGGCGTGCTCGGCCAGCAGGCGGTCGGTGGTGGGCTGCGGGATGCCGAGAACGTAGCCGTGCGCGGTGTCCAGCCGGTCGGGCGAGGGCTTGGCGATGGCGGCGAAGAAACCGCCGAGCGGGTACTGCTTGCCGTGCGCGAGGAACCGCTCCAGCAGACCGCGCTGGTCCATCACCTCGATGCTGCGCACGTGCAGGCCGAGCGCGCGGACATACCTGGTCGGCTCCGCCTCCTTCTCCAGCACGACCACGTGCACACCGTGCAGCCGCAACTCGCCGGCCAGCATCAAGCCGGTCGGTCCGCCGCCGGCAACGATCACGTCAAACATGAAACCCCCCATTCGACAAGGCTGTCGGCCAGCTGCTCCGCGCAGTCCGGGCGGGCAAGGGAACACACGCTTCGCGCATCCCTGATTTCCGCAGTTTCTGGCCTCGGCCGGAGATTCTGCGGCACGACCCGGGGCTTGCCGCAAGGCCCCCCGTGCGCTATATGTTGAGAGTGGCAAGGAGTGGGTAACCTCCTTGCCTTTCCCATTTGTTGTGGCCACGTTCGGCATGTGCATGTGGCTCGTGTCACATGGCTCGGATTGAGTCGCGGACCCCGCCGATTTCCGTACCTACGGGTGACACCGGGACGCCGGATGCAAGGATGAGGCCGTCATGACTGCTGGGTGGTGTTCTCGCACAATTCGGGCCGCGGTGTTCGCGGCCGTCTGTGTGCTGCTCGCCGCCCTGGGCCACGTACTGATGTCCGGCAGCCATGTGCCCTGGTGGGCGCTGGTCGGCGGCGCCGCCGTGACCACCGCCGGGGGGTGGTGTCTGGCGGGCCGGGAACGCGGGCTGCCGCTGATCGTGGCCGTCGTGGCCACCGCCCAGACGGCGCTGCACTCGGCGTTCTCCCTCGCGCAGTCGGCGACCGGGGGACAGCACACCGTGCCTTCGGACACGGGTGCCATGGGCCACGACATGTCCGCCGCGCACATGTCCTCGATGCACATGGGCTCGATGCCCATGCACTCGATGGACGCCATGGACCTGGGCCATACCGCGGGCCACGTCATGGGCGGTTCGTCCTCGTCAGGGATGATCGCCGCCCACCTGCTGGCCGCACTGCTGTCCGGCCTGTGGCTCGCCCACGGCGAGCGTGCCGCCTTCCGCATTCTGCGCGCCGTGGCCGGATGGCTGGCGGCGCCGCTGCGGCTGCCGCTCGCCGTGCCCGCCCCGCCGCGGGCCCCGCGCCCGCGGCCGCGGCGGCGCAGTTCGGCACGGTCACCGCGCCGACTCCTCCTCGTCCACGCGATCACCTTGCGGGGTCCGCCCCTGGGGACTGCTGTCGTCTGACGACAGCCGGCTTCCCGAGGCAGCCCCGAGGCGCCTCGGGCCACGGTCGTACGCCCGCGCGGGCATCAGGACGCCCCGCAGGGTCCCGTACGGCCTGAATCCCCACTCGCCGGATCCCGCCGCAGCGTGCCTGTGCGCGCCGCCGGCCGGGCTCCCGGATGACCGAGAAGGACACCAGGTGATCACTCCTGCCCTGCCCGCCTCGTACGAGAAACGCCGCGAGACGTTCCGCGCGCGAACCGAGGACCACGGGACCGAGACTGCCGACGAGTCGATTACCGCCTGGGCGCTTGCCGCCCGCGGCGGCGACCCGGAGGCCGTCGACCACTTCGTCCGTGCCCTGCACCGCGACGTCCTGCGCTACGTCGCCCATCTGTGCGCCGACCCCCAGGCCGTCGACGACCTGGCGCAGGACACGTTCCTGCGGGCGCTCGGCAGCCTGCACCGATTCGAGGGCCGCTCCTCCGCGCGTGCCTGGCTGCTGTCCATCGCCCGCCGTGCGGTGATCGACAGCTACCGGTACGCCTCCGCCCGGCCGCGTCTGAGTGACGTACCGGACTGGCGGCTGGCCGTGGAGCTGGCCCAGCCGCGCGATCTGCCGGGCTTCGACGACGGCATCGCCCTGCTCGACCTGCTCGCGACGCTGCCGGAGGAGCGCCGGGAGGCGTTCGTCCTCACCCAGCTGCTCGGGCTGCCGTACGCGGAGGTCGCCGAGTTGGCCGACTGCCCGGTCGGGACGGTCCGGTCCCGGGTCAACCGGGCCCGCACCGCGCTCATCGACCTGCTCGCCGCGGCGGACGAGCCTGCCGCGCTGGCTGCCTGAGCGACGACCAAGGGTGCCGACGCCCGCCGTGGAGGCGGCCGTCGGCACCCTTGTGTCAACTCGGCGGGCGCCCAACTCGCCTGCGAAAAAGGCGAGTTGGGCGCCGTGCGGTCGCTGGGTCAGGGGAGTCGGAGCAGGTTGATCCGGTACTCCTCCACCTGCGGCAGCCGCTGGGCCTTGAGGTCGCTGAGCATCTCCTGATACGCCGTCGGCAGTTCGTCGTACATCGTGGCGGGCAGGCTGGTGAGTGTGTGGGAGGCGAGCAGTCGGGTCCCCGGTCGCCGGTCGGTGAGTTCGGCCGGATCCGCGCACGACCACTGCATCTTGGCGTCGACCTTGCTCAGCGCGTCGTGCTGGTCCTGGGTGGCGATGATCCCGGGACCGGCGGTGTCCAGGGCGAGCAGCGCGCCGGGGAAGCGCTCGGCGAGCAGGGTGAGGACCTTGCGCACCTCCGCTTCGGGCAGGTAGGGCAGCACCGCTTCGGCGGCGAGGAAGCAGGGGCCGTCCGACTGTGCGGCGACGGAGTCGGCCCATGCCTCGTCCGTCACCGACGAGGCGATCATCGTGCGGCGGGCAGTGTCGGTGAAGAACGTCCGGCGCAGGTCGATCACGTCGGGCAGATCGAGGTCGAACCAGCGGGCGCGGCCGGTGTCGACGCGCTCGTATCGTGTGTTGAGGCCTGTGCCGATCTCGATGACCGTGCCGCCCGGGTGTTCGGCCAGGAAGTCGGCCACCCACCGGTCGAACAGGCTGGTGCGCAGGACCGTGCCGATGAGGCTCGGTCCGTTGTCGAAGCGGGCGAAGTCGTAGTCGATCGAGGTCACGATCTCCTCGGCCCGGGCGTCGCGCAGTGCGGCGTCCTTCTTGCGGCTTTCCACCGCGCGTCCGTACAGCGGGATGAGCAGGGTCTCCTGAACCGTGCCCAGACGTACACCGTGCTCTGTCATGGCAGTCTCCCGTTTCGGTGTCCGTACCGGGTCGGGCGGTGCCGTGGCTGCGTCCACCGCCCGACCCGGGGTCTCAGGTCCCCGCCACGGCGGAGTGTTCGTGGTCGCAGGTGTCGTCGATGCCATAGGTGTCCCAGGCGGGGAACGGGTCGCCGGACGGCGGTTCCTCGCCGTCGTGCATCAGACACTCGGCCAGTGCGGTGTGCAGGGCGTCGGCCTTCAGCTCCGTACCGATGAAGACCAGTTCCTGAGCGTACGGGGCCTCCTCGTCGCGTGCGGCGGACGGCTCGAAGCGGGCGACGGAACCCGCCTGCGACCACAGGCCCGTCACCTGCGGGCGGCTCGCCAGGGTGAAGAAACCCTTGGAGCGCAGAATCCGCCCGTGGTCGCCGCCGTCCAGCTCCTGGGTCACGAAGGTCCACAACCGGCCGGGATGGAAAGGCAGTTCGGAGCGGAACACGGTCGAGGAGATGCCGTACTCCTCCGTCTCCGGAACATGGTCCCCGTTGAGCTCCCGGACCCAGCCCGGCGCCTGCTGGGCGCGCTCCAGGTCGAAAAGGCCGGTGTCCAGGACCTGTTGGAGGTCGACCCGGCCGTGGGTGGCGGGGACGACGCGGGCGGCCGGGTTGAGGCGCGCCAGGGTCGCCCGCAGCCTTTCGGCGGTGGCGGTGTCCACCAGGTCGAGCTTGTTCAGCACGAGGACGTCGGCGAACTCGACCTGGTCCATCAGCAGGTCGCTGACGGTGCGCTCGTCGTCCTCGTGCTGGTCGAGGCCCCGCTCGACGAGTTCGTCGCCGCTCGCCAGCTCTGCCAGGAAGTTGGCCGCGTCGACGACGGTGACCATGGTGTCCAGACGGGCCAGATCGCCCAGGGTGGCGCCGTCGTCGCGGGCGAACGCGAAGGTGGCGGCCACCGGCATCGGCTCGGAGATGCCGGACGACTCGATCAGAAGGTGGTCGAAGCGGCCCTCGCGGGCCAGCCGGTCGACCTCCTCCAGGAGGTCGTCGCGCAGGGTGCAGCAGATGCACCCGTTGGTCATCTCGACCAGCCGCTCCTCGGTGCGCGACAGCGCGGCCTCACCGCCGCGTACCAGCGCGGCGTCGACGTTGATCTCGCTCATGTCGTTGACGATCACGGCGACGCGCAGCCCCTCGCGATTGGCGAGGACGTGGTTGAGCAGCGTGGTCTTGCCCGCCCCGAGGAACCCGGACAGGACGGTGACGGGCAGTCGGCCGTACGGCATCCTCGCTCAGCCCTCGGGGCGCAGCAGCCCGCGCTCGTACGCCTTGACCAGGTTCTGCGGCACGAGGTGGCTGACGCCCTCGATCGTGACCGGCACGAGCCGCGGCGTGCTCGCCTTCCACTGGGCGCGGCGGTGGCGGGTGTTGCTGCGGGACATCTTCCGCTTGGGGACGGCCATCGGGATCCTTCCTGGGCGCGTTCGTCACTCCCCCCGGGGGGAGTGACACAGACGCTACATGAAAATGGATCCCATTACTAAGTGGGTCGGGCTCCCGTCGGCGGGGTCGGCCGGTCGGGTAAGTCGACTAACAGGGCCCGCTGTCCGGCAGGTGCTTCTCCGCCCAGTCCCCGAGTTCCTTGAGGGCGGGTTCCAGGGCGGCCCCGGATTCGGTCAGCCGGTAGGAGACCCGTAGCGGCGGGCCCTCCTCCACCTCGCGCACGACGAGTCCCGCGGCGCCGAGCTCGGTGAGCCGGTCGGAGAGCATGCGCTCGCTGATCCCGGGGATCGCCCGGCGCAGGTCGGCGAAGTGGGCCGGCTGTCCGATGAGCACGGCCACGATCGGGCCGGTCCAGCGCTTTCCGAGCAACTGGAAGACGCGGGTGATGCCGTTGTCCACCCGCTTGCACGCCCCGGCGTCATGGCCTTGCTCGACTGTCATGCCTTCAGGGTACTGTGTCACCGTGCGGGGATGAAAAAAAGTAAGTCCCTGTGGTATCCATAGTCCCGCACGAAGAATTAGCACGGCGGGCGCCCTGCCACCCCGCGGGCGCCGGCCGGTTCACTGCTCATTGGAGATTTCCTGATGGCCACGTTGCTGCACATCGACTCGTCCGTGTTCCCCGCGTCCGCCTCCGCGTCCCGGGCCGTCGCGGAGACCTTCCGCAGGGCCTGGGAGGA
>NZ_JBHWJT010000037.1:0-64543 GCF_042731325.1 Streptomyces sp. NPDC059866 | reverse complement strand
CCCCAGCAGACCATGGTCGGCCTCTACCCGGACAACCGCCGCGTCCGCCCCACCGGCCGGATGATCCTCTACCACCTCGGCGAACTCACCTTGCGCATCGGCACCATCACCGACCCGCCGATGGTGCAGATCACCCGGGGCGTCCAGCTCCACCTCCTTGAACTCCTAAGCATCGAAGTCACCCGAACTCACCGGCCACGGACATGAATCGGCGACCTGAACAGCACCGGGCCAGACGCCCCCGCTGCGTCACACGGCCGAACCGTCCCCTCCGTTCCCAAGCTCGCCTAATGTGCCCGCATGACCTCGACAGAGACGTCCTCGCTGGTGCTGCACGGCAGACGCCGTGCCTCCGCCCGGCTGCAGGACGGGGCGGTGCTGCTGGAGACGGACGGCGTGCGGCGCCGGATACCGGTGACGGCGATTGAACGAGTCGACGTTCACGGCGCCAAGGGCCGACAGCTGACCGTCGTACTGACGGGCGACGAGCCCGTGGCCTACCACCTCAGGTGCCGCAGTGCCCCTGCCGTGCACGAGTTCGCGCAGGCCGTCCGCCGTGCACTGCTCATACGGGACGCCGACGAGCCGCGGCCCAACGGGGCGGAGCTGGTGACCGAGAAGCCGCTGGAGCGGGCGGCACCGAACCGGGCCCGTCTGCTCAGGTGGGGCCTCGGGGGCGGCTATGTGCTGGTGCTCGTCCTGCTGCTGGTGAAGGGCGCTTTTTCCGGGGTGGCCCCGGTGGTCCTCTGGACGGTGGCCCCCCTCCTGATCGCCGGCGGGGTGGCGGGCGTGCAAGCCGGGGGGCAGGTGTTCCGGGAACCCTGGGTGCTGCGTACCCGGGGGATCACCGTCGAGGGAGAACTACAGGGGACCCACTGGCACGAGGGTGGCAAGCAGTATTACTACGCGTACGTCGACAGTCACGGCGTACGGCGTGAGTGCAAGAGCTCGGACGGAGGTGCCGAGCGGGCCGAGATCACGTACGACCCCGTGAACCCCGATACCGCCATGGTCGGTCGTCGTACGACGGGATGGCTCGTGTTCGGTGCGGTACTCATTCTGCTGATGGGCTCTGTGCTGCTGGCCGGTGTCGCGTTCGCGGTGGTGGGGGTGGTGGCGCTGGCCATCTGATCCTCTGCCAGGAGACCGCAGGAGATGCCCTCCGGACTCTCTGCTGTGGGGTGGCGGCCAGATCATCCGAATCAGTGACCTGCGAAGTACGGGTCTAGCTGCCGTGGTCGGGCTCATGGTCGGGCCGACCACACCCCCTTCACCCCCAGAGCGCACCGGTTGCGCAACCCGACTGCGCAACCGGCGCGCAGCCCCGGACAGGCGGTGCGCAATCGGGCTGCGCAACCAACCGAGGATCCTGCGCAGTCGCGTTGCGCGGCGCGGCTGCGCAGTCGGCCCGAGGATTCCTGATCTTCCGGTGCGCAGGACCGGGTGACGCACTGCGCAGGCGCCCCTCGAGGGTCCGGGCGGCTGCCGTCTGCGCATCGGGGGCGGGCTCGTTGGCCGAGCGCCACGTGGTCGCCCGGCGGCCGCCGCCCCGACGCCGTGGGCCGGACGCGATGTCCTGTCCTCGTCTCACGCCGGCCCGTGGTCGGGCCTGTGGTCGGGCCGACCACAACCCCGACCACGGACTTCGTGTCCCCATCGTGACCTTGGTCGGCCTCTCGTGGTCGGTGGTCGGGTCGGGGTCGGCGGGTTTTCTCGAGGTCAGCAACATCCGTTCTGACCTGGGAGTTTGACCATGTCCCCTGGCAAGCAGGCCTCGGAACGCGAGGCTGCTGCTCCGATGGCGGCGGGCGCCCGGCTGGAGGCGATGCGGCGCCGCGTCCGCCTCTCGCGTGTAGCGGTCTGGACCGTGATCGCGGCCGGCCCCATCGCCCTGGGCGTCGCCGTCGCCTCCACCCCGACCACGGTCCAAGCGGCTAGCCCGGCCAAGCCCACCGCCGTGCGCACCACGGCAGGGGCCGCCGACCCGGGCGGCTATGCGCAACTGTTCGTCAGCACGTGGTTGCGCAGCAGCGCGGACGATGCGACAAGTGCGCAGGCGCGGCTTGCGCAGTCGATGGCGCCGGGCGTCGAACTGCCCGACCCAGCCTCCGATGCGCAGTCGCGGCCTGCGTCCGTGACGGCGGTGCGCAGTGCGCAGCGCGACGGCGGCGCATGGGCGGTGACGGTGGCTGCGCAGTACGCCGACGGATCGGTGCGCTACTACGCCGTGCCCGTGGCCGCCGACGAGGCGGGCGCCTCGTTCGCCGTGACCGGTGCGCCGGGCGTGGTGGCCGGCCCGGCCCGGGCCGAGGTGCCGAAGTCGCCGTACGGCGTGACCGTCCTGGAGGGCGATCTGTCCTCCGCCGTCGGGGAGTTCCTCGCCGCCTACCTGACCGGTGCCGGAGAGGTGGACCGCTACCTCGCGCCCGGCGTGCAGCTCACCGCCGTCTCCCCCGCCCCGTACACGGCGGTCACGGTGCAGCAGGTGTCCGCGGTCGAGGAGGCCGCGGCCGCCGAGCAGGTGCCGGCCGACGGCACGGCGGTGCGTGTCCTCGTCCGGGTGGAAGCCCGGGACGCCGGCGGCCGGTGGCCGCTGGCGTACGAGCTCACGCTCACGGCCCGCTCGGGCCGGTGGGAAGTCGCGGCGCTGGAGTCCGGAACCGCCCCGGACGGGGGTGCCCGGTGAACACCGTGAACAGCCTGATGCTCGCCGGGCAGCTGGACGACCTCGGCGACTCGTGGATCAACATGTTCCAGGACTGGGCGACCAAGGGCCTGCAGGCCGGTCTGCTCGTGCTCGTCGTCGTCATCATGATCCAAAAGTTCAGCCTCAAGGCCGGGATCGGCGCCCTGCTGCTGATGATCATCGCGCTGGGGTTGTACAACTCCCGCGAGGACCCCTCGGACATGTTCGAGGACGAGGTCAACAACCCCGCCAAGGGCGCGCCCGCTGTCCCCGGCATCGTGCACAGTTCTGATCCCGTCGTACGGGAGTACTCCGCCGGCACGGGAGGCTGGCTGTGAGCGCGGCCGCGGCGGGTCGGGTGAGCCGCTTCTACACCGCCGCCCGCCGGCATCCCTGGTGCTGGGCAAGGTCGCCGACTGGAAGATCCCCCTCGGCCCCTACACCCCCGCGCAGATCGCCCTCGCCGTCGGCGGCGGCTTCCTTCTGGTCAAGACCATCAGCTGGTGGTCGGTGCTGGGGCCGATCCCCATCACGGCCTGGCTGCTGGCGATCTGGGCGGTGCGCCGTCCGAAGATCCGAGGCCATGCGCCGGTGCAGGCCGCTTTGGGCTGGGTGCTGCTCGGCTGGCAGCCGAAAGGAGGGCGGATCGGCGGGCGTGCCGCCCGCGACCGCGCTCCCCGCCCGCTGCTCGGCGGCTTCACCATCGAGGGCGCGCCCGCGGCGGTCCCCGCTGCGAAGGCCACACCATCCCCTGCAGCTCAGCGGCGTGCCCCTCGGGCGCCGCACCCCAGCCCGGCCGCAACTCGCTCGTCCACCCGCCACCGCACGGAGCCGGCTGCTGGCGCGGTGCCGGTGGGGCCGGTGTCGGGTGTGCAGCAGCTGCTCGCGCTCGCCGCGCAGGGCGGGGATGCGCGGTGAGGGTTCCGACCCGTCACATCGCCGGGCACCTGGTGTGGTCGACCCAGGGCAGCGTGTGGGCCGTCTACCGCCTGCACCCCGGCCCGGACACGCAGGGACAGCACGAGGAGACCGTCCAGGGCACCTACGTGCCCGCCGCGGTCCACGACGAACAACTCACCAAGGTCACACATTTGGTGCGGTCGTTGTCCGGGGCACCGCGACTGTTCGGTCTGTGCGCGCAGGTCGATCCCGGCGAGATCGCCCTGCGCATGATCGAGGGCATCGAGCCGGCCGACACGGCACCGGATGCGGGCCCGCACCCGTGGGTGGAGAACGTCGAGGCGACCCTGGACCTGCTGGACGGCCAGGAGATGCACCGCCGCACCCTGTGGCTGGCGGTTCCGCTGCAGACCGAGACCGCCGGTCTGCAGGTGTCGGCCTCCCTCGGCGCGGCCTGGGCGGAGCTTGCCCCGATGCTGGGCATGCACCCGGCCCCGGTGGCCCGACGCGAGGTGAGCGCCTACCGCGAGCAGGCCTTGCGGGTGGAGGCCGCGCTCGCCGGCGGTATCGCCTTCTGTCCGGCCCGCCCGGCGGAGATCGTGTGGATGGTCCAGCACGCCCTGCACCGCGGCCTTGCCGAGCCGCTGCTGGCGGATGCCGAAACCAGCGAGCTGTACGGCGGGTACCTCCGTGACGGTGTGCTGCGCTCCCCCAGCTACGCCGACCTCGGCCAAGTCCGCCTGCAGGAAGGCGGCATCGACCCCGACCTGGACGACACGGGCGAGCTCAAGAGCGCGGGCCGGATCACGCGGTCGGGCCGCACCGCCTGGTGGCGGCTGAACACCGGCTCGCCGCTCGGGCGGCGCTGGCTGCAGGTCGAGTCCGACGCCGGCGTGGGCTATCAGGCGCAGCTCGCTTTGGCCGAGTGCCCGCCCGCGGTCAGCCAGGACGCCGCCGACCTGTTCGCCCAGCTGGAAACTCTCGACTTCCCCGTCGACTACACCGTCGACCTCACCCTCGTGCCCGCAGAGAAGGCCCGCGACCAGGTGCGACGCAAGAAGAACGAACTCATCGACCAGGCCGACCAGTACGACGCCCGCCCCACCGGCATGCCCGCCTCGCTGACCGAGGCCGCCCGCGACCTGGCGAGCTGGACGCCCGCCTTGCGCGCACGTCGGTCGAGGTCGAGGTGCAGTCCGTCACCGTCCTGACCGTGTGGGGGCCGACCGCCGCCGTCTG
This sequence comes from Streptomyces sp. NPDC059866, assembly GCF_042731325.1. Classification (NCBI taxonomy): domain Bacteria; kingdom Bacillati; phylum Actinomycetota; class Actinomycetes; order Kitasatosporales; family Streptomycetaceae; genus Streptomyces; species Streptomyces sp. NPDC059866. The sequence continues at coordinate 59,718 of NZ_JBHWJT010000037.1, read as the reverse complement.
CGACGCCCGGGCCCGCGCGCTGGCCGCCCTGCTCGGCGGCGCCGACTACCGGGCCGTGCGCCCGGCCGGCCTGCAGCAGGCCCTGTTCACCCTGGGCCTGCCCGGCACCGTACGGCCCGGCGTGGTGCGGGAGTTCACCCAGCACCAGATCTCCGAGGACTGGGCGTTGGGCGGCGCCTTCACCACCGCGGAGGTCGGCGACCCGAACGGGATGTTCCTCGGCATCGACCTGGACAGCGGCACCACCCGCCCCGTGATGATCAACGTGGCGGACGCGCCCAAGGTGGACGCGTCCGCCTCCATGGGCATCGTCGGGGACCTGGGAGCGGGCAAGAGCGTCCTGCAGAAGCTCATCGCCGAGGCGGTGTGGGCGCGCGGCGGCTGCGCGATCTGCATCGACCGCACCCCCGTCCGCGAGTGGGCCACCTTCGCCCGGATTGCCGCCCAGGGCCGCGTCCAGATCATCGACGCCGCACGCGCCGAGGTGTCCATCGACCCGCTGCGCATGTTCGACGGCCCCGCAGGCCGCCACTACGCCCTGTCCTACCTCACCCTGCAGCTCGGCATCGGCCCGATGAGCACCAGCGGCGAGGTCCTGCACCACGCCGTCGAGCAGGCCGCCGCCAGCGACGCCCCGTCCATGCACCGCGTGCTTCAGGTCCTTCAGGAGATGGCCCTACGGGAGGTGGGCAAGCGGCAGGACGCGGCCGCCAGCCTCGCCGGCCTCGTCCGCGTGGTGGCCACCAACTCCCTGGCGGCGATGGTGTTCGACCCCACACTGCCGCCGGTGCAGCTGGATGCCTCCAGCGCCTCCGACATGATCGTGATCACGACGGCAGGTCTGAAGCTGCCGCCGAAGGCCGCGTTCGACAATCCGGAGGTCCTGCACCAGCAGCCGCTGGAGGCGCTGATCGGACGCGCCGTGCTGTATCTGATCGCTGCGATCGCCCGGCAGAGAGCGTTCGAGGACGCCGGGCGGTTCACCGCGGTGGTCGCGGACGAGCTGTACTGGCTCACCTCGTCGGCCGAGGGCACCGCCCTGGTCCACGAGATCCTCCACGACGGCCGCAAGCACGGCGCCGGCCTCATCGCCGGATCCCACGACGCCGCCGAACTCGGCCCCGACCGCGGCCTGATGGCCTACCGCGCACTCGCCCGCACCGCGGACCGTGAACGCGCCCGCCGTGGTCTGGAGTTCGTCGGCCTCGACCCGAACGACGGCGAGCTGCTACGGCTGGTGACCACCGGCTTGTCCCCCGTCGGCCGCAAGGGCCGCGAGGGCGAGTTCCTGCTGACCTGCCCGCGGCAGAACACCGGTCGCATCAAGGTCTCCATCCCCCGCATCGAGCGCATCACCACGTCCATCACCACCACACCAGGACGCCGCACGAGCGCTGCCTCGCCTTCCGTGCCTGAGCCGCTCGCCGGTGAGACCGCGGGGCCCGTCCGAAGGAACACATCTGATGACCTCTTCCATCTGGGACCGCTCCCGACGCCTTGCCGCGGCCGCGACTGGTCTCACCGTGATCGCCGTCGTGGTCGCCGTGGCGCGCGCCCAGGAGCCATCGGGGTGCAGCAGCCACACGGTGCGGGTGTCGCCGTCCTCGCGGTACCGGTAGTCGATGTCCGGGACCTGAAGGGCAAGCATCGACATGACACCCCAGGAATCCTGCGGATTCAGCAGGGGGTACCGGCAGGTCGCCACCTCCTCCCCCTCCTGTTCCATCGCCACGTCCCAGACGTCGCTGGCCGGGTCGTCGTAGTCCTCGCCGTGGCGGGTGCGCATGAAGCCGGCCGCATCGGGCTCGATACGGCCCACGGCGCCGCCGGTCTCCGTCTTGTCCGCGGTGAGGATCAGCCCCGTCCCCGCGATGGTGGTCACCAGCCGCCCGCCCGGCCGCAGGGCGTCCAACCACGAGACGGGCACCGGCCGCACGGACACCGTGGACACGATCCGGTCGTACCGGCCGGGCAGGTCCCCGGTGATGTCGCCGACGGACACACTCGGGCGCAGGCCGATCGCCTCCAGCCGCTCGACCGCGGTCTTCACCAGGTACGGATCCACGTCCACGCTCGTCACCAACGCGTCGCCGAGCCGCCGGCACAGCAGGGCCGTGCCGTAGCCGGTGCCGGTCGTCACGAGCACCCGGGAGCCGTCGGTGATCATCGCGTGCCGGTACATCGTCACCACCAGCCCCGGCAGCGTCGACGACGACGTGGGCAGCCCCTCCGTAACCCGGGCACCCGCGACGGCCTGGTCGGCGTGCGCGGCCCCGACGCGGGTCACGAGCGTCCGGTCCGCGTAGGCGCTCTCCATCCACGCCTCAGGATCGGCCGCGCCATCGCGCAGCTCCCAGCCCGCGCCGCGGCCCTCCCACCAGCGGGGCACGAACACATGCCGGGGCGTGACGGGGAGGAGCAGCCGGTCACGCCCGCAGGAGAAGCACCAAGAGCAGTGTCAGTCCTCCGAGCACTGTGAAGAGAACGGTGAGATATGGCCACGCCCGGCGACGGCGTGGTGGATCCGCTCCAGGAGAGCGATGATCACTCGAATGAGAGCCCTGCTGGCCGGAGGCGGCAGCTTCACCAGTTCCCCCGCCAGGTTGCGAGCTGCCTTGAACAGTGGGGACAGGTGCTCTGACCGCGATGGGGTCTGGAAACCGCCCGCTCGGGGCGGGCGCTCCTCCCTTCCTCAGCTGGAGACGGGCTTGTTCCCGCAACCGCATCGGTTCACCGGCAGAAACGTCGCTGAGGAAGAACCGCAGGGTGGGAACCACCCGGAAGGTCGCGCTGTCCTCGGCGTAGAACCTTGTCAAGGTCGGCACGAGTGACGGGTGGAGATGGTGGAAGAGGCCCTGCCCCAGCACGGCGTCGGGGCGCTGCTGGCATACGATGCCTTCGATCAGCCGGATGGGACGGCCGAACTCGTCGAGTGCCGTATCACCCGGTCGGTCGACGTCCGCCGCGAGCAGCGGCACCGAACGATAAGCGCACCACAGCTCAGTGCCGTCCGGGCTGGAACAGGGCCGAAGGTAGACGCAGTCAGGGTCGACGTTCCCGTTCGCAGCGGCGCTCAGATCGGCGGCCTGCCCGCTGTGCAGCAGGAAGTCCGGTGCGGCGACCAGCCGGTAGTCGGTACGCATGGCTCGAGTTATGGCGAAAGGCCATGCCTGCGCTGATGTCGTCATGGTCACGCCCTGTTCGATAGTTGGGACCCGGGGTGCGCGCGCTCGAAGTCCGCGAGGAGTAACTCGAATGCTTCGACGAGGTGCTTCATGGCTTCCCGGTTGCTGGCGATCTTCTCCGCTTCGGCTCGATGCCTGGCCCGGTCGACCTCCAGGCGGCCTTCGTACACGTTGAGCCGCGAATCGGCCCAGTTGCTGAAGCTGTCGAGGATTCCCTCACCCAGTCCCGCGAGCGCTGGACTGGCAACGGCGCGCTTGAGCAACACCTTCTTCGCCACGGGGAACAGGCCGGAGATGCCCCGGAGTCTGGCGAGGAGGCGGCCGCGCTGCTCCAACTCCTCGTCCGGAGCGGGATCGAGCAGCAGCTGTGAGGCCTGCTCGAAAAGGTCGGGAAGCACCGCCGCGAAAGGGATCTCGACGTTGAGCGGGTGCGGCCTCGCCCCGGGACGTTTGACCATCTGCCCGTCGGGGCCGCGATCGGCGAAACCGAGGCCGACGGAGCTGACGGGGAACAGGCGGATCGCTCCGGCGCGTTCATTCATGCGGGCGTGGTGATCGACGAAGCCGCTGAGATCCGGGTGGTCAAGCAGGCTGCTCGCCACCTCCTTCAGGGTATGGGTGTCGTGCAGCAGGTCCCACTTGGTGATCACGAAGTGGATGACCGCCGTACTGTCCTGCAACTGGTTGAAGACCGGGACGAGTTCGTCGACCAGCCGTGAGTCGCCTTCCAGGTAGTTCACGACCTTCATTCCGTCGAGGAAGACGAGAAGCACGTTCGCCTTGCGCAGGCGGTCCTCAATGTCGTCGGCAGCAGTCGCACCGTCTTCGTAGACGTCGGTGAGAAGGCCTCCGCCGTAGTCGACGTACTTGATCGCGAACGGGCTGAAGACGCCGTGCGGTGAGCGGACGCTGCAGGTGAAGGCCAGTTCCTGCACTCGGTCGAGAATGGTCCCTCCGGGCCATGCTCCGGGGCGGGTGATCTCTCCGTAGGTGTGGTTGAGCAGCTTGGCCGACGAGAAGTCGGTCTGGACGAAGAAGCCCACCGCCTCGCGGTTGACGGCGAGGCGCCGGAACAAGCTCGCCAGGTAGACGGTTTTGCCGGAGCCGCTGGGACCCACGACCGTGACACTGTAGGAGTCCACGCATTCCCCCTGCCTTGATGACCGGTTTTCCGCATCGGCGACCCCGAAAAAGGACTGCAGGCCTCGGGAGCGCAGCCGAAGTAACTCGTCTCTTCAGAAAGACGCTCATGAAGACACCGCGGACCTTGCCCCAGCAAGGCCGCAGGACAATCGATCCCCCTGCGCACGTGCCGTCTCGGCCACCTGATGGCAGGTCCATTCCAGCAAAGGCGCACCCCGCTCCGAGGACTCTCTGTCCAGATTCCGCAGGCAGCAGGAGTGCGCGGAGCACGACCGGAGCGTGTGCCACCGACTCGCGCCCCCGGCACGCCAGGCCGCACGCCCCGTAACACCAGGACGCTCGGAGAGGCCCGACACTCCAAGCCTGCCGTATGCACCAGGACCAGACCACGCGCTCCCACCACCAGCAGGGCGACCTGGCCGGGTACTCCCGTACTCGGCGACGTACGCCACCTCCGGTGCCGCAACCCAGGCACGCCGGTGCGGCCGTCCGGCAGATGCAGGAGCTTGGCGTAGCGGGCGGTGCCGTCGACCAGGGTGCCGACGGCCGAGAAGTCGCCTGGCCGAGAGGTCACCTTCCCAGTACCGGCCACCTGGCGGTCGGCGACCTCGGCCGACCACCGGCTGATCAGCAGCCCCAGGTCAATGAAGCAGGCGGCACGCCGATCCACGCGCGCCGACGGCGCCGGGCGCGGCGACCCGTCCTCAGCACACCCGCCTTACGGGCCAGGCCGAGATGCGGCAGGTAGAACCCGCTGCCGAGCCGCGAGACCTGTCCACGTCTCCGGCACCGACCTTGACGACCGGGAGCCGCCGATCGAGGCGGACCTGAGCGCGCCGGTGCTGTAGCTGAACCCGGAGGCGGAGATGCCGGCCGGCACGACGATAGCCCAGGCCGGTCATGGAAGGCCCCGCCCATCTGCCAGGGGGGAAGCAGACAAGCGGGACTGTATAGGGAGCGCCCGAAGCCCCGGTTCAGAGCGTGCGGATTGTGGACCCGGCCTCACGGCACGCTGCCCAGTCTCGGGCCGCAGCAGTGAGCGCAGCACGGTGAGGCAGCGGGCGCATACGCTCCCATTCCTCCCACGCGGCGTAGACGGTGCGCGCAAAGACGGTCACGGTCGCCGGGTCAGCCGCGCGGTAGGCGGGAACTTGTCGGGCGATCGCCTCGACCTGCTCGGGGCGGGCTCGGGGCCAGAGTTCTGGGACCCGTCCCGCCGGAGTCTTGCGGTACTCCGACGGGAGGGGCGTTTCGTGGTGCGACCCTGACCCTGCGGTCGCCGTGGGCCCCTCCCCGGGGTGGGTGCCGCGTCAGTGACGGCGTGGCGCGTTCGCGCAGCGGCAGTGGATCCGGCCGGCCCGTGCCACGCCGCCGGAGGGGCTGACCTGGTCGTACGGCACCCAAGCATCACCCGCCTCGATCGGCTTGTCGCAGGCCAGGCACATCACCAGGCCGGTCAGCGCGTCGTAGTGGTCACACCGGGCCACGACGGACCGGGCCAGCCGCTTCACGCGTTCGACCTCGCCGTACAGGCCAGCGGCCCCCTCCTCCCCCAGGCGTCGGCAGGCCTCGCCGACACCGGCCAGCGCCACCCTCGCGGGAACGTCATCCGGGGGCAGAACGTCGGCGAGCTGCCCGATCCGCGGGATCAGCTGCCCCAGGTAGCCGCAGAAGTCCTGACCGAAACCCTTCACGGTCTGATGGCGCAGCAGGGTGCGCTGATCGAGGAACCAGGTTGCCTGGGCGCGCATCAGCCCGGTGGACGGCGCGGGGCTTCGATCTCGTCTCGGGTGGCGTTCACCTGACAGCACCCGCCTCGCGGTGGACCGGGCAAGCGCAGGGCCCGAGTTGGGTACTCATCAGTTCGAGGGCGGCTCGTATCCGTACGGCACGCTGACCGTGGCGCGCGGCGGGCTCACCACCACCCCGTCCCGGCTGACCGTGTACACCTCGATCGTCATCTTCGCCCCCCGTGTTCGGTCCGGGGTCGGCGCTGTAGCTTTCATGATGTCGGCGCTCCCTCGAAGCGTTGGCCACGCCCCGGGACCGTTAGCGCGGTCGCCGGGGTCTGTTCCGTCAACGAGACGACGTGAAGCGAGCTCTGGCAGAGCACGACTTCGCCGCGGCCTTCTCGCTCATCAAGAAGTGGGGCGGCCTGTCGCAGAACCGCATCGCAGCGGCCTGCCAGCTCACACCCGGCAAGGTCTCGACGATCATCAGCGGCCAGCAGCAGGTCACCAGCTTCGAGGTGATCTGCCGCATTGCCGACGGGCTGCGCATCCCCGGGCGCCTGGTCGGGCTCGCCGACCGCTCCTGGGAGAGACAGCCCGACACCCCTGACCCGCCCACCACACCGCTGGACACACGGTCATCCGATGATGCGCACTGGCGCCCCACCGCGACCGTTCAGCTGGCGACCGACATGACCAGGAGCGATTTCGTGATGGATCGCCGCGCCGCGACCCGCGCCATGGTCGGCGCTGCCATGTCCGGCGCTGCGCTGCTCGACTCACTGGAGGGCTGGCTTCAGCCTGCGCCAACCGCGGAGGCCACCCATCGGCGTGGCCGCGTCGGGCAGCGAGAGGTCAAGGAACTGGAAGCGACAGCACGAGCCTTCCGCGCCTGGGACCACCGCTTCGGCGGAGGCCTGCGCCGCAAGGCTGTCGTTGGGCAGCTCAACGAGGTTGCCGGTCACCTCGAAGATCACCAGGAACCGGCCGTCGAGCAAGGGCTGTTCAGGGTGATGGCGTTCCTCGGGGGCACGGCCGCAACGATGGCCTGGGACTCGGGCCTTCAGAAGCAGGCCCAGGCCTACTACATGCTGGCGCTGCGCGCGGCTCACGCCGGCGGCGATGCCGCATTCGGTGCCAACGTACTGGCGGGCATGGCGCGGCAGATGCTCTACCGGGACCGGCCGCAGGACGCGCTGGAACTCGTGCACCTGGCTCAAAAGGGCGCCCGCAAGGCCGCGGGGCCGCGTGTGCTCGCCATGCTCCATACCCGGGAGGCGTGGGCGTACGCCGCCATGGGCCGGGCCGCGGCATTCCGGCCACCGGCGAGGCTGCCGAGGCCCTCGCTGAGGCAGGGGCAGGCGAAGAACCATACTGGATCACATACTTCGACGAGGCAGAGCTGGCAGGCGTTACCGGCGGTCGCCTGCTGGACATGGCACGCAGCGAACCGCAGCACGCGGAGGCCGCCGAGGCGAACATCCGCAGCGCGCTCACGACCCGCGGCGCCGAAGCCGGACGCAGCCACGCCCTCGACCTGATCGGGCTGGCGGAGTGCCACTTCCTGATGGGTGACATTGCGGGTGGGGTCGAGCAGACCCACCGCGCCGTCGACGCCGCCGCCCGCACCCGGTCCGTCCGCGTCCGCGCCCAGCTGGGACAGTTGTATCCGTACACGGTGGGTCGGCCGACATCGCGTACGGTCGGCGAAGCGCGAGCACGGATCCGCGAACTGCTGTCGAGCTGAAGGAGCGACGTGACCACGATCGCCGTGACCGGCCACATGGACCTGACCGACGCCAGTGTCCCGTTGGTGCGCGAAGCCCTGCGGGAGGCACTCCGGCCGTACGCCGACGACCTGACCGGTGTCTCATGCATCGCCAAGGGATCGGACTCCCTCTTCGCCGAAGCCGTGCTTGAGCTGGGCGGGCGCCTGGTCGTGGTGATCCCCTCGAAGGACTACCGGCAGAACAAGGTCAAGCCAGACCACGCCGAGACGTTCGACCGGCTCACGCAGGCAGCCGACGAGGTGGTTGTACTCGACCACGAGACCGCGAACCGGTCGGCGTACGAAGACGCCAACAGCCACCTCCTCAAGCATGCCGACCGCCTCGTCGCCGTCTGGAACGGCCAGCCCCCCTCGGGCAAGGGCGGCGGCACCGCGGACACGGCGCTCGAAGCACACGAAGCCAGCCTTCCCGTCGACGTCGTTTGGCCGAACGGAGCCGCCCGGCGCGGCTGAGTCACCGGACGAGACCGATACCGCGGCCCCGGCCCCGCTCGCGGATGATCGCACCCCTCTCCTCGCACAGCACCAACTGGTAGTGCATGGACACGAGGCTGCGCATGCCCACCCGCAAGCCGACGTAGGCTCGGTAAAGCCATGAGACGGTCACGGCATACAATCTTGAATCAACGCCCAGCTTCTCCAGAGCAATGGCGGTCTCGGATAGCCAAGCGCATGAGGCATGATTCACGGGCACTTCGGGCTGGCGACGTCGGCGGCGTAGGCGGCCCAGTCCCCGGCTGGCGCTTGCTGCCACTGAGTGAAGGATGACGCCACTGCCGTGCCCCTGCGGCAAGACCGGTAACCGCGTGCCCTCCGCGTCCTCGCCGGGCTGTGAGACAGCACGGCAGCGCGGGAACGGGTGCGGCGGGAAACCGTCGGCCCAACTCGACGCGCCCAAGGCGCGCGCGGGCGGCCCGTGCGCTGGGGTTCGCAACCGCATGCTGCTCTCTGCGCAGGACCAGCCGCTCAACGCGGGTTCTCGCGGGCATCCGGCGTGGCATCGTGGATGCGTGATCCGGCCGCGGCGCCGGGGCGGCTCCCTGGACATCGCCCGACGGAGGTGGCATGGACAAGCTCTGGGAAGCGGCCGGCACCAAGCTCGCCGACCGCTGGGCGGCTGTGTCCGGGCCGGCCCTGGTCTTCTGGATCGGGGGGCTGCTCGCGTACGCGCACGACCGTCACGGCGTCCGTCCACTCACGGACTGGCTGGCCCGCCAGAAGTCACCCGTCCAACTATTGGCCGTTGCTCTGGCCCTGGTTGTCGTGGCGGCATCGGCTCTGGCAGTTCAGCAGTTCGTCACGCCCACGCTGCGGCTGCTGGAAGGCTACTGGCCCCGTTGGCTGGGTTTCCTGCGCAAGCGACTCATCGCCCGGCTCCACGCCAAGGACAAGGCGGACAAGGCGGAATGGCAGCAGCTGGAACCGCTCGTCACACCCCCGGGCGCCACACCCGACGCGGAGACCCTGCGCCGCTACGCCGAGATCGACAGGCGACGTCAGCTACGTCCCTTCAAATCCGCCGCGCTCATGCCCACGCGGGTCGGAAACGTGCTGCACGCCGCGGAGTCACGGCCTGGCGCCAAGTACGGGTTGGACGCGGTCACCGTCTGGCCGCGTCTGTGGCTCCTGCTGCCGGAGACGACGCGCAAGGAGCTGGAGGCTGCCCGCCGGGCACTGGACCGGGGCGTCGCCACCTCCCTGTGGGGGCTGCTCTTCCTCGTCTTCAGTCCCTGGTCTCTGTGGGCTGTGCCGATCGGCCTTGCCACCGCCGCCGGTGCCGTCCTGTTGATCACGCCGAGTCGTGCGGAGGTCTACGGGCAGCTCGTCGAAGCCGCCTTCGATGTGCACCGTACCGTGCTCTACGAGCATCTGCGCTGGCCGCTGCCCGAGCACCCCCGCGACGAGCTGGCTCAAGGGGCGAAACTGACGTCGTATCTCAGCGGCGGGTCGGACGCCGTCCATCCCCGCTTCGTGCCTCCCCCACCAGTTGAGCCGAGGTAAGCGATGGAGCGGACCCTGCAGGTCACTGCGGAATGCCCGCGTTGCCGACGTGAGATGATGCTGGAACTCCGTGTGATCCGCAACCTCGCGCGGGAACCGGAGCTGGTGTCCGAAATACGGCAGGGCACAGTGTTCACCTTCGTCTGCGGGTACTGCCATACCGAGGTCGAGGTTGCGCATGGGCTCCTCGTCTACCACCCGGCGCACCTGCCGGTCATGTTGTTCGTCCCGCCCCCGGGCGTCGACCGACACGAAGCGCAATGGCTCGCCGGGGACTTGGCGCGGGTGGTGCGGGCGGAGGAGGGACTGACCGAGCCACCGCATATCGGTTCGGGCGACCTCTCCGCCATCACGCCCGTCGTCGAGCGATGGATGTCCGACACGGCACCCGGCGTCACGGACGGGGCACTGTCGTCCGACGAGGATGCCGGGCCCGAGCCCGACCAGAGCACTCCTGGCGACGACTTCCAGGGCCTGCTCGCCGACATTCGGCGTCGGCTCGCGTCGGCGGCCGGACACACCCAGCGGATCACCGCGGCGGAGACCGCCATCGCGGAGCTGACCAGTGCGTATGGCCAGCATGACGTTGCGGCCGACCAGACCATTGAGCGTCTGCTGCCGATGCTGCAGGACATGAGAGTGCTCTATATCCTCTCCCGCATCGAAGAGTTGATCGACCCGGAGTCCGGTGTACGCCGCGAGCGGGTGCAGGAGGCGCTCATGCTCGCGACGGCGCTGGACGAGGAGGCCGAGGGCACGCATCAGGCCAAGGCACGTGTCTACCGAGCCGCGGCAGAATTCCAGCTGGGCCTGCTGTCCGGTGCCCGGGACCATACCGCTGCCATCCATCTCGCCGAGCAGGCCGTCACCGTGCTGCGCACCAGCGGCGATGACCAGTGGCTGGCCATCGGCCTGAACAGCCTCGCCCGGATCCACCACCAGCAGCACTTCAACGACGACACCGGTCGGCACGTCGAGGAGTCGGTCGTGCTTCTGAACGAGGCGCTCGAACGCGCCCCGGCCGACCGCCCGGTCCTGCGTGCGGGCATCCTGATCAATCTGGAGATGGCCTACGACGACCGCCTCGAAGGCGATCCCGCGGAGAACGACGCCCGCAGTCTCCGATGCGCCGACGCCGCCCTGACCCTGGTCGATCGCGACCACCATCCGCATCTGCGGGCACTCGTGCACAACAACCGGGGCATGCACTACCTGCGCTCCGAACACGGGGACCGTTTCGCCAACATCGAGCGGGCGAAGAAGGAATTCGAAGATGCCTCAACCATGCTGCGGGCGGACACCGCGCCGACCGAGTGGGCGACGCTCCAGAAGAACCTCGGCGTCTGCCTGCAGCAACGGGCAGCGGGCAACCGAGCCGACAACCTGGAACAGGCGCTTACCCACTTCGGCAACGCGTTGTCGGTAACAGGGCCCCAGGACGACTCACCCACGTGGATCCAGGCACAGCTCGGGTACGCGGTCTGCTTGATGGAACGGCGCGTGGAGCCCGTGGAGCAGTTCGAGAGCCAGGCCGTCGCCATGATCGACGAGTTGCTGGCGCACACCACGGAGACTGGGGACGAACGCGTCTCGGCCGAGTGCCACTACCATCTGGGCACCCTGTACGCGGGGAAGACGGACCGCGGAGCACCGGAGTACGCCGAGCGGGCGATCGAGCATCTCACCAAGGCGAGCACCCACTTCACCCGGGAACGCGACCCGTTGTTCTGGGGAGTGATCCACTCCCAGATCTCCCTGGTCCGGGCGAAAGCAGTGGTGCCCGACGTCACCGCGGCCATCGCCGACGCCGAGAGCGCGATCACCGCCATCGACAGGAACATCCACCCGTTCGAATGGGGGGTGGCGCACCTCAACCTGGCCGTCGTCCACCAGCTCAGCGGCGATCCGGACCGGGCGATCGTGCACGCGAACCTGGCGCTGGAGACACTCACCCCCGACAACGCCCCCCACTACTGCGTGCGGACGGCTGGCATCGTCGGCGAGTGCCACGCTGCCGCAGGGCGGTGGCCGCAGGCAGCCGAAGGGTACGCCACCGCTGCCGGTGCCCTGGCCGTCACCTACGACGAGGCCGTGAGCGGCTCGGGGCGGACCGCGGTCCTCGACAGGGCCAGCGCGGTGTACACGTCCTACACGTTCGCTCTCGCCCGCTGCGGCAACCTCTCCTCAGCGGTGGAGAGCGCCGAAGCCGGCCGGTCGTTCGCCCTGCGAGAAGCACTGGCGCTCGACCCCACGACGGTCGACGCCGACATCGACCGTACGACGGCGGAGTACCGCGACTACCAGGATGCCTTCGCCAAGCTGCGTGCCGCCGAGGCGGCCGTGCTAGGTCCGCGCCCCACGCACGCGCGGGTCACCGCACAGCAGGCCCGAGTCGCCGACGAGCACCGGCGTGCCGAACTCGAAGCGGCCCGGCACGAGACGGCGCGGGCCCGCGCCCTGCTGATCCGTCCCCGCCGGGCCGACTTCGACGCCATCTGCGCCTACGCGACGGGAAACGACGCTCTGTGTTATCTACTCACCTCGCCTTGGGGCACATCCCTGCTGACCGTGCTCCCCACCGAAGGCCGAGTCGAGGAGCACAGTGATCCGCTGACGCACGAGGCATTGGCGGCGCTGGTCTTCCCGACCCGCAAGGACAAGGACGGGGAACGCAGCGGGCTGCTGCTCGGCACGATGTCGGGTGGGGACACCGCGCAGCACGCCATCCGCACCTTCGCGTCCGCACCGGTCACGTCGTGGCTGCGTGACCGCCTCCGCGGTCGGCCGCGCGTCACCGTCGTCCCCATGGGTTGGTGGAGCCTGGTCCCACTGAGCATCGTCGTGCCCGACAGCACAGCCCTGACGCATGCGGCGTCCGCCGAGATCCTCCACCGCTGTCAGGTCAGAGCGAGGGCGTACGCTCAACGGGCGGCCGGTGTACTCGCGTACGCCGAGCCCAGCCTGCCGCTGGCCAGGCCGGAGGTAGAGGCCGTACTCGCGGTGTTCGACGACGGGACCGCAGTGCCGGCGCAGCCTGGCGCCAAGGACGAACTCGCCGCGCATATAGAGGGCTTCAACCACCTCCATCTCGCCACCCACGGGGTCTACCGACTACAAGAGCCCATGGAGTCGTCGATCCTCGTCGGCAGCCAGCCGCTGTTCATACGGGAATTGATTACCCATCAGGTACTTAAAGGTGTCAGGCTCGCGTTCCTGTCGGCCTGCCAGAGCGGCGTGACCGACATCCTCACCCGGCGTGACGAAGTGATCGGGCTGCCCTCGGCCTGCATCCAGAGCGGAGCGAGCGGGGTGGTGGCGACCCTGTGGCCAGTGGACGACGCCGCCACGTTCTTGTTCGTCCGCAAGTTCTACACCGCCTATGCGGCTTCTGCCGGCGATCCGGCAAAAGCCTTGGCCATCGCGCGTACCCATCTGCGCGAACTCACCGCTGGAGAGATCCTTGAAGAACTGCAGGAGCTTCCCCCGTCCCTTGGCTCCCTCCGGCTACGGCGCCGGGGATACACACCCTTCAGCGACCCCGTCTTCTGGGCACCTTTCGTCTTCTTCGGTGCCTGAGGAGTGAGTACGATGACAGACAACGAGACTGACCTCCACAAGGCCGCCCGCATCGTGCTCCCGCACCTCGAAGAACTCCTCGACGCGGCCGCAGCGCAGAAGCTGCGCGCCGCGCTGGATGCAGCCGACGACGACACAATCGTACGGCTGGCCGAGTCGGCGCCCGCCGTCGGCGACTGGCTGGCCGACTACCTCGACGCCACCGCGTCGGACCTGCGCGCGTACGACCCGCTCGCCGGCGATGCCCAGCCCGTCGCACCATCGGCCGTCTTCCGCTGCCCCCTGGGAACCCTTGTCTGGTACCGCCGCTTCGTCGGCGAGACCCCGCCGCGCTGCCCCACGCACGACGTCGATCTGGTCCGCGTCGAGGACGAGCCCCCGGCTCCGTGAGCGCAGAGGCCGGAGCCCTGTGCGCGGTTGTCGGGCCCGGACCCGGTTGTCCACTCGGCAGGGTGGTCCGACGAGGCGCATAGGGTGTCCGCGGCGAGGAACAGCGAGTGACAAGGGTGCGCGGGTGGTCGAAGCCCAGGGTGCTCTCTTGGCGGTCCAGGAGCTCTTCGAGCTTCGCGCTCGCAGTCTCGAGGTCCCGAGTTGGCGGGCGAGATCGCTCTGAGTGCGGAGAACGTTGGCCGAGTATGCGCAGGCTGCGTCCGTGGACGCGGTCCTGTCACGGAGAGGCACTGTGATCAGGGCTGGCGTTCGGCGAGGTGGCGCTGGAGGTCGGGGTGGCGGAACTGGTATACCGCCCCTACCTGCCGCAGGACGCCTTGCTGCCGGTGCGCGTCGGCGAGGAAGTCCATCAAGCGCCATGGCACCCGTCCGAGCGCCGCCAGCCCGAGCCGCACCATGGTGAACTGGCCCCATGCCGAGTCGGCGAGAGCGATATGGAGTCCGATCGGCCCCACCACCATGACCACGTATAGCGGCCCCCACCTCTTCAGCGCACGTCTCACTCGGCGATCATCCGATATCTCGCACGGCTTTACCGTGATTTGACGCTGTCGGCGGCGTCAGGCCGGTGACGGTGACCGGCGGGCTCCGGGATGGCGGCGCGAGTTGACGTGACTGCGCCCTGACGCCCTGCTGTAGTTCGAGGATCTGGACTTCCAGGTCGGCGATGCGTTTCTCAGCGAAGCGATTGTTGGAGCGGGCGCCTTCCAGCCGCTCTTGCAGTGAACGGTGTTCGCGGGCGAGCTGCTGAACACGCCGCCGCTTGAGGCTGGTGTTCTCGGTGGTGAGGACCCGGACGGCCTCGCCAGGGACCATCTGCTCACACCTTTGCAGACTCACCGTTGCTGTGGTTGCGCAGAGTGACGGGCTGAGTGAGTGAACAGTCCGCGTCGGTTGGTGGTGAGGACTGCTGTGCGCGGGCTGCGGGTGAGTGGGCTATGCGTAGAACGGACAACGGACAGAATTGAAGGCCCCTCATAACCAGGCCAAAGGGATGGACTACCTGGGCAGACGCGCCCGCGGCGCCTGACCATGCTGCGACGGCTCGGTCCTCCATAGTGGTAGTGGAGTACGCGCGGGTTCCCATCGGGCGCTCGGTGGACGTGAACCTGCATCTCAGCTGGTAGATCGCCCTATTGGCTTGTTCCACTCTTTGGCATGAGATCTCCGCAGTAACTCGCGGATTCTGCGAGTGATCGCCGTAATCTGCGGCTTGGTGTCAGATTCCGAAACCCGCGTGCTGACGCTCGTGCGCCCGGGGCCGGAGCCGGCCGTGCCGGTAGACCCTGCGTCTGCCGAAAACCTCATCCGCCCGGTTCAGGCGGCGTGTTGGTACTCGTGGAGGACGCCGCCGAGTCGTTGGCGTCGTCGTATCTCGAGGTGGGTGATCTGCTCCGGATCGGTGACCGGCATCGGCAAGGGGCGCAGCGGGCGGGCATTGGCGATGCCCTGGTGAGGCCGGTGGGAGTTGCAGAAGTCTTCGAACTCGCGTAGCACGTGGAGCAGGTGTCGTTGGTTCCAGATCAGGGTGCGGTCCAGTGGCTCGCGCCGGCAGGTCTGCACCCACCGTTCCATGATCGAGTTCATGCGCGGCATCCGTACTCCGCTGAGTACCACCTCGATCCCTGCATCGTTGAGGACGGTATCGAACAGGGCGGGAAACTTCTCGTCCCGGTCCCGGATCAGGAACCTGGCCCGGCAGCCGGCGTCTTCGAGGTCCATGACGAGGTTCTTCGCGACCTGCGGCACCCACGCGGCGGTGGGGTGCGCGGTGGCCCCGAGGATCCGGGTCCGGCGGCCGGCGTGCCCGATCACCGCGAACACATACAGGCGCGCCCCGGACAGGGTGACCGTCTCCAGGAAGTCACATGCCTGCAGGGCATCGGCCGGGGAGCGCAGGAAGTCCGCCCGCGTGCTTGCAGAGCGTTCGGGCACCGGGTCGATCCCGGCTTCCTGAAGGATCTCCCAGACGGTGGAGGCAGCCACAGTGACGCCCGGGACGAGGAGTTCGCCGTGGATGCGGCGATATCCCCCGTTGGGGTTCACGCGGGCGAGCCGCAGCACCAACAGCCGGATGGAGCGCACGGCCCGCGGTCTTCCCGGGCGCTTGGGCCGGGACCGGGCAGCGTGGCGGCGGGCGACCAGATTGCGGTGCCGGCGCAGCACCGTGTCCAAACGCACCACCAGCCGTGTCCTGCGCAGCACCTGCGAGGGCAGGCGGTGCAGCAACGCCGCCAGGAACGCGCGATCGCTCGGGGAGAACCGAACCTTCTCGCCCCCGAGTTGGCGCTCCAAGACCGTGATCTGATGGCGCAGGGCGAGGATCTCTGTGTCCTTGTCCCGGTCGCTCGTGGGCAGCAGGCGCAGCATGGCGAACGCGTTCGTCACGGCCAGGTAAGCCAGTCGCAGCAGCACGACCGGCCGTCATGCCGGGGTGATCGCCAGGCGCGCGAGAGTACCGATCCGAGCGTCCACGCTCGAGACCCTGCGCATCCCGCACACCGGCTCCCACCTGGGCGGATGAGGTTTTCGGCAAGGGCAGGGCAGGTGGGGCGGGAGCTTGCAGGGAATTAACGCACAGGAAAACGGCTCGTGATCGGCGGGCCCGCCCAGTCGGGGATCGGCCGGTTCATCCCGGGAGCAGCTCAGCGACCCGGTCGGCGACCTCGTGGTGCATGGCGTCGCGCACGGCCCGCACGGTGGCCTGGGTGACTGCTTCCCGCCGCACGGCCAGCGTGATCGGCAGCCGGATGTCGACCTCGTCGGGCAGCAGTCGGCGCAGCTGTGCCCGGCGGGCGAGGAAGGCCGGCAGTACGCCGATGCCGGCTCCTACGCGGGTGGCTTCGAGCTGGGCGAAGACGTTCGTGGAGGAGAACGCGGGGGCGACTCCCGGCAGATGGCGTTCGATGTCGAGATCGCCGACCTGGAGCATCGACTCGATGTAGAAGATCAGCGCGTGTTCCCGAAGGTCGGCGGTTGACTTGGGGGATCCGCACCGGGCGAGGTACTCGTCGCTGGCGTACAGCCCCAGCGCGTAGTCGGTGAGGTGCTCAGTCACCAGACGGCTGCCCGCAGGTCTGCCGATGGCCAGGGCGAGATCGAAGCCGGACGCGTGCAGGGTCAACTGCCGTGTCGCCGTGACGAGTTCGACGTGCAGCCCGGGATGGTGCCGCCGTACCCGGGCCAGGGCGGGTGTGGTGATGACGGTGCCGAAGCCATCGGGCGCGCTCACCCGCACGGTGCCGCGCAGTGAGGGCGTGTCCTGGCCGGACACCGCGTCGACGACACGGGCAAGAGCGTCCTCGATCGCGCGTGCGTTCTCCGAGACGGTCTTTCCGGCGTCGGTCAGGGTCCACCCTTCCGTGCCCCGCTCCATCAGCCGCAGGCCGAGGCTCTTCTCCAACGCGGCGATACGTCGGGAGACGGTGGTGTGGTCGACGCCGAGCGCGTCGGCGGCGGCCACCAGACGGCCTGTGCGGGCCACCGCGAGCAGATACCGCAGGTCGTCGGCACGGAGCCTGCGCGGGTCGACCGCGGCGGGGCCGACCGCCGGACGCGGGGCCGGGTTCTTGTCGGCCGAGCTGGAGTGCACGAGGGCAGCCTATCTGCATTTCTGCACATACGGTCTGCGTCATTGGCGATTGAACGCACACCGTCGGGAGCGCCACAGTCGAACAGTCGCGGAACATCCCACTCTCCTTCCTCCCACCGTCGAGAGGTTCTCCATGACTGCCAGCCTGTCCCTGCCACGGATCATGCGCGTCGGCCGCGGCGCCGTCGACGAGTTGGGCGATGTCATCACGGGACTGGGGCTGAGCCGCCCGCTCGTCGTGACGGACGCGTTCCTGGTCGGAACGGGCGCGGCGGACCGCTTGACGGTGACGCTGACGGACGCAGGGCTGCACCCGCGGCTGTTCTCCGACACGGTGCCCGATCCGACGACCGACTCCCTGGCCTCGGGCCTGAAGGCGTTGCGTGACCATGAGGCGGACGCGGTGGTCGGGTTCGGCGGCGGCAGTCCGATGGACACCGCCAAGGCCCTCGCGCTGCTCGGTGTGCAGGGTGGTCACATGCGCGACTACAAGGCACCACGGGTCAACCCGGGCCCCGCGCTTCCGGTGATCGCGGTGCCCACCACGGCGGGCAGTGGATCGGAAGCGACCCAGTTCACGGTCATCACCGACAGCGTCACGGACGAGAAGATGCTCTGCCTGGGCCCGGCGTTTCTGCCGCTCGCCGCCGTGGTCGACGTCGAACTGACCATGTCGATGCCGCCCCGGCTGACCGCCGACACCGGCATCGACGCCCTCACCCACGCTGTCGAGGCATACGTGAGCCGGAAGGCCAACCCCTTCTCCGACAGCCTCGCCCTCACCGCGATCACGACCATCGGCCGCAACCTCCGCCGCGCCTACGCCAACGGAGCGGACGCCGAGGCCCGCGAGGCCATGATGCTCGCCGCCACCCAGGCCGGCATCGCCTTCTCGAACTCCAGCGTGGCCCTGGTGCACGGCATGAGCCGCCCGATCGGCGCGCACTTCCATGTCGCCCACGGCCTGTCGAACGCCATGCTGTTCCCCGCGGTGACCGCCTTCTCCGTGCACGCGGCGCCCGGCCGGTACGCCGACTGCGCCCGCGCCCTGGGCGCCGCGACGGCCACGGACACCGACGCCCAGGCCGCCGACAAGCTCGTCGACGAACTGCGCACGCTGTGCCGCGACCTGGAAGTCCCCACGCCCCGCGGCTACGGCATCGACCAGGACGCATGGAACCGCCTGACGCCCCTCATGGCCGAGCAGGCCCTCGCGTCCGGCTCCCCCGCCAACAACCCCGTCGTGCCCACCACGGACGAGATCCAGACCCTCTACACCGAGATCTACGCCTGATTTCCCCACGCTGAGGAGCCGCGATGACCACGACAGCACATGCCCCTGTACACATCGACCACTACATCGACGGCCGTGTCGACGACCGCGGCGCCCGGCACCGCAGCGAGGTGTACAACCCGGCCACCGGCCAGGTGACCGGCCTTGTCGCACCGGGAACAGCCGAGGACGTGGACGCCGCGGTCCGGGCCGCCGCCGAAGCGTTCAAAACCTGGTCCGTCACCCCACCGCACGTCCGAGCCCGCATCCTGTTCCGGTTCCGGGACCTGGTGGAACGGGAGACGGACCGGCTGGCCGCCATCATCACGGCCGAGCACGGCAAGGTCCTCGACGACGCCAAGGGCGAGATCATCCGCGGACTCGAAGTCGTCGAGTTCGCCTGCGGCATCCCCCAGCAGCTCAAGGGGGAGTTCTCGGAGAACGTCGCCCGCGCCGTGGACGCGGTGTCGCTGCGCCAGCCGCTCGGTGTGGTCGCGGGCATCTCACCGTTCAACTTCCCCGCCATGGTCCCCATGTGGATGTTCCCTGTCGCGCTCGCCTGCGGGAACACCTTCGTGATGAAGCCGTCGGAGAAGGACCCCACCCTCAGCGTCGAACTCGCCAAGCTCCTCACCGAGGCCGGTCTGCCGAAGGGCGTGTTCAACGTCGTCCACGGCGACAAGACCGCCGTGGACGCCCTCCTGGCGCACGACGGCGTCGAGGCCGTCAGTTTCGTCGGCTCGACGCCCATCGCCGAGTACGTCCACCAGACGGCCACCGCCAACGGCAAGCGCGTCCAGGCGCTCGGCGGAGCCAAGAACCACATGGTCGTCATGCCCGACGCGGACCTCGACCAGGCCGTCGCCGCGCTGATGGGCGCCGCCTACGGCTCGGCGGGCGAGCGCTGCATGGCGATCTCGGTCGTCGTCCCCGTCGGCGAGGACACCGCGAACGCCCTGCGCGAGCGGCTTGTCGCGGCCCTCGCCGACCTCAAGGTCGGTCCCGGCACCGAGGCCGGGGTCGAGATGGGTCCGCTGGTCACCAAGGTCCACCGGGACAAGGTGGCCGGCTATCTCGGGGTGGGCGTCGACGAAGGCGCCGAGTTGGTCGTCGACGGCCGGCAGACTCCGTTCCCCGGACACGAGGGCGGTTTCTTCCTCGGCGGCTCGCTCTTCGGCCACGTCACCCCGGAGATGCGGATCTACCGCGAGGAGATCTTCGGCCCGGTACTGGCGATGGTGCGCGCCCAGTCGTTCGCCGAGGCGCTGAAGTTGGTCAACGACCACGAGTTCGGCAACGGTACGGCGGTCTTCACCGCCGACGGGAACACGGCCCGCACCTTCCTGGCCAAGGTCAAAGCAGGCATGGTCGGTGTCAACGTACCGATCCCGGTGCCCATGGCCTTCCACTCCTTCGGCGGCTGGAAGCGGTCCCTCTTCGGCGACCACCACATCCACGGCCCGAAGGCGTGCGCTTCTACACCCGCTACAAGACCGCCACCACCCGCTGGCCCAACGACAGCCAGGTGCGGGCCGACTTCGCCATGCCGACCCACTCCTGACGCCCCCTGCGAAAACCTCGCCTCGTCACCCGCCCGGCAGGCAGCCCGGCGCTCGGGAACGGGCGCTCAGAGCTGTATACGGGCATCGGCGCTGGGCAACCTGAGCACCTGCACGTCGAGGTGGTGCTCGGTCATCCATGCCTGGGCCGCGACCTGGACCGCGTCCCATGGGGAGCCCAGCGGCGGGGTGTAGGAGAGGTCGAGTTCGCTGAGGGCATCGACCGGCATGGCGTGGAAGAGGGCGGTGGCGTAGGTGTCGACGCGCTTGGAGACCTCCGCGCTACGCCGTCCGACGAGCTGGGCGCCGAGCAGGAGGCCGCTTTCGGTGTCGCCGGTGACGCGGATCGCGATCGGGGTGGCGCCGGGGTAGTACGCCTTGTGGTCGTCGGGGCGGCTCGCGGTGGTCGCCGGGCTCCAGCCCCGGTCGGCGGCTGCGGCTTCGTGGTCGCGCAGGCCGGTGCGGGCGGCGACGAGGTCGAAGACCTTGACCACCTGGGTGCCGAGGCTGCCGGCGAACCAGCGGTGGCCGCCGAGGGCGTTCTCGCCCGCGATGCGGCCTTGCTTGTGGGCGGTCGTGCCCAGCGGCAGCCAGGTCTTGCCGAGCAGGCGGTGGTGCGTGGCGGCGCAGTCTCCGGCCGCGTACACGTCGGGCAGGGAGGTGCGCATGTACTCGTCGACCTCGATCGCGCCCCGGACGCCGAGTCGGGCTCCAGCGGCGGCAGCGAGTGTGGTGTCGGGGCGTACACCGACGACCAGGACCAGCTCCGCGCCGCGGGTGAAGGTCTTACCGGTCGGGCCGGTGGCACGGACCCGGAGCAGTTGGCCTGAGGCGTCGCGGGTAATCGCGGTGACCTGGGTACTGGTGAGCACTTCGACGCCATGGTGGTCGAGTTCGGCGCGGACCAGTGCGCCGAGTTCCGCATCGACGGTGGGCAGGACCTCAGGCAGGGCCTCGATCTGCGTGACGGTCAGGCCGCGGGTGGTCAGGGCCTCGGCCATCTCCAGGCCGATGTAGCCCGCGCCGATCACGATGGCCGACTTGGGGTGGCGTGCGGCGAGGGTCTGCATGATCTGGAAGGTGTCGCCCATGCTGTGCAGCAGGTGCACGCCGTCGGCCGGGCCGAGGGCGTCGGGCCCGGTCAGGCCCTCGATGGGTGGGCGGACGCTGACCGCGCCGGTGCCCACGATCAGTGCGTCGTACGGCAGTTCCTGCGTGCGGCCGTCGGCGTCGCGCACGGCCAGCCGCTTGCCGGCCACGTCGATACCGGTGGCGAGGGTATCGGTGCGCACCTGCATGCCGGTGGCCTTCAGATCCGCCAGGGTGCGGTGAGCCAGGTCGCTCCAGTGGCTGACCTCGCCGGAGACGTAGTAGGGGATGCCGCAGATGGAGAAGTTCGGGTAGGCGTCGGCCACCACCACCGTGACCTCGCTGTCGGGATCCAGCTCGCGGGCGCGCAGGGCCGCGCTGATGCCGGCGTCGCTGCCGCCGATGGCGACGATGCTTCTGCCGGCCACCGGGTACCTCCGTCAGATCTGTCGGAGAAGGAGAAGAAGACGGGCCGGTGAGGCGCTGGAAGCGCCCCACCGGCGTCGCACGTCAGGCGAGGTGATCTGCGAGTTCGCGTTCGAGGGCGGCCTTCGGCTTGGCGCCGACGATGGTCTGTACGACCTCGCCGCCCTTGTAGAGGTTCATCGTCGGGATGGACATCACGCCGTACTGGGCGGCGACGGCCGGGTTCTCGTCGATGTTCAGCTTGACGATCTCGATCTTGTCCGCGTGCTCGGCGGCGATCGCCTCCAGTGAGGGGGCGATCTGGCGGCACGGGCCGCACCAGGGGGCCCAGAAGTCGACCAGGACCGGCTTGTCGCTGTTCAGGACGTCCTTTTCGAAGGTGTCCTCGGTGACGTTCTTGAGAGCCATGACATTGCTCCGGAAGGTGGTCAGACGGCGGCCGTGACGGGTTCGCCCGCGGCTTCGGCGTCGCTGAGGGCGGCGAGGTACCGCTCGGCGTCGAGGGCGGCCGCGCAGCCGGAGCCTGCGGCAGTGATGGCCTGCCGGTAGGTGTGGTCGACCACGTCGCCGGCGCCGAAGACGCCCGGGAGGTTCGTGCGGGTGGAGGGGGAGGCGACCTTGAGGTAGCCCTCTCCGTCCAGGTCCAGCTGGCCGGTGACCAGTTCGGTGCGCGGGTCGTGGCCGATGGCGACGAACAGCCCGGTGGCCGCGAGGCGGGTCGTCTCGCCGGTGACGGTGTCGCGCAGGGTGAGCCCGGCGAGCTTGCCGCCGTCCTCGTGGATCTCGGCGACCTCGCTGTTCCAGGCGAAGGAGATCTTGGGGTCGGTGAAGGCGCGGTCCTGCATGGCCTTGGAGGCACGCAGGGTGTCACGGCGGTGGACGATGGTCACGGACTTGGCGAAGCGGGAGAGGAAGGTGGCTTCCTCCATCGCGGTGTCGCCGCCGCCGACGACCACGATGTCGTGTTCGCGGAAGAAGAAGCCGTCGCAGGTCGCACAATACGACACACCCCGGCCGGACAGCGCGTCCTCGCCCGGCAGGCCCAGCTTGCGGTGCTGCGAGCCCGTCGCCACGATGACGGCCTTGGCCCGGTGGACTGTGCCCGCGCTGTCCGTCACGGTCTTCACGGCGCCGGTCAGGTCGACCTCGACGATGTCGTCGGGGACGAGCTCGGCGCCGAAGCGTTCGGCCTGGGCCCGCATGTTCTCCATCAGCTCCGGGCCCATGATGCCGTCGCGGAAGCCGGGGAAGTTCTCCACCTCGGTCGTCTGCACCAGCGCGCCGCCGGCCGTGACCGCGCCCTCGAAGACCAGCGGCTTCAGGGAGGCGCGGGCGGTGTAGAGGGCGGCGGTGTATCCGGCGGGGCCGGAGCCGATGACGATGACGTTGCGTATGTCCGCCGCTGCGCTCATGCCTGGGGCTCCGGCGCGATCTCCTTGATCAGGCTCTCGACCAGCACCTTGATCTCGTCACGGATCGGACGCACGGCCTCGACGCCCTGTCCGGCCGGGTCCTCCAGCTGCCAGTCCAGGTACCGCTTGCCGGGGAAGACCGGGCAGGTGTCGCCGCAACCCATGGTGATGCAGACGTCCGACTCCTTGACCGCGTCGACGGTGAGCATCTTCGGCACCTCGGCGGAGATGTCGATGCCGACCTCACGCATGGCCTCGACGGCGGCCGGGTTGACGTGCTCGCCCGGGTTGGAGCCGGCGGAGCGGACCTCGACGCGGTCCCCGGCCAGGTGGGTCAGCCACGCGGCGGCCATCTGGGAACGGCCGGCGTTGTGGACACAGACGAACAGCACGGAGGGCTTGTCGGACATCGGAGGCTCTCTCTTGTCTCACGACGGCATCAGGTGCGAATGATGTCAGCACCCGGTGGTGTCAGCTACCACTGATGTGACAGTATCAGCACATGATGACGTCAGTCGACACTGACCTGATCCGGGTTCTGGCCGACCCGCTCCGGCTCCAGATCGTGATCCTGCTCGCCAAAGAGATGCTGTGCACCACCCACCTGGTGGAGGAGACCGGTGCCCGGCAGACCAACCTCTCCAACCACCTGAGAGTGCTGCGCGAGGCCGGGGTCGTGGAGACAGAGCCGTGCGGCCGGTTCACCTACTACCGGCTCAAGCCCGAGGTCATCGCCTCCCTTGCCGGGCAGTTCGCCGACCTGGCCGAGTCCGCCCGCACCGCCGCCGACAACAAGCGGTCCTGCCCCTGACCCCTCGCCGCCCCTGGCGACTGCACCAAGGAGTCCTTGTTGACCGCGACGCACGAATCCGCCGCCGAGTCGGCGATACCTGCCGTCGAGCCGCAGCCCGCTCCGGGCGCCACCCCGCCGCGCAGGCCGCTGGCGGCCCGGGCCGCCGCCGAACTGGTCGGCACCGCGGCCCTGGTGGCGGTGGTGGTCGGCTCCGGTATCCAGGCCACCGAGCTCACAAAGGACGTCGGGGTGCAGTTGCTGGCCAACTCCCTGGCCACCGTCTTCGGCCTCGGCGTGCTGATCCTCCTGCTCGGCCCGGTCTCCGGCGCGCACTTCAACCCCGTGGTCACGCTGGCCGAGTGGTGGACGGGCCGGCGCGGTGGCGCGGGCGTGACGATCCGCGAGGCGGCGGTCTACGTCCCCGCGCAGATCGTGGGAGCGATCGCGGGCGCGATCCTGGCGGACGCGATGTTCGGCGAGCCGCTGGTGGAGTGGTCCACGCACGACCGGTCCGCCGGGCACCTGCTGCTGGGTGAGGTCGTCGCCACCGCCGGGCTGATCCTGCTGATCTTCGGCCTGGCCCGCACCGACCAACTGCGGTTCGCCCCTGTGGCTGTCGCCTCCTACATCGGCGCCGCGTACTGGTTCACCTCCTCGACGTCCTTCGCGAACCCCGCGGTGACCATCGGCCGTACCTTCAGCGACACGTTCGCGGGCATCGCGCCCGGCTCTCTCGTGGGCTTCACAGGCATGCAGCTGATCGGCGCCGTGGTCGGACTGGCGCTGGTGGCCCTCATCTTCACGCCCGGCCGGGAAACCGCCGCGTGACACGCACCTCGCAGGTGGTGGTGATCGGCGGCGGCCAGTCCGGGCTCGCCGCCGGATACCACCTGCGCCGCCTTGGCATCGACTTCGTCGTCCTCGACGCCCAGACCACAGCGGGCGGAGCCTGGCAGCACACCTGGGACTCCCTCCACCTGTTCTCACCAGCCGCCCACTCCTCGCTGCCCGGCCGCCTCATGCCGCCGCAGACCGGCCAGGAGTACCCCGACGCGCAGCACGTCGTGGAGTACCTCGCCGAGTACGAGAAGCGATACGAACTTCCCGTAGAGCGGCCGGTACGCGTTCTCGGTGTCCATCGCGACGGTCAACTCCTGCGTGTGGAGACCGACTCCGGAACCTGGCACGCCCGCGCCGTGATCAGTGCGACCGGCACCTGGTGGCGTCCTTTCCTGCCCGCCGTCCCGGGACACGGGGGCTTCGCCGGGCAGCAGCTGCACACGGTCGAGTACCGGCAGCCTCAGGACCTGGCCGGACGCCGCGTGATCGTGGTCGGCGGCGGCAACTCCGGCGCCCAGATCGCCGCCGACCTGGCGTACGACAGCGAGCTGACCTGGGTGACCCAGCGCCCGCCCCGCTTCCTGGCGGACGACATCGACGGCCGCGCCTTGTTCGACGCGGCCACCGCCCTCCCCCACTCTCGGCTTCGCTCGAGCGGGGGGACCCCCATCGCGCCCTCGACCAGGGAGGCGCCGACAGCGGCGGCGTCGCCTCCCTGGGCGACATCGTCGCCGTGGCACCGGTCCGCGAGGCCCGCGACCGCGGCCTGCTCAAGGCGAGCCCGATGTTCACCCGCATCGTCCCCGGCGGCGTCGAATGGGCTGACGGCACCCGCGCCGAGGTGGACGCGATCATCTGGTGCACCGGCTTCCGGCCCGCCCTGGCCCACCTCGCGCCGCTCCGACTTCGCGGCCGACGCGGCCACATCGCCACCGCCGGCACGCGGGCCGCGGACGAGCCACGGCTGCATCTGCTCGGCTACGGAGACTGGACCGGCCCCGCCTCCGCCACTCTCATCGGCGTCGGCCGCCCCGCCCGCGAAGCGGCCCGCGAGATCGCTTCCCTGCTCGGGTAGGGCCGAGGCGACGGGATGTTCTCATGGCATGGACCTGCGAGGTCTGGTTGAGCAGGGAGCACAGGACGACCGGTGCGTGGACCCGAACGTGCCGACTGCGTCAGCTGCTGCGGGGCGCGTACATGATGACGGCCATCCCGGCGAGGCAGACCGCCGCGCCGATGACGTCGTAGCGGTCGGGTCGGTAGCCGTCGGCGATCATGCCCCAGGCGATGGAGCCGGCGACCAAGATGCCGCCGTAGGCGGCGAGGATGCGGCCGAAGTTGTCGTCGTTCTGCCAGGTCGCCACCACGCCGTAGAGGCCGAGGGCGATCACGCCGGCGCCGGCCCAGATCCAGCCCTTGTGCTCGCGGATGCCCTGCCAGACCAGCCAGGCCCCTACCGACGGCCCAGGGCGTCGATCTGCTGGGGCCCGCAGCCGCATGCCTCACCGATCGTGGCCTTCGGTGCACAGGAGCAGCCGGAGGCGCGGCGCTGGGAGTACCACCACGCCGCTGCGGCGAGTGCGGCCAGGGCGAGGGCGATGGCCGGCAGCCGGCCCACCACGGCCGAGGCCCCAGCGCCGACCACACCGGCCATGATCAGGGCGGGTAGCAGGCAGCACGCCAGGCAGGCCAGTCCGGCCAGGCCCGCGAGCGCCTTCGGGATGCGCTTGGTGCGCGGGTCAGCAGCAGGTGCCGGCATGGCGGTTCTCCTCGGCGAGGCCGGTGAAGGGGATTGGGCAGCAGGGGCTTGCGGAGCAGGCGGTCAGGTCGTCGCATCCCGCGTCGAGGGCTGCGGTGAGGGTGGTGCGGATGGTGGTGAGGTCGGCGATCTTCGCGTCGACCTCGGCGAGCTTCTCGCATGCCCGCTGCTGAAGGCCCGGGACCGGTCTGCCGTGCCGGTGGCGCCCGGCCTCCAGCAGCTCGGCCACCTCCTCCAGAGTGAAGCCGAGACGCTGAGCGGCCTTGATCACCCGCAGGACAGTCACCGCCTCCTCCCTGTAGAGGCGATGCCCGCCGCTGCTGCGCTCGGGTGCGGCGAGCAGGCCGCGCCGAGGCGCAGATGACCAGCTGTCCCATCTCGAAGGATCCGGCCCCCCTCTCAAGTTGCCTGGCCTGATTCATCGTTGATCTGGTTCGTCATCCTGATCACTCGACTACTGTGTCGGGCCATGAACACGGACGGCTGGTTGGCAGACACCCGGACCTCCTACGACACGGTCGCGGTCAACTATGCCGACCAAATACGCGAGGCTCTGGCCGGGAAACCGTATCTTCGGGCGACTCTGACGTTGTTCGCAGACTTGGTCCACGCCGCTGGCGGCGGACCGGTGGCGGACGTGGGCTGCGGGCCTGGACACGTCACCGCTCACCTCCACGAGCTGGGTGTGGATGCTTTCGGCATCGACCTTTCCCCCGTGATGATCGACGTCGCTCGGCGTGACCACCCTCGCCTGCGGTTCGAAGTGGGCTCGATGACGGACCTCCCCCTCACCGATGCTTCGGTCGCCGGCCTGCTCGCTTTTTGGTCGTTGATTCACATCCCCGACGATGCCGTCCCCACGGTCTTCGGGCACTTCCGGCGGGTGTTGCGTCCCGGCGGACCACTTCTGCTCGGCTTTCACGTCGGCAACCAGTCAAGGCTGAAGACCCAGGGCTACGGCGGTCACCCGATGAACGTTTACGTCCACCGCCGCCAGCCTGACAAAGTGGCGGCCTGGCTACGCGATGCCGGGTTCACGATCGAGGCCCAGATACTGCTCGACCCCGACGACAGCGTTCCAGGGGCGGTCCTTTTCGCGCGCCGTCAGTCCTAGCCCCGTCAGTGGTCCGGCTGCGGCCGACCACATTCAGTGACAGTGCCCATCGGCCGCATCCTCACCGCGCCGACAACCGCGGACGCCGACAGCGACCGACCACCTGCCCTTGCCCCTCGTCCCTCTCCCCATCAACGTCCGTCCCCGGCTCGGCGAGACCACCGATCACTACATCCAGCGACTCGCCCGCGCCAACCACCTCAGGCCCAGCGATCTCCTGCAACATCTCACGCCACCGCCCCACAAAACCGGCCGGAGACCCCAGCTGAGCCGCCTCGCCGCCCTCAGCGGACGCTCGACGGAGGTCCTGGCGAAAACCCTTGCGGATGCCGGCCCAGCCGATCCCGCTGACCACCGTCACGAAGCTGTCCCTCCGCTTCTCCGAAGAGAACGGTTCAGCCGAACCCAACGAACACGAGTGACCCAGGCCACTCAAACTTCGATGAGAATCGCTCAACCTTCGCTGCGACAGATCAACTGAGTGCTCCAGTTGGCCGCTGAGCGCGATAGTTGGCCATACCGAGCGCCGCAGTTGGCCGCCCATGATGCTTCAGAGGACCGAACGAATCCTGAGTGCGTTCCGGTGTCTTTCCTCGAAGCTGGGGATGGGCCGTAGCGGCCCGGGACGGCTGCCAGCGAAAATGCCCGCTATGGCCACCGACAAGGACCTCGCTCCCGCACGCCCGACGCACTCGACGCCCTTGGCGTTCGGTGCGGGAGCGGCCATCGGCGTGCTGGGCGGGATGATCGGCCTGGGCGGCGCGGAATTCCGGCTGCCGTTGCTGATCAGCCTGTTCGGATTCGCGGCGCTGTCGGCCGTCATCCTGAACAAGGCGATGAGCCTGGCCGTCGTGATCACCGCTCTCCCTGCCAGGCTGGCCGCTGTGTCCTTCACGGACCTGGGCGCCCACGGGACAGTTGCGATCAACCTGTTGGCCGGCAGCCTGCTCGGAGCGTGGGCGGGCGCCTCGTGGGCCGTGCGGATGCGCTCGGCCACTCTCTACAAGGTCCTCGCGACCCTGATGGTCGGCATGGCCGCCGCGCTCGTGCTCGCCCACACCACCGCACTGGGATCACTCGCTTTGCCGGGCTCGGTGCAGGCAGTGGCCGGCGTGGCCGCCGGGTTCGGCATCGGCGTGGTCGCCGCGATCATGGGCGTGGCGGGTGGCGAGTTGCTGATCCCCACGATCGTTCTGCTGTACAGCGTCGACATCAAGATCGCAGGCAGTCTGTCCCTGCTGGTGTCCCTGCCTACCATGCTCGTCGCGTTCGCCCGCTACAGCCGCGACGGCAGCTTCGCCGTCCTTGGCGCCAACCTGCGCTTCACCGCCTTCATGGCCGCAGGCTCGATCGTTGGGGCACTCCTCGGCGGACTCCTCCTCGGCGTGATCCCCGAGGTGGTCCTCATCCCCGTGCTCGCAATCATCTTGCTGATCTCAGCGGTCAAGGTGGCCCGCCATGCCACCCCGACCGCATGACCGCTCGGCCTGGCCGACTGTGACGCTCAGAATGGCCAACTGTGGCGCTCAGCCACACCAATGTCCAGCGACAGCGAAGCTTGATCAATTGCCATCGAAGAATGATGATCAGTAGGTTCGTGCCATCGAAGTTTGAGCGGCACGGCGTTCTGGTGTGTCAGGGGGCAGGGGGACTCGCGGATGCGTACGCGGATCTGGATCTCGAGGCGTTTGACCTGGGGTTTCTACACGAGGGCGGACAGGGTCGGTGGTCGCTCGCGGCTTGCTGTGGTGGCCGCCGCTCTGCGCCGCCGCGCTGCCGCGGGCCCGCTCGCCATCGCCATCGTGGTCGTGGTGGCCGCAGGGGCCGGGTGCGATGTCATCGGGGGCTCGGGCTCGGGTCCGTCCGCGTCGACCGAGGGCGGCGAGGCGACCCGCCGGGTCGAGCGCAAGGCGACGAACCCGCCACCGGGGTTGCCCGCGGCCTTCACCGCCGGCCAGCGGCTCGACTGGTCGGCCTGCCCGGCACCATCCGGGGCGCAGGGTGGCGGTGATGCCCCGGGCGACGGCTGGGAGTGCGCCACGATGAAGGCACCGTTGGACTACGAGCGGCCCGGCCGCGACACGATCGACGTCGCCATGATCCGGAAAAGGGCCACCGGACCGGAGCGGAAGCGGATCGGATCCCTCCTCCTCAACTTCGGCGGCCCCGGCCAGTCCGGCGTCGTGGGGCTCCCCAGGTTCGCGGGCGACTACGCCCCGCTGGGCGAGCGCTACGACCTGGTCAGCTTCGATCCGCGAGGTATCGGCGGGACGGCCCCCGTGATTTGCGGGAAGAAGAAGTACGAGGGCGGCGACGCCTGCGAGAAGCACTCCGGTGGGCTCCTGCCGTACGTCGGCACCTCGCAGACGGCGCGCGACATGGACCTGATGCGCTATCTCCTCGGTGACGAGAAGCTGCACTACTTCGGCGTCTCCTACGGCACCAGGCTGGGCGGCGTCTACGCCCACCTGTTCCCGAAGAACGTGGGCCGACTCGTGCTCGAAGCCCCGATCGACCCGACGCTGGATCGCCTGCAGGGCGAGATCAGCCAGGTCAAGGCCGTCCAGCTCGCCTTCGACCGCTTCGCCGAACACTGCGCGAACGCCTACGACGACTGCCCCACCGGCAGCGGCCCCGAGCAGGCCGGCCAACGCGTCATCGAGCTGCTGGACAAGCTCGAGAAGAAGCCCGCGCCCACCGACGGCGACGAGGAACTCGACGACAGTCTCGCCGCCCACGCCATCGCGAACCACCTGGACCGCGGCAAAGAAGGCTGGAGGCCGCTGGCGAAGGCGCTCCGCGAGGTCATGGAGCGGGGCACCGGCAGCAAGTTGCTGGAGGAGGCGTACGACCACGGCCCGGACACCCAGAGCCGCCGCGCCCGGGCTGACGCCGGGGTCGGCGTCAGCGCCCGCAGCAAGACCTCGGGCGGCAACGGCACGTCCGCCTTTGTCGCGATAACCTGCGCCGACTCCAACCTGCGCCCCGGCTTCACCAAATCCGAGGAAATGACGAAGCGGATCGAGGCGGCCTCCCCCGTCTTCGGCGAGACCTGGGCCATTGGCGTCTACCTCTGCTACGACTGGCCGTTCAAAGGCGAGAGCGCCACCCCCGACGTCAGCGCGGACGGCGCTTCCCCGATCCTCGTCGTCGCCAACACCGGCGACCCGACGACGCCGTACGGGGGCGCCAAGCGCATGGCCGGCGAGCTGGGCGAGGAGGTCGGCGTTCTGCTGACGGTGCGGGCCGAGGGCCACGGGTCGTACCCCTTCAACCGCTGCGCGACCAGGGCCGTCAACACGTACCTCCTCGACGGCACGACCCCTGGGTACGGCACGACCTGCTCGTAATACGCCCTCGGGGCACGAGCGCTTGCCCCATTCCCGTACAGGCATGCATCTGGCATGCCTCCCCACCGCGTAAGAACCCACCCAGATCAGCTCGGAGGACCCCTGCTCTGCTCAAACTTCGGTGGCACGCACTCAAGCTTCGCTGTCACAGGACACTCAATGTGACTGAGCACGCTAGGTGGCCACTGCGCACCCCAGTTGGCCCATCCGGCGCTTCGTTTGCTGCTCAACGACTCGCTTCGAAGCGGTGTGTTGAGAGTTCGCACTGCCTGCCTGCCCCGGGTCGTCAGGGGCCGCCGACCAATTCCCGACCCTTTGCCGAACAGCACGCGCAGTATCCATGTCCTCCGGCCATGAAACTCTTCCGACCGCGCGCCAGACGCACGTCTAGATCCCCCGTGTCCCGGGCCAAGGCCCTGTACGAGGCCGGGCGCTACGCCGAGGCGGAGGCCGAGGCCCGCGCCGTGGCCCGGTCGCGGCCACGCGACGACATGTACGCACCACTGGCACTGAGCATCGCCGCGCTCGCGACGGGTGCCCAGGGCCACCACGCCGAGGCCCTCGCCACATACGACGAAGCGCTGCCGGCCTTCGGCAGGATCTTTGGAGCCGATCACTGGCAGACCCTGAAGCTGCGCTCGGACCGCGCCCAGCAGATGACTGCGCTCGGTCGGCACGCCGAGTGTGAGGCAGAGGGTGCGGCCGTCGCCCGGGCCGCGACCCGCGGTACAGGACCGGAGATGCAGGTCATAGCGGCGGCCGCCCGCAACGGACTGGTCTTCGCCCTCAACGCACAAGGACGCCGCCCGGAGGCCGAGGCGCTTGCCCGCGAGGCCCTGGCCGCCCTTCGCGAACCGGACCGGCTGTCCCTGGTCCTGCGGCTCGGCCTGGCACGCAGCCTCAACGGCCAGGCCCGCCACGAGGAGGCCCTCGCCGAGGCGGAGCGCGCCAACGAGCTGCGCCGCAGTCTGCCCGCGGAGCATCACCGCCCAGAGACCGGCGCCATCGAACTGGCCGTGGCTACCGCCCTCCTGGGGCTACGCCGCGGTACCGAAGCTCGCCTCCAGGCCGCAGCGGCTCACGACGCCTGCCTGGCCTCCTTCGGCCCAGACCATCGCCGCACCATCGAGGCTCGGGCGCTACTCGACCGCATCGACGGCACTTGACCGGGCGCGCAACGCCTCCCTCTGGGCGAGCCGCAGGCCACAACCGTGGGCAGCTCATCCGGCCGCCGCGATGAACCGGGCGACGGTCGCGCACGTGATCGCCAGTATGCCCGGAATGGGACCGTTGCTGGGGACTGAGTTCATCGCCCGCACCGGCGGGGACATGGACGCCTTCGGCAGTACGGGCCGCCTCGCCGGAGTCGCCGGTCTCGCACCGGTCCCACGTGACTCAGACCGGATCAGCGGCAACATGCGCCGGCCACACCGCTACCACCGTCGGCTCGACGTCCTACGGGCTCTCATACGGGACCAACGACAATGGACTCCCGAGCCACCCCCGCTGCACACAACCGCCGCGGGACGTTCGTGGCTCCCGGCCGGATCAAGGGCCGAAGTCACTCCGTCTGCAAGTCATAGGCTCCGTCGTGGAACGTGAAGAACGACGGCTTGCCGTCGTCCTCCTCGCGGATGTATCCGCCGTATCCGGGATCTTCAACGTGGGGCGCCAGCAGGTCCAGGATCGTGACGAGTTCACCGATGTCGTCGTCCAGCCAGAAGTTGCGAGTGAACAGGCCCCAGGCATCGCGGTTTCCGCGCGACTGGCGCTGCAGGGACGCGAAGTCCCCGCCCGGAAGCCAGCTGTCTGGGCTCAGGACGAGCAGCGGATAGGGGTGCTCGTTCGCATCGAGGTGCGGCGGACGGTCTGCGGTTGCGCCTGTGTGCCACTGCAGCGCGGCCAGGACGGTCTCGGGCGTGCCATCCCGAAGAAAACAGGCGAATACCACTTCGTAGTGCAGGCTCACGGATGCATTGTCCGACGGGGCTCTGACAACCATGCTCCCGCGGCGGCCAGGGACGCGGTATCGGCCCTCTTCGGCGTGCTGCCGCCTCCTTGGCTGCTTGACAAGACGATTGGGGAATCAGTCACAGTACGCACGATCGGGTGTTCCGTGTCACGGAACCTTGACCGTTTGCCACTGAAAGTTGATCACCTGGGGAGGTTGCACGTCAGCCTTCGTCCGCACTGGACAGAGCTTCGGTGATCATGCGGGTGGCGAAGTCGCGGTCGTCGGTGAGTCGGTTGATGTGCTCCGCGAGCAGGAAGGCGGTGGCTTCCAGGGGATTCATCTCGTCCTTGGTCCAGGATCCGTACTGCTTGCGCCACAGGCTGGGGCTCAGGCCGGTGCCTGCAGCGACCAGCAGGCCGGCCATGGTGGGAATGGCCTCGGGACGGACGCTCTTGGGCATCATGCGCATCGTGGCCACGAGGTTGGGCACCACGCACTCGATGACGTCCTTGCCGTGGTCCTCGTAGGCCATCCGCAGCCACTGCATGAACATGTAGATGAGCGTGCACACGCCGTCCAGCACGTCATCGACTCCGCCGGGGCCCAGGGACCCGGCGAACTGGTCGGTCAGCGCTTGTTGTTCAGCGTCGGTCTGGGTCTTGCCGTCGTAGATGGCTTTGAGCCGAGAGTCGATCATCATGAGCGCTGCACCCACATCGCCGGCGGGAGCGTGCTCGGGGTCGCAGGACGATGACACAGGATTCCCTCCTCAGCTGACCGTGCGCAGCACAGCGTGTCCGTACAGTAGCCCGCCGATGATCCGAGGTTCTGACGAATCCCGATGAAGGCCTTTGGGCGGCCGTACTCAGACCGGCTGAAGGTGCCCTGCACCACTCAACCTTCGACGGCACACGCTCAAGATCCGGTGGTACAGGACATCGAGGGCTTCGAGCAGGGCCTCCGGCATGGCCAGAACTGACTGGAGACTCCCCGGGCGGGCGAGCAGCCGTGGTATCGCCGTGGAGACCACGGGGGCAGCGCAGTACAGAGACCCCATGGCAATCGACGGCAGCAACTGGTTCGACAGCAACAGCACGACGCGGTACGACCACATCAAAACGGTCGGAACACTCCCGCGGCAGATCACTCGTGATGAACGAGTCGTGCGGCGCGGCTGCGCCGTCGGTCTCGCGATCCAGGGACTGGGGCAGCCCTGGTTCTCCTTCCACCACCGGCCGCCGGCCGTGGCCTTTGGGCGCGCCGCGTGCCGGCTCGCCTCCGCCTGACCTACGAACGCGCCAGCATGCCCACTGCCTCGGGGATTTTCCGTTCAGGCACTTCAGGCCAGAGGCAGCTGACCGAGCGGCCGACCGCGGTCGGCCTGCGCCTCCAGCAGAGCAGCCACGTCCGGCCCCCGCGTGAAGACGGCGCCGTCCCAGTACGCCGGGACCGCCACGGGCGTGAGGCGCACCTCGGTGCCGTGGACGCGCGCGGCGTCGAAGAGAGTCTGCAGCATCTGCACGCCCGCCAGGTCGAGCGCGCCGATGCGGGCATGCCACGTCGGGGTCTCAGGATCGTACGTGGCGATCGTGCGGAGCCTGCCCAGTTGCTCCTGCCATTGAGGATCGGCGGTCGGCGCTGTCCGGATGATGGCCTCCAACACCCATGCACTCTCATGGGAGTTCGGCGAACTGGTCATGCCAGGGACGGTAGACGTCACCACTGACAACTCACCCAGTCAGGTGAATCCGGAGCCTGAGCAGAACCCGCCGTACACGAACACGTACTGACAGACGTGGACCCGATTCGAGAAGCGCACCTGTCCGAACCCGGCCCCCTCCTCATCGACGTGGCGGGCTTCGACGATGCCACCGCCTTGGCCTTCCAGGCCGCGATCGCCCGAACCTGGGGGACCTCGACCGCCGAGCGCACCACCCGGGATGCCGGCCGGCCCGGGATGCGGCTGCGGATGTACACCGATCTGCGGCAGGTCCTTGAGGAGGCCTCCTCGTCGGAGCGGGCTGCGGGTGAAGTCGCTGCAGGATAAGGCGACTTCGTCGAGGCTGTTCAGAGAAGGCGCAGGACGCCGACGACCTTGCCGAGAATCTGCGCCGGGTCGCCGGGATCAGCGCGTAGGACGGGTAGCAGGGCATGAGCCACGCCCGCCCGTTCTGCCGGCGCAGCACCTTGATGGTGGCCTCGTCCTCCAGGAGCGCGGCGACGATGTCGCCGTGGTCGGCGCTGTCCTGCCGTCTGACGGTCACGATGTCGCCGCCGCAGATCGCCGCGTCGATCATGGAGTCGCCGGACACCGGAAACCGACGAGTTCGCCGAATCTCGGAGGACTCTGAGTGGGAACCGACGGCAATTTTGCCCTGTCGCGTTGAGTCTGGCGCGGGTTCGCTCGCATGTCCTGGGCAAGGTTCTTCCGTTGTCCGCATCGTCGGTCTGGCGTGCGGTGAAGACATCTACCTGACGCGGTGTGGGCTCTCGGTGATCACGTGCGGGGGCAGTCTGGTCCGTGGCAGGATGACGGCCGTTGCCCCGCGAGGTCGACGCCCCGTAGGCGTCCGAAAGGGCTGCGTGCGAAGCGACGGGTGGGGGAGCTGAGACATGGTCGCTTTCTACTCCTCCGCGCTGGACGGAGTCGCCGCCAACCCGGCCCTTCCCACACCGCTGCTGCTGCGACTGATCGCCTTCGACGGCGGGGGCCACGGCCCTCCCTTCCAAGCCCTCCACCGGCCGGGGCTGCCCGAGCCGGCCGTGGCGGCTGTCCTCACCCACCCGGTCCTGAACGCGCGAGTCCAGTTCGCGACGAGCGGCCAGGCAGATGCCGAGCAGCGGGCCCGGCTCGCGGACGACCCCTCGCCCAAGGTGCGGGCCGCCGTCGCAAACGGACCCGAGTGGACCCACAATCACCGGACGAAGGTCCGTCCGCTGCCGGACGCCGTGTGTGGGCGTCTCCTGGAAGATCCCGAACCCTCCGTGCGGAGCGCGCTGTTGCACTCGCGCCACTTGGCGCCGTCCTTCCTCGCCTCCCTGGTCCGACATCCTGAGCCAGCCGCACGACATGCCGCCTTGCGTGTCTGGGACGAATTGACGCCGGACGGGCGTACCACGCTGCTCGACGACCCCGACCCCGAGGTACGGCGGTCTGCCGCGCTGTGCGCATGTCCTCACGATGCACGGCTCACGGCGGCGCTGCTCCGCGACCCCGCCGCCCTGCCCGAGGCGCTGAGCCAGGGGGTTCTCAATCGCGCGGACGCCGAGCGGTTCCTCGCCGAGGGCGTCCACCTGGTCGAACTCGCCGGTAATCCGTCCCTGCCGGCCGACCTCGGAGACCGTCTCGCCGTCGACCCCGACGAGAGGGTGCGGCTCGCCGTCTCCCTCCGGCCCGAGCTGACCGAAGCCCAACGCGCGGCGATCGACTTCACAGTGGCCCCCCACTCACGGGACGATGTGGACTGGGTGGCGGCTGGCATCGCCGATCAGGACGTGCTGCACCAGGCCGCGACTTCCGCCCATCCTCTGCTGCGCCGCGCCGCGGCCCGCAGCCCCCATCTGCCGCCCGATCTCCTGCGGCTTCTGGCCGCGGACACGGATGTCGTCGTGCGCACCCACCTGGCCGTGCATCACCCCGACACCCCGGAGGAGGTCCTGATGAGCGTGTACGCACGGCTCGGCGGGACGTTCTCCGCTTGGATGGCGACCGGCCATCGCCGCTTCGCTCGCCGGCCGCTTCGCGGACCATCCGGACGGGAAATACCGACAGCTGGCAGTCCGCGACCCCGCCGCCGGCCCCGACCTGATCGAGCGGCTCAGCCACGACCCGGACGTCTGGACGCGCCAGGCGGCGGCCCGCGACTCGCGCCTGCCACTCCCCCGGCTCCTGGAGGCCCTCGCCCTGCCCGAGTTGGCCTCCAGCGCGGGTGCCAACCCGGCCCTTCCCCCGGCTGAGATGGCCGTGGTCATGGACGAGGCCGGGGTGCCCGCATGACGACGGGCGCCTGGAGCGACGCGGGTGAGGTGCTTGCGGCCGATCTGCACCTGCAACAGCACGGTCACCGGACAGGTCAGAGATTGGGTGTCGGCGCCTTCTGCCAGATGGCTAGAAGAGGCGGGCGCGCATGTGCTGCGTGAGGTTCTCGAGGATCTCGCGCAGCCACGGGGTGCGGACGGCCGGCAGCCGGACCAGGGTGTGTTGGAACATTCCCAGGTCGGCTCGGAACAGGTGACGGGGGCGCGGCGCGGGCGGGTCGTCGCGGAGGATGCCGTCGGGGATGTGGCCCGACGCGGGGACGGGTGGGTGCGGTTCGGGGGAGGCCAGCCACAGCCACACCCCGAACGGCAGCGGCACCGGGTATGCCGAGGCGGCCGGGCTGGTCGGGGTCCAGGTCTCCCCCGTCTGCGGATGGGTCGGCACGAGGAGGATGTCGGCGTCCCTGTCGGGGGCGGGCCGTTCCGGTCCGGCCAGGACGGCGCGCCGCGCTGGCGGACCTGCGGGCAGTAGGGCGTCGAGGGCGCGTTGGAACACTTCCGCGATCAGGCCGTCCGGGACGGTCACCGGCCGGCCTTCTGAGGCTGCCAGCAGGTGGGCGAGCGCCCGGCCGGCCGCAGCCTCCCACTGCGGGCTCCATGACCACCAGTGGTTCAGCCCCAGCCGCGATCCCCACGTGGCGATCGGCTCGAACGGGGGCGTGCCCTTCCCCTCCGCCATCAGTTCCGCCCAGGAGAGCGGTGCGGCGTCGGCGTTGTCGACGGCAAGGCGGCGCACGGCGTTTGGGGCGAGCCACACCGCCTGCCAGAGCGAGCAGTCGTCGATCCTGCTCGCCACGGGCAGCCCGCACGCCTCGCAGGCCATGTTGGGGCCGTCGGCCCCGTCGAGGCCGCAGCAATAGCCGCCGCCCTTCTCCGGGATCAGCACGGTGCCGCGGGTATCTCCGGGTGCGATGACGATCGCGCCGGGCGCGCCGTCTGACAGGGCAAAGACCGGCGCATAAATGCCTCGAGCCGCCGCCTCGTCCGCATCGATCTCCTCCCACGTCCGCCACGGCGGCCCCCAGGGCTCCGGGTCCACGGCGAACGTGCTCGACTCCATGAGTACCGGTAGCTGAATCCCATTCCCGTACTTCTGATGGGCGTGGGCCGGCAGGGCGGCCTGGGACAGCGGGGTGGTCAGCCTGGCGCCGCACCCCGCACACACGAAAACGAACAAATGTCCTCCGCTGGGGAAACACGGGCATCGTCGCAGCTCGGCCGCGGCCAGCCAACGTGTTTTTCGTTCGCCGCGGGGCCGGATGTCGGCGTACAGGTGAAAGTGCACAGCCGGGTACGCCGCTACGTACTCGGCGGCGGGGAGCTCTCATGAGCGGGGCCTCCCCGGCTGGGGAGCCGTCACCCGTCGAAGTGCCGCCAGGGGATGCCGAGCCGGTTGAGCGGCTGTAGTGCGCTGCGGTGTTGGGCGCCGATCCAGACGTCGGCCTTCCCCTCGTCCCAGCTGGGTCCGACGCTGGCGATGATGCCGGGGGCAACGAGAAAGTCCGTCGGCGCGTCGGCGGGCGACAGGAATGGTCGGAGAGGCACGCGCTGTAGGCAGCTCTCGAGCGCCGGAAGGAGGTGCCTGGGAAGGTCGTCGCACGTTTCCGCATACCTGAGTGGGCACATTGGCGTGTACGCCGACACCGGAACGCCGCCACGGCATGGAGCATCAGGTCCAGCGCGAACGGGTACCGGCTGTCACCCAAGTCCAGGATCGGCGATGCCTGAAAGTCGTTCTCGAACCCAGGCGTGCTTCATCCTGGTCTGGACCGCGCGGCCGCTGTCAGTGGCCTCTGTCAGGATTCCTCGGTCAGCACCATGATCGGGAGAGACTATGGGCACTTGGGACGTCGGCCCCTTCGACAACGACACCGCAGCGGACTTCTGCGGTGACCTTGACGAGGCAGCCGCAGGCGAACGCGAGGGCATCGTTCGCGGCGCTCTCACACGTGTGATCGACACTGCGGACTACCTCGAAGCACCCGAATCGGATGTGGTCGTGGTCGTGGCCGCCCTCGTTGCGGCGCAATGTCCCGGAGGTGAGCCTGCCGATCCCGTTTATGGGCCGAAAGAGCCCCTTCCTGATCTCACCGGCCTGCGCGATCTCGCCCTCCGTGCCCTCGACCGGGTCCTGACCGAGCCGTCCGAGCTGATGGAGCTATGGGCCGAGTCGGATGGCGGCCCCTGGCGTGCGAACATCCGCCAGTTGCAGAACGTGCTCCTGCCACAGTCTCCCGGAGAACAGCCCAGCCTGATCTGACCACCGCAACCGCTTCTCGAGTCCTACCTGAAAGGCCACCATGAGCTGGGACGTGCTCCTCCTCCGCCTGCCCGACGACGTCACCTCGATGCACGAACTTCCCGCCGACTGCACTCCGGCCCCGTTGGGCCGGCAATACGACGTGCTCGCGGCTGTCACCCAGGCCGTTCCCGAAGTTGATCTCTCGGACCCCACATGGGGCGAACTTTCCGGCCCCACTTGGTCCATCGAACTCAACATCGGCTCAGAAGACCCGGTGGACTCGATCATGCTTCACATCCGGGGCTCCGGCGACGACGTGCTGGCACCCGTCTTCCGTCTTGCCGAGGCGCTGCGGTGCAAGGTGCTCGACTGCGCGGAAGGGGACCTGATCACTCCGGGACAACTATCAGGCTGGCACGCCTTCCAGCAGTTCCGCGATCGAGTGCTCGGACCCTCTCAGTGATGCCTCGCGATCGCGGCACTGGCATGCGCCCCATGCACCCTGAAGCCCGATCGATCCTTGAGGGCCTGCTCCCGCCCGGTCGGGTGATCACATCCGATGAAGGTGACGGAGACGTACAGCCCCTGTGGCTCAGTGACGGGCCGACCACGGCTGAGCTGTGGACTCAGATGCTCGCCGAACACTCACGCTCCGGCCTGTGGCCGCTGCTGCTCGACTCGCTGGATCCGAGCGAGGGCGAATTCCGCCCATGGGGATCCGGGGAGATTTTCCCCGAGCAGATGTCTTCCCCAGCGGACCACGACCCTGCTGGCCTTCTCGCACAGTGGTGGGCGACCTATACAGCCGTCGATGAAGACGACGACATGCTCGACACCCGCAGGCGCCTAGCCGTCACGGCTCCCTTCGGGCAGAACTGGCCAGGCCTCGCGCCCAGCCGAGAGACCAAATTGAGCCCCGGCCAACTGGCTGCCGAGTACGCCCAGACGTTCCTTTCCGATCGCCCCCAGTCACGCCTGGGGCTGGTGTCCGCCGCCTCCGGCGCCGACGCTCTTACGGCCGCAGGCTGGTCCGGCCCCGCCAACTATGACAACGACACGGCGAAGTTCTCCGCGGTCGTCCGCGACTGGGAAGACCGGTTCGCCGCCCGAATCGTCGCAGTCGGCTTCGACACCCTGCACCTCAGCATCGCTGCGCCACCGATGACCAAGGAGGACGCCCTCCTGGTCGCAGCCGAGCACTTCGCCTTCTGCCCCGACAACATCTGGCAGGGCAGTCGGCCGTACACACTGGTCGCATACGCAGAGCGAATCACTGGTGCCCATAACTGGGACTTCTGGTGGGACTGACGCATTCTCCACCTGGGAAACGATCAACCGCGCGGCGGATTCCGGGTCTGTACGGTCAACGGTGGATCTTCGAGTAGGAAGTAACACCTGATGACAGACGTGACCGTCTCGGCTGAGGCCGTGGAGGAAGTACAGCCCGCGGGGCTGAAGTTGGACGCTCTGGACGACCAGCTGATCAGTCAGCAGGTGTTTCGCGACCGCGCACGGCACCGTGTCCACGTAGCACTGTCGGCACGTTCGCAGGTGCTGTTCGTAGGCAGTACGGGATTCCTGAAGGGCGTCTCCCTCAGTTCGTGTAAACCTCGGCCCGGTCCACGCTCACGAACGCGGCCTGGGACTGGGCGTTGCGCTCCCCAATCACCCGGATCCGCAGGGTGTGCGTGCCGTAGGGGAGTTTGGGGCTGACGTACTGGAGGGTCTCGCCGGTGCGGATCGCGCCGTAGAAGTCGACGCGTTGTTCCGTGCCGCCGTCGACGCTGACAGCGGCGATGCCGTTGCCGGTGTCGCGGACGGACAGCAGGGCGATACGGGTGCCGGTGAAGGTGAACGTGGCGGTGTTGCCCGCCCGGTCGCTCCAGTGGTCGTCGCTCCAGAAGCACTGGGTGGCGCAGCCGGTACCGCTGTTCCAGGTGCCCGTGTAGGCGACGGTTCCCGCGCCGCTGGAGCGGCCGTCGTCGTTGATCCAGTAGGTGCCGGAGCCCGGGTCGCCGGAGGGCAGGTCCTGGGTGGCGCCGAGGGCGAGCGGGCGACCGAGGTTCGGGCTGCCGTCAGCGTTCCAGGTGATCTTCTGGGCGCGGGTCGTGCGGTCGGTGTAGGTGTACGTCGAGGTTGTCTTGGCGTGGTAGACCATCCAGTCCTCCGTGCCGTCGGGGGACTTGAAGAAGGCGTGGTGGCCGGGGCCGTAGACGCCGCGGTCGTCGGCTCGGGAGAACAGCGGTTCGTTGTGCTGGGTCCAGGACGCGGGCCGCAGCGGGTCTCCGCCGTTGGGCAGGGACAGCATCCAGACCTGGTAGTCCGGCTTGCCGGTGTCGCAGGTCGAATACGTCATCCAGGTACGGCCGTTGCGGTTGAGGAACTCCGGGCCCTCGCGAACCTCGGGGCAGCCGCCTGCGGCGTCGAGGGCGACCGCGTTGCCGGAGACGGTGTACGGGTTGGCCATCGGGGCGACGTTGAGGCCGTTGTGCTGGTACTGGTTGATGCCGCTGTAGGCCAGGTAGAGGCGGCCGTTGTGCTGGAACACGGCCGGGTCGATGGCGAAGTCGGAAGCGTGGTTCGGTGGGGTGAGCTTGGCCTTGAAGTGGTACGGGCCGGCCGGGTCGTCGCCGTCGGACTCCAGGACGTAGAGCCGGTGGTGGTCGTCGATGCCGTCGTCGGCGGTGTAGTAGAGGTACCAGCGGTCGCCGAAGCGGTAGAACTCCGGGGCCCAGATGTTGCGGTTGCGGGAAGGGTCGGTGTCCGTCCAGACGGTCACCGGATCTGCGGTGAGCAGAGTGCTCAGCGAGGGCGAGCGCCACATGCGGATGCTGCCGCCCTGGGTGGTGGTGAGGTAGTAGTTGCCCTTGAAGTGCGTCATGTACGGGTCGGGGCCGGGGTTGAGCGGGTTGCGGAACGTCCCCGTCGCGGCAGCCTTCGGCTTGGATGCGGCGGTCGACGACGGGACGACGGCGAGGCCGAGCAGGAGGGCCAGGAGGACTGCCAGGAGGGTACTGCGAGGGCGGGTACGCACGAATGACTCCTCACATCGATGTAAACGAACGGCGACAGGTACTCACTGGCCGCCGAGACCGGTCGTCGCCACGGACTTCACGATGTGCCGCTGGAAGAACATGAAGACCACGACGAGGGGCAGGGCGGCCAGAACTGCGGAGGCCATGGACTGGGCGTACTGGATGCCGTAGGCGTCCTTCACGGAGGTGATGCCGACCGGCAGGGTCATCAGGGCCGGGTCGGACGTCGACACGAACGGCCACAGGAAGTTGTTCCACGCGCCGATGAACACGAAGATCGCGACGGCGGCGAGCATCGGACGGGACAGCGGGAGCAGTACCGACCAGAAGACGCGCCAGTGGCCGGCCCCGTCGATGCGTGCCGCCTCCTCCAGCTCCTTTGGCAGCGAGTCGAAGCGCTTCTTCAGGATGAACACCATCACCGGTGCCACGGTCTGCGGCAGGATCACCGCGGCGTAGGTGTCGAGCAGGTGCAGGCTGAGCATCTGTTGGAACCACGGCACGATGAGCAGCTGGGGCGGGACGAGGACGGCGGCCATGGTGAGGGCGAAGAGCCGGCGCCGGCCGGCGAAGTGGGTGCGGGAGAAGGCGTATCCGGCCATCGCCGAGACCAGCACCGTGATCACGGTGACGGCGGCCGAGATGAGGGAGCTGTTGAGCATCCACAGCGGCAGGTCCCCGCGCTTCCAGACGGTGCTGAAGCCGTCGAAGGTCAGTCCGTTTGGGGGCCGGAACCAGTGGTCGGGGTCGCTCGCGTCCTGCTCGGTCTTGAAGGCGGTCAGCAGCGCCCACGCCATGGGCAGCAGCCACACCACGGCCATCACGGTGAGCGCGGCCAGGGCCAGCAGGCGGGAGGTTCTGCCCTCCCCGAGGCTGAGGTGCTTACGCCCTCGTGGTGCGCGGCGCCGGGCAGTCAACTCCCTTACCTGGCCGGTGACTTGAGGGGCGGGGCGGACGGGCAGTCCGGTGGAGGTCATGTCACTTCTCCCGGCGACGGAGGGCGGTGTACTGGGCGGCGGAGACGAGGATGACGAGGGCGAAGAAGATGTAGCTGATCGCCGAGGCGTAGCCGAGCCGATAGCCCGTGAAGCCGACGTCGTACACGTACTCGATCACCGGGCGTGTGGAGTTGTTGGGGCCACCCTTGGTCAGCAGGTACACCTGGTCGAATTCCGGGCATGTCGGAGCGCGCGGTGCGCACCATGTCGTTGAGCAGGCCGCCGTCGGCCCCGCTGAACAGGTCCCAGAGGCGCACGGTCGACTCGTCGGCGGCGAGTGCGGATCCGCAGCCGCTGAGCGCGCCGGCACCGAGGACCGCGGCCCCAGAGGCGAGGGCGCTCGTGAGCAGGCGGCGCCTGGTCGGTCCGGGGCGACCGACTGGTGCGGGCAGGCCGGTCATGGGGCTCCTTCCCCGGGGCGACGGGAGGGGGTGGGAGTGGGCCTCGCCCTCTGCCGCCGCCGTCCGGTTTTACATCGATGTAATTGACGGGCAGGGTTCACTGCTTCCGCAGTGGGGTCGGTGGGGCTACGGCGCCTGTTCGAAGGCTGCCGGGCGCAGCTGGGCGTCCCGCAGCCGTGCGGTGTCGACCTTGTCGGTGCGGTCGAAGCGGTAGACGCCGTTGCGTTCCTGGAAGACGTCGGTGAGCTGGGTGTAGCAGTAGCCGAACATGTCCGGGTCCTCCAGCAGTACGCCGGTCAGGCCGGCGAAGCGGTCGATGAACTCCTCGGCGCTGCGCGGCCGTTCGCCGTATCCCCAGGAGGTGTCCGGCTCGTTGCCCGCCGCGGCCGCCGCCTGCGGGTCCCACCAGATGCCGCCGAACTCGCTGCAGAAGTACGGCTGTCCGCGGTAGGGCACCGACCAGGGCCGTCCGTCCGGGCCCCGGTTGGTGTAGGGCCGGTCCTGCGCCAGGCCGTCCATCGTCTTGGCGAAGGCGGTCGGGTCCTGCTCGTAGCAATGGG
Source organism: Streptomyces sp. NPDC059866 (assembly GCF_042731325.1). Lineage (NCBI taxonomy): Bacteria > Bacillati > Actinomycetota > Actinomycetes > Kitasatosporales > Streptomycetaceae > Streptomyces > Streptomyces sp. NPDC059866. Next base: position 15,409 of record NZ_JBHWJT010000037.1, on the reverse strand, counting down.
AGTCGTACACGTCGGTCTCCGCCACCCGGTGCGCGTAGCCGGAGGCGTCGATCACCGGGCGGGTCGGGTCGGCCTGCTTGGTGGCCAGGAACATCGCCCGGGTGACGTCGTCGAGTTGGGTGATGCGGTCGTGCAGGGGCTGGTACGTCTCGTTCAGCGGGCACCAGCCGACGATCGACGGGTGGGAGTAGTCACGCTCCAGGGCCTCCAGCCACTGCGTGACGTAATTGGCGTCGGGGCGCTGGTTGTCGTCGCGGACGCCGACCTCGCAGCCCCAGTCGCCGAACTCGCCCCAGACCAGGTAGCCGAGCCGGTCGGCGTGGTAGAGGTAGCGCTCCTCGAAGACCTTCTGGTGCAGGCGGGCGCCGTTGAAGCCGGCGCGCAGGCCCAGTTCGATGTCCCGGACCAGGTCGGCGTCGCTCGGGGCAGTCATCAGGCCGTCCGGGTAGTAGCCCTGGTCGAGGACGAGGCGCTGGAAGACGGGGGTGCCGTTGAGCAGCAGCCGCTTGCCGTGGACGGCAACCGAGCGCAGTCCGGCGTAGGAGCGTGCCGCGTCGACGACCGCGCCGTCGACGTCGAGGACTTCCAGGGTCAGGTCGTACAGGTGGGGATCCTGCGGGGACCAGACGCGCAGGCGGTCGGCGGGCAGCGGCAGGACGAGCCTGGGGCACAGGTCGAGGTCCGCGCGGGCCTCGACGGCGGTGATGTCCCCCTGGCCGTCGGCGAGCGTGGCGCGGACGCGGTGGCCGGGCGCGTTGGCGGTCAGCGGCAGTTCCAGGAAGAAGGAGGCGGAGGCCAGGTCGGGGGTGATGCGCGGGCGCTTGAGGGCGACGGCGCGCGGTACGGCCTCCAGCCACACGGTCTGCCAGATGCCGGTGGTACGGGTGTAGTGGCAGTGGGAGTTGGCGTACCAGGTGGCCTGCTTGCCACGCGCCTGGACGCCGTGGCGGCTGTCCCGGGCCCGTACGACGATCGTCAGCTCCTCGCCGGGTACGGCGATGTCGCCGAGGTCGGCGGTGAAGGGCGTGAAACCGCCGCGGTGCCGGGCGACTTCGCTGCCGTTGGCCCAGACCGTGGTGTCGTGGTCGACCGCCCCGAAGTGCAGCAGAACGCGGGCGTCGGACCAGTCGGCGGGCACGGTGACCGTTCTGCGGTACCAGACGGCCTCCAGGAAGTCGGTCTCCCCGATCCCGGACAGCACCGACTCGGGGCAGAAGGGGACGACGATCGTGCCGGTGAGGTCGCGTGCTGGCAGGCCGCGCTCCAGGCCGGTGTCCGAGCGGTCAATCTCGAACTGCCACTCGCCGTTGAGGTTGAGCCAGGCCTCACGGACGAACTGCGGCCTGGGATGTTCGGGGCGGGGCGGGTCCGGGAGGTGCGGGACGGACATGGTGCTCCTTGCATCGAGAGTGCCGGCCGGTGCGAGGCTCATGCCACCATGGGATTTATATCGATGTAAACACCTGTACAGAGACCGATCCGGCCGGAAATCGCTTTCTCGGGGTCGGTACGATCACGTCGACCGAAAGGATGGGGACAGCGTGGCGGCCAGACCAAGACTCAAGGACGTGGCGGAGTACGCCGGGGTCTCCCCCAAGACCGTCTCCAACGTGATCAACGACTTCGAGCACGTCTCGGAGCAGACCCGCGCCGCCGTGCGCGAGGCGATCGACGCGCTGGGCTACCGGGTCAACATCGCGGGCCGTCAGCTACGGCAGGGCTGGACCGGCATGATCACCCTGGTCGTGCCGGAACTCGACGTCGCCTACTTCTCCGAGCTGGCCAAGCACGTCATGACCGAGGCCGACCGGCGCGGCCGCACCGTCCTGCTCCACCAGACCGGAGCCGTGCGCGAACGCGAACTGGCCGCGCTGCGCGGCTTCGACACCCAGTTCTCCGACGGTCTGATCCTCAGCCCGCTGGCCCTGCTCCCCCACGACCTCGCCACCCGTGACCGCAGGCTGCCCGTGGTCCTGCTCGGCGAGCGCTCCGTCGAGGGCAGCACCGACCATGTCGGCATCGACAACACCAGGGCGGCCCGGGACGCCACCGAACACCTGCTCGCCCGGGGGCGGCGCCGCATCGCCGTGATCGGCGGCGCCGTCCGCGGCCGCCAGGGCACCGACCGGCTGCGCACCGACGGCTACCGCGAGGCGCTCAAGGCGGCCGGTCTGCCCTTCGACGCCGGACTGGTGGTGCCGGTGGAGGCGTATCACTGGCAGGACGGGGCCCGGGCCGCGACGGCGCTCATGGAGCGGGCCACTCCCCCGGACGCGCTGCTGTGCCTCAACGACCACATGGCGCTGGGCGCCCTGCGCGCCCTGCACGAGCTGGGCCGTTCGGTGCCCGGCGACCTCGACGTGGTCGGCTTCGACGACATCGAGGCTTCCCGCTTCAGCGTGCCCTCGCTGACGACCGTCGCACCGGACAAGCAAGAGATCGCGCGTGCAGCGGTGTCCCTGCTGCTGGAGCGGATCGACGATCCGGACGGGGGGCCGTTGCAGGATCATGTGGCCGGGCATCAGGTCATCGTGCGGGAGAGCAGCGGGGGCTGACGCAGGGGCGGGCGGCCCGACCGCCTCCATGGGCCCGACACCGGCCGGCCGCCGCTCCGCCTCCGTCCCGCCGCGTAGGGCACGGGCCACCCGCGGGCATCACCCTCGCTGCTGGCACCCGCGCGCGCCCCCGCGCGCTTCCGTGCGCGGGCTCTGATGGCCGAATTCCCGCCATTGATACGGAACTTGGCCGCGCACTGGGTAGTCACATCGCGGTGGCATCGGGGATGGCTTGGGGGCTGACACTGTGGCGCGCTTGTCGTGGACGTCCGGCACCTTCGAGTCACGTCGTGCGCGGCGGCGGCAGACCGTGCGCCTGCTGCGAGCCCGCGGACTGTACGGGCCCCGGTTCCGCGATGTGCTGCCGACGCTCGCGCTCGTGGTGGCGGCGGTGTGCTCCCTGGTCGCGCTGCTCTCCTGGGGCTACCGTGCCGCGGGGATCGCGGTCCCGCTCGCCGGTGCCATGGTCACCGGCTGCGCCGTCACGCTCTGGGTGCGCCGTCGGCGCCCGGGTGCTCGTCGGCGCCTCGGGTACTACACGCCGGACGAGCTTCTCGAACTCGACACCGAGGGTCTCGCGCTGGCCGTGGCACGGATGCTGCGCCGGGACGGGTGGCGGGTGCGGCTGATGCCCGCGCCCGACCGGCCGCGCGTGTGCGCGCGAAACACCGACGGCCGTCACCTGGACGTGGCCTTTCGGCCGGTGGCCGAGCCCCTGCCCGACGAGGACCCGCCCCATCCCCCCACGCGTCGCGGGAAGCCGGACGAGGAGGGCCTCCGCCTTGTCGTTCACCGGGGTACCTTCGCGGCCCGCGACATGCGATGGGCGCGACGGGAGGGCAAGACCTGCCTGCTCGACGGCTCCGCGTTACGGCGATGGGGAGCGGGCGAGCCGCTGGGCGAGCTGCTCTCCGAAGAGGTGTGAGCCCGAGCGGCGCATCGTCGGCCGGCGACTCCCCGGGTGCAGGGCGGCGCCCGTCTGCCGGCTGCCGTGCAGCAGGATGAGCACCAGGAGCGTGGTCAAGATCAACGTACTGACCGTCCCCGCCGAGCAGCGCGAGACGCTGGAGAAGCGCTTCGTCTCCCGTGCGCACGCCGTGGAGAGCTCTGACGGGTTCGAGTGGTTCGAACTCCTGCGGCCCGTCGAGGGCACCGACAACTACCTCGTCTGCACGCGCTGGCGCGACGAGGAGTCCTTCCATACGTGGATGGAGGGTCCGATGAAGGCGGCCCATCAGGGCGGTGGCGGGGAGGGCGGCGAGCGCCCGCGGCCGGCCGCCGGCGGGTCCACCCTGTGGTCCTTCGACGTGGTGCAGCAGGCGGCGGCGCCCAAGGGCGCCTAGCGTCCACGCATCCGGCAGCACCCCACGAGGCCGGCGCCGCGCTGCTCGGGCGGGCTTCAGGCGTCGGCCCCATCGGCAGCGGGGGTGCGCTGTGCCTCGTAGCGGAGAGCCGCGCCGGTGAGCAGCGCGCCGAGCCCCTCCCACAGGCCGACGCCAAGGAAGCCGGAAGGGGCGCGTCCGCCGATCACCGCGTGAAGACCGTGCACGTCAGCAGCCGGAAGGGGACGGTCCAGCGGAAGAACGCCTTCCAGTCCGAGAGAGCGGCCGGCACGTAGTACACGCCCATGTTGACCGCCGCCATGGAGGAGGCGGTCACGAAGACCAGGGTGTGGTCTCCCTCCGTGCGCCGGGACCACTCGGGGTCGTAAAGCCCATGGCGGTGAGGAGGACGTCCGGCGCAACCAGCCCCACGACGCCCAGGGCTGCGGCGAGGGCGCCGAACACGGCCATGGTCCAGCCGGACGGGGAGCGGGGCGGAAACCGCACTGAGTCCTCTGCTTCTTAAGGGTGTTGGGCTTGCTGTAGTCCTCTGCTTATCGCGTTGGCACGGCGTGTGATCCCGCGCGGGCTCACGGCCTGAAGTCGACCTACCGCCGCCTGCGGCGACCCGGCACAATGGGCGCCGCCGTTTCCAACGGTCGGCGCAGACACGCTGCATCACACCGGCATCACCGCACCGAAACCCAGCACACCTGACCAACCCTTCGACGGTCTTCGGGGAGTTGTGGGCGATGAGAGCACGCCGTACCACCATGGGACGTTTCCGGCCGACCGCCCGCGCACTGAGCCTGCTCGTCGTGACCTTCCTCGCCGTGTCCGCAACGGGCGCGGCCGCCGCGCCTGAGGCCGACACAGTGACGGCACCCGCGACGCAGGCCTCACCCTACGCACCGGCACGCACCGCCTCGGCCGTCGAGGCCCTGGGGATCGCCGGGACGGCCTGGGCCGTGGACCAGCGCAACGGGACACTGCGGGTCCACGCCGACTCCACGGTGACGGACACCGATCTCGCCCGGCTCCGACAGGTCGCCGCGCGTTTCGCCGGTGGTATGACCCTCGAACGGCAGGACGGCAGGCTCCGCACCCTCGTGTCGGGCGGCGACGGCGTCTACGCCTCCGGCCTGCGCTGCTCGGCGGGGGTCAACGTGCGCAGCGGAACCACGTACTACTTCGTCACCGCCGGGCACTGCACGGACACCACGTCCACCTGGTACACCAGTTCCGCCCAGACCACCGCGATCGGCCCCACCACCAGCAGCAGCTTCCCGGGCGACGACTTCGGCGTCGTACGCTACGCCAACGCGGCCGTGCCGCACCCCGGCACGATCGGAACCATCGACGTCACCGGCACCGCGACCGCCTACGTCGGCCAGAGCGTCTGCCGCCGCGGCGCGACCACCGGTGTCCACTGCGGCAGGGTCACCGCGCTGAACGCAACCGTCAACTACGGCGGCGGCACCACCGTCTACGGACTCATCCAGACCAACATCTGCGCCGAACCCGGCGACAGCGGCGGCCCGCTCTACGCCGGCGACAAGGTCATCGGCATCCTCTCCGGCGGTTCCGGCAACTGCGCCACCGGCGGGACCACCTACTACCAGCCCATCCAGGAAGTCCTCGCCATCCACGGCCTGTCCGTCTACTGACGCACAGGGCGCCCGAAGCCCCGGTTCAGAGCGTGCGGATTGTGGACCCGGCCTCACGGCACGCTGCCCAGTCTCGGGCCGCAGCAGTGAGCGCAGCACGGTGAGGCAGCGGGCGCATACGCTCCCATTCCTCCCACGCGGCGTAGACGGTGCGCGCAAAGACGGTCACGGTCGCCGGGTCAGCCGCGCGGTAGGCGGGAACTTGTCGGGCGATCGCCTCGACCTGCTCGGGGCGGGCTCGGGGCCAGAGTTCTGGGACCCGTCCCGCCGGAGTCTTGCGGTACTCCGACGGGAGGGGCGTTTCGTGGTGCGACCCTGACCCTGCGGTCGCCGTGGGCCCCTCCCCGGGGTGGGTGCCGCGTCAGTGACGGCGTGGCGCGTTCGCGCAGCGGCAGTGGATCCGGCCGGCCCGTGCCACGCCGCCGGAAGGGCTGACCTGGTCGTACGGCACCCAAGCATCACCCGCCTCGATCGGCTTGTCGCAGGCCAGGCACATCACCAGGCCGGTCAGCGTGTCGAAGTGATCACACGGGGCCACGATGGACCGGGCGAGCCGCCTGACACGGTCGACCTCGCCGTGCAGGCCCACGGACTCGGGCTCCTCCAGACGCCGCCGGGCCTCGCCGACACCGGCCAGCGCCACCCTCGGAACGTCGTCCGGGGGCAGGACCTCGGCGAGCTGCCCGATCCGCGGGATCAGCTGCCCCAGGTAGTTGTGGAAACCCTGACTGAAGAGCTTCACGCTCTGATGGCGCGGCACCGTGCGCTGGTCCAGGAGCCAGGTCGCTGCGGCGCGCAGTTGTCTCAAGTCAGAGCATGAATCGTTTCAAGATGGAAACCTAGAAAGATCACCAAGAAACGTCAAGTGGTCAATCGGCTTGCTATCGCAGGGATTTATGTCCCTTATCAGGCAGCGAACTTGGTGGTGCAGACCCATTGACTTCACACGGTCGCCACCTCTAGCTTCCGATGCAAAGTTTTGCTTGAAACCTTTCATGGCATCCGGGGATGCTGGCCTGCTCATGGTGAGGAGCTCCCATGCACCAGCCCGATCCGGGCTCCGTCCCGACACTGGCGCCGAAAGACATCTCCAAGCCCATGGGATCCGTACGGACCCTGCAGGGTGTCTCGTTGAGCCTTCTCCCCCACGAAGTCCATGCCCTCGCCGGGGAGAACGGGCCAGAAGATCGCCTCTCATCAAGATCCTCGCCGGGATGCGCCGTCCCGATTCCAGAACGGTCCTGCTCAACGGCGCGCCGGACGTCATCCACGGGCCGGCCGACGCGCGGGACGCCGGCATCACGGTCCTCTGCCAGGACCACACATCTCTTTCCCGAGCTCTCCGCCACCGAGAACATCTTCATAGGCCGTCAGCTGCTCGGCGCGTTGTGCCGCATCGACCATCACGCCGTCCACGAAAGGGCTGCCGCACTGATGGGCCGGCTGGGCGTCGCACTCGATGCCGAGCGGCTCGTCCGCGGTCTGTCGATCGCCGCCCAGCAGGTCGTCGAGACCGCCAAGGCCCTGTCCTTCGACACTCGCGTCCTGATCGTCAGGGGTTCCTCCCCCACAAAGCCCGCGCGCCAGGCGCGCTGACCCAGGCTCGTTGAACCCTCTTTTTCTCCCTTCTTCACGCTCCACCCGCATAGAGAGCGAAGCGTCATGAGCCGAAGCTGGAATCGTCGTGTCTTTTTGCGCGCCGCCGTGGCAACGGCGGCGGTGGGGGCGACGTCGTCGTACACCACCGTGAATCAAGCAGCCGCGAAAACTCCTCACCAGCCCGGCCCACGAGCCGGGCGGCTGCGCGTCGAGCGGACCACGGTCGAATACGCGGAGAATCTCCTGGGCACGGACTCCGCCATTCCCCGCCTGAGCTGGGAGCTCGCCGCCGACGGCCATGGGGCGCGGCAGAGCGCGTACCAGGTTCGCGTTGCCGCCGACCGCGGCAACCTGAGCCGTCGGCCGCTCTGGGACTCCGGCCGTGTCGACTCCGACCGTACGGTGGGGGTCCCCTACTCAGGCCCTGGGCTGCGCGACCGTACCCGCTACCACTGGCAGGTCCGCGTCTGGGACGAGCATGGGCGCGCCTCAGCCTGGAGTGCGGTGCGCTGGTGGGAGACCGCGCTGCCCGCCGATGGCTGGCAGGCCCGCTGGATCGGCGCGGACGCACCACCGGCGCCGCCCGGCGTCGAGGGCACCTCATGGATCTGGGCGCCGGGCCCGCCCCTTTGGAGCACGCCGGTCGGACCGCGCTGGTTCCGGGCTGCACTTGAGCTGCCTGCCGACGCTGCCGTCACCCGGGCGAGAATGACCGTCACCGCCGACGACGACTTCACGCTCCATCTCGACGGGCATCAGGTGCTGCACCAGCCGGAGCGCACGGACAGCTGGCGCACCGCTCACACGGCCGATGTCACCGAGCAGGTGCGTGCGGCGGGCCGACGGGTCGTGGTGGCTGTCGTCGCCACCAACCGGGGCAGCGGCGTCAATCCGGCCGGTCTGTTGCTCCGGCTCGACGTGGAGACGAGTTCAGGCAGCCACCAGCTCGTCACCGGAGAGGGATGGCGGGCCGGCGAAACCGAGCAGGAAGGCTGGCAGCGGCCCGACCACGACGACAGCGCCTGGGCCCCTGCCACCGTTCTCGCACCGTACGGCGAGGGGCCGTGGGGCCGGGGCGTCAGCATCGGCACACCGGAGCTGCCCGCGCCGCTGCTGCGCCGGGAGTTCACCGTACGCAAGCCGATCGCGCGCGCCCGGCTGTACATCAGCGGACTGGCCTACTACGACGCGGAGATCAACGGCCGACGGGTTGGCCGCCAGGTCCTCGACCCCGGCTTCACCGACTACGACGAGACTGTCCTTTACGCAGTCCACGACGTCACGGAGCGAATCAACCGTGGAGTCAACGCCATCGGCGTCACCCTGGGCCGGGGCTTCTTCGGCATGACCACTGCGAACGTGTGGAACTGGCACACCCCTCCCTGGCACGGGGAGCCCCGGCTCCTCGCCCAGTTGGAGATCGACCACCCCGATGGCACCCGCACCACCGTCGCCTCGGGCCCCGACTGGCGGATCACCGAGGGCCCGACTCTCACCAACTCCCTCTACGCGGGCGAGACCTACGACGCACGGCACGCGCCGCACGGCTGGACTCGGCCCGGCTTCGACGACAGCGGCTGGCGGGCCGCCGCCGTGCAAAGCGCCCCGAAGGGAACCGTGCGCGCCCAGCCGCACGATCCCATCGAGGTGACCGAGACCATCCGCCCCACCGCCATCAGCGAGCTTCGCCCCGGCGTGTATGTCGTCGACATGGGCCGCACCCTGGCGGGCTGGACCCGGCTCACTGTCACCGCCGATGCCGGGACCACGATCCGCCTGGTGCACGGCGAGAAACTCAAGGACGACGGCAGCGTGCATGCCCAGACGGACCATGTCCCAGGGCGTTTCCAGACGGACGAGTACGTGTGCGCAGGAAGCGGCGAGGAGGTCTGGGAACCCAAGTTCTCCTACAAGGGCTTTCGTTACGTCCAGGTCAGCGGGCTGCCGCATCGCCCCACTCCCGATCAGGTCCTCGGCAGGGTCGTGCACACAAGGGTCGAGGAAGTAAGCGAGTTCCGCTGCTCGGAGCCGTTCTACGAACGGCTCGACAAGGCGATGCGGCGCACGATCCTCAACAACCTCCACGGTATCCCGACCGACACGCCGATGTACGAGAAGAACGGCTGGACCGGCGACGCCCAGCTCGGGGCACCCGTCATGGCGTATGCGTTCGGGGTCCACCGCTTCTTGTCCAAGTGGCTCGGCGACCTCGCAGACAGCCAGCTCGCCGACGGCCATCTTCCGGTCATCGTCCCCAGCGGCGGCTGGGGCTACAACGAACTGGGGCCATCGCCGGAATGGACGACCGTCTACCCCTTCGTGATCCGGGAGATGTACCGGGTGTACGGCGACGACCATCTCGCCCAAAGCCACTGGCCGACGCTCACCCGCTATCTCGACTGGGAGCTCTCCCGACTGCGCGACGGTCTCGCCGTCACCGCGCTGGGCGACTTCCTGCCGCCCGGCTACGGCGGCAACCCACCTGAGGACACCCGGCTGACCGCCACCGCCTATCTGCACCGGGCCCTCATCCACACCGCGGAGATGGGCGACGTCCTTGGTGAGAAAGCGACCGCGGACCGCTACCGCGCCGCGGCCGAGGGCCTCAAGTCCGCCTTCAACACCGCCTTTCTCGACCCGACAGCCGGTCACTACCGCACCAGCAGGGACCCTGGATACCGGCAGACCAGCAACGCGATACCGCTCGTCTTCGGCCTCGTTCCCACATCCGCTCGCGCGAGCGTCACCAAGAGCCTCGTCGACGACATCGCCACCCGTGGCAACCACCTCAACACCGGCGCGCTGGGCACCAGCGTGCTGCTGCGGGCACTGACCGCCGAGGGACACCCGGAGGTCGCCCACGCCATCGCCACCCAGCGAACCTACCCGAGCTGGGGATACTGGTTCGATCAAGGCGCCGACACCATGTGGGAAATGTGGCAGCTCGACTCACGCTCGCGCGACCACTACTTCCACGGCACGGTCGCGCAGTGGCTCCACGAGAACGTCGCCGGCCTGCGTCCCGGTGATGCGGGCTACCACACCTTCACCGTACGCCCCGACGCCCGTACGGGAGTGGACTGGGCACGTACGTCGATCCGGACAGTGAGAGGCAGAGCTTCGGTCGACTGGGCGCGCTCCGGCGACAGTCTGCGCCTTGCGGTCGAGGTGCCAGTGGGCGCGGAGGCCGAGGTACATGTGCCGGCGGCCCGGCGGCAGGACACGGCCGCGCCGCACTGGGCGGAGTATGTACGGTCCGAGCCCGGCCACGTCGTCTACCGCGTGCCACACGGCAAGTGGGAATTCGCCGCGAAGGCCGAGTCTGGCTAGGCCCAATGCCGTTGTTTTAGGCCGCGGGCGTAGGCTGCTCGGTGGTGGTCCCGGGGGTGGTTCGGGTGTCGGCGAGTGTGTCTGAGTTATCGGGTCTGGGGCTGTTGACCTGGGTGTATCCGCCGGGGTTGGTGGATCGGGTGGTAGCCGCTTGCGGGTGCGCAGAACAACGCAAACGGCTCCTTCCCGCACGGCTGGTGGTGTACTTCGTGCTGGGGCTGGAGCTGTTCTCTCCGGCTCCGTATCTGGAAGTGATGCGGCACCTGGTCCAGGGTCTGCGGGGCCAGGGGCTGCTGAGCGGCTGGCACGTGCCGGCGAAGTCCTCGCTGTTTCGGGCCCGGCAGCGGCTGGGCTCAGAGCCCTTGCGGGTGCTGTTCGCCACGACAGCCAAGCCGATGGCCACCGAGGCGACGCCCGGCGCGTTCTGGCGTGGCTTGCGGCTGCTGGCCGTGGACGGCACCTGCTGGGACGTCGCGGACACCGAAGCCAACGAGGCCGCGTTCGGACGTCCGGGCAGCGGCCGCGGGACGGGCCAGAGCGCGTTTCCCCAGGTGCGGATGGCTGCGCTGGTGGAGGTGGGCAGTCATGCGCTGCTGGACGCGGAACTCGCCGGCTGCCGCACCGGGGAAGTCACCCTGGTCGGCCGCCTGCCCCGTTCGGCCGGTCCCGGCCAGCTCGTCCTGGCCGACCGTGAGTTCCTCGGTGTCCCGTTGTGGCAGGCATTCACCGCCACCGGCGCCGATCTGCTGTGGCGGGTGCCCGCCAACCGTGTCCTGCCGGTGATCAAGCAGTTCCGTGACGGGTCGTGGCTCTCACAGATCCGCGCCAGTGGCGGCCCTGCCCGGCAGGAGCCGGTCGTAGTCCATGTCCTGGCCTACCAGCTCAAGGACCAGGTCGGTGAGGGCGCAGCTGACGGCTACCGCCTGGTCACCACGCTGCTGGACGCCCGACGGTATCCGGCCCGGCAACTGGCCGCGCTCTACTGCGAACGCTGGGAGGTCAAGTCCGTCTTCGCCGAGATCAAAACCCATCAGCGCGGCGCCCGGGTCGTCCTCAGCAGCAAAACCCCTGATGGTGTCCGCCAGCAGATCTGGGCGCACCTGCTGGTCCACCACGCCCTGCGTGAGCTCATGCTGAGAACGGCGGCCACCCGTGGCCTGGATCCCGACCGGGTCTCCTTCACCGAAACCCTGCGCTCTGCCCGACGCAGCGTGACCGTCACGCCGGGCAGTTTTTCCCCCTGACCTCCTGGTCACAGCCCTGCTGATGCTCGAGCAGGACCTCCTGGAACGGCTCCTGCCCGTCAGACGTCTGCGCAGCCAGCCCCGAGTCGTGAAACGCAAGATGTCCAACTACCGGCTCAAACGGGCTGAACACCATGCCTGGCCCCAACCCACCCGCACCGGCACCCAAGCCATCCTCATCACAAGACCCCAACCCGCAGGCGCGTAATGCAACGGCATTGTGGCTAGGCCGTGTCCGGCGGATCTTGTGACTGCCCCAGCCTTGGTTCGTTGGCATGCTCATGGGGCGGGGAGATCTCACAAATGAAGAATGGGCTCGGCTGAAGCCGCATCTACCGAAGTCCGGTCAGCGCGGGGGCCGTTGGGAGAGTCATCGCAGGGTGATCAACGGGATTCTGTTCCGGCAGCGCACCGGGGTACCGTGGCGGGATCTGCCTGCGCGTTTCGGTCGGTGGAAGACCGTGTACGAGCGGCATCGGCGCTGGTCAGCAGATGGCACATGGGACAAGCTCTTCGCGGCTGTCCTCGCCGATGCTGACGCGGAAGGCCGCATCGACTGGTCCATGGTGAGCGTGGACTCCACCTCCTGCCGGGCCCACCAACACGCCGCGGGAGCACGTAAGAAACCCCCGCGGCTTCCGGGAAAAGACACACGCCCCTGCAGCACCGCCCCGATGAGGGCCTGGGACGCTCACGGGGCGGCCTGACCTGCAAGATCCACCTTGCCGGTGAGGGCGGACGCCGCCCACTCGCCTTGCTGATCACCCCGGGGCAGTGGGCGACGCTCCGCAGCTCATCCCGGTCATGGAGCGTGTCCGTGTCGCCCGCCGGGATGGCGGGCGACCGCGGACTCGGCCTGGCCACCTCGGCGGAGACAAGGCTTACTCATCCCGTCGCAACCGCCGCTACCTGCGGCAACGCCAGATCAAGCACACGATCCCCGAACCGAAGAACCAGCGGGCCAACCGACAGCACAAAGGCAGCAGGGGCGGTCGGCCCGCTGGCTTCGACAGGACGATCTACAAACGCAGGAACGAGGTGGAGCGGACGATCAATGCCCTCAAGAGCTTCCGGGCTGTGGCGACGAGGTTCGACAAACGCGCCTACGTCTTCTACGGCACCGTCACCGTTGCCTCGATCCGACTTTGGCTCCGGTCGCGACCCACCGGAGAGACCTAGTAGTACCCCTTCGCCCCGTCAAGCAGTCCCTCACGATGTCCGCGTGCCCTGCGTGCCGTCCGGTCTCCTCGACGAGATGGATGAGCATCCAGCGGAGGTTGGCGTTGCCGGAGCGGCAGTCGGGGTGGCGGCCGACGTCATCCAAAGAGGCCGCGGCCACGATCTCGTTGCTTCGGGCGCACTGGGCCTCGTACGACGCACACGCGCGGCCGGGAGTGCGTCCCATCGCTTCGAGGGAACTGGATGTGCACCACCGGCCGTCGTTCAGGCCCGGGTGTAGCCGCCGTCGGCGAAGAGTTCGGCGCCGGTGACGAACGACGAGGCGTCCGAAGCCAGGAAGAGGGCGGCCTCGGCGATTTCCTCGGCGTCAGCCAGCCGCCCCAGTGGCACGACGGCCTCGGCGAACTGGTCGACGTCCGGCCCCGCGGCGCCCAGCAGGCCAGGGGTCCGCGTGGGTCCCGGGCTGAGCACGTTGACCCGGAATCGGCGCTCCCGCGACTGCCGGGCCCAGTTGTGCACGAGGTTGCTCACCGCCGCCTTCGAGGCGCTGTAGACCTCGAGTTGCTCATTGGGCCGCACGCTGTTGCTCGAGCCGACGACCAGGATGGAGGCGTTCTCCGCCAGCAGCGGAAGCGCCTTCTGAACGGTGAATAGTGGGCCCTTGACGTTGACGGCGAGCGTCAGGTCGACGTTCGCCTCGGTGTGGGCGCCGAGCGCGGCGTCCGCGACGATTCCCGCGTTGGCCACCAGCACGTCGATGCGTCCGGCCTCCTCGCGGACTCGCGCGTAGAGCGCGTCCAGGTCGGCCAGGACCGAGACGTCGGATCGTACGCCGGTGGCCGCAGGGCCCATCTCCTTGACTGCCGCTTCGAGGCGGTCGATGTCCCGGCCGGTCACGAAGACCCGTGCGCCCTCCCGGACGAAGCGGTGGGCGATGGCCAGCCCGATCCCGCTGGTCCCTCCGGTGATCACGGCCACCTTCTCCTGCAGCACGCCTGGCATGTCGAACCCCTTCAGTTATGGAATGGATCGTCCATAACGTAGACAGTAATGGACGATCGAGTCAAGAATGGTTAGGCTGAGACCATGCCGAGACCACGCGAGTTCGACGAACGCCAAGTCCTGGAGCGGGCCCGGGAACAGTTCTGGGCGACCGGCTATGCAGGAACCCGGATGGACGACATCGCCCAGGCGACCGGCCTGGGCAAGGGCAGCCTGTACGGCGCATTCGGCGACAAGGGCAAGCTGTTCCACCGCGTGTTTGGCGACTGGTGCACCGCAGTCGTTGAGGTGGCCGAAGGGCGGCTGGCAGGTGGCCCGGACGCAGAGGCCTTGGCCCGGCTGTCGGGATACGTGCACCTAATGGCGGAGAACACCGCCTCAGACACCGAGCGCCGCGGGTGCCTGTTGGCCAAGGGCGCGGCGGAACTGGCCCAGCACGATCCGACGGTCGCCGGACGGTCGGCCGAGACCATGACGGCACTGCTGACCCTGCTGCGGACGGAGATCAGCGCCGCCCAGCGCCACGGCGACATCGATAGCGCTGCGGATCCGGAGCGGTTGGCGGCACTGCTGTTGACGGTGGTCCGCGGTATCGAGGCGGTAGGCAAGGCCGGCCTGGACCCGGAGACGCTGCGGAACATTGCAGACACCGCACTGGCGGTCCTGCCCATGCCCGAGGGGCAGAAACGCCTCACAAGCGGGCGCAGCCCGGCCCGCGAGAACTAACTTGGTGCCATCACGGCCACATGATCCGCCGGACAGTGCCTACTGACCTTTTCGGTTTGCGTTCGAGTGGTGACGTTGGGTGATCCCTGCGGTATGCCGGTGTTATGCGGTACGCGGATGGTGGGGGCCTGACTGCTGAGCGGCGGGCTGCGCGTGAGGTGATCCGGCTGGAGGCCGGGCAGAGGTTCGCACGAGGTGACAGGACTTCGGACATCGCCAAGGACCTGCGGGTGAGCGAGCGTTCGGTGGAGCAATGGCGCCGCAACTGGCGTGAAGGCGGCATGGAGGGTCTGAAATCGAAGGGACCCGCGAAACTGCCGAAGCTGTCGGACGAACGGTTCGCCCTGCTGGAACAGGAGCTGGCCAAAGGGCCGGCCGCGCATGGCTGGGAAGACCAGCGGTGGACGCTGGAACGCGTCAGAACGCTGATCGGCCGCCAGTTCAAGGTCAGTTGCTCGATCGCGGGAGTGTGGCGGCTCCTGCACCGCCATGGCTGGTCCTGGCAGAGCCCCGCCCGTCGCGCACGGGAACGTGACGAACACGCGGTCGAGCTCTGGAAGAAGGACGTGTGGCCGCAGGTGGAAGCACCGCGGCGGCGCTCGGGGCCTCCATCGTCTTCGAGGACGAGGCCGGGTTGGCGATGGGCTCAGTCAAGATTTTCGTGATGGGGTGACCGGACGTCACTTCGTGGGGCCAGGAGGACGCGTTTGCGGAGGAGGGCGAAACCGGCTCTGCCATACATCTGTCGTTTGAGCATCTTGATCCGGTTGATGTGGCCTTCGACA
>NZ_JBHWJT010000036.1:0-64924 GCF_042731325.1 Streptomyces sp. NPDC059866 | reverse complement strand
GAGGTCACCGCCGGCCTTGAGGGCATGGAGGTCCCGCTGCGCGTCGCGGTCATGGGGTGTGTGGTGAACGGTCCCGGCGAGGCCCGCGAGGCGGATCTCGGCGTCGCCTCCGGCAACGGCAAGGGGCAGATCTTCGTCAAGGGCGAGGTCATCAAGACCGTCCCCGAGTTCAAGATCGTCGAGACGCTGATCGAAGAGGCCATGAAGCTGGCCGAGCAGATGGAGACGGACGGGGTGACGTCGGGCGAGCCGTCGGTGTCGGTGGCGGGCTGAGGGTTTGCTTTCGGCGCCGGTCGGCATTCTCAGCCCGTCGTGGGGGTCCCCCCCGCTCGAGCGAAGCCGAGAGCGAGGGAGTTCGAGGACGAGGCCCGTTCAGGGCCGAAGCGGGGGTCCGGGGGCGGCAGCCCCCAGGGCGGGAGGTGGCCGACGATCACCTTCAAACGAGCGGCAACCCACACAGGGCGGCGCGGCAAAGCTTCCGCAGGTACAGTGCGGGGACCAGCAGATCCGACCCTGAGGCCCCGCCCGTGCTGACCCAGACGACCTCCCGGGTCCTCGAACCGAGCGACCTGGACGCCGCGCTCGCCGTCCTCGACCGTGAGCCCGTGGCGAACGCCTTCGTGACGTCCCGGGTCCAGGTCGCCGGACTGGACCCCTGGCGGCTCGGCGGCGAGATGTGGGGCTGGTACGAGGACGGCATGCTGACGTCCCTGTGCTACGCGGGCGCCAACCTCGTCCCCATCTGTGCCACGCCCCGCGCGGTCCGCGCCTTCGCCGACCGGGCGAGAAGGGCGGGCCGCCGCTGCTCCTCCATCGTGGGCCCCGCCGAACCCACCGCCCAGCTGTGGCGTCTCCTCGAACCGCAGTGGGGCCCGGCCCGCGAGGTCCGCGCACACCAGCCGCTCATGGTCACCGACCGCATGCCCGCCGACATCGCCCCGGACCCCTACGTCCGCCGCGTCCGCAAGGACGAGATGGAGACGATCATGCCGGCCTGCGTGGCGATGTTCACGGAGGAGGTCGGCGTCTCCCCGCTGGCCGGTGACGGCGGTCTCCTCTACCAGGCCCGCGTCGCCGAACTCGTCGGCTCCGGCCGCTCCTTCGCCCGCCTCGACGAGCACGGCAAGGTCGTCTTCAAGGCCGAGATCGGCGCCGCGACCGACCGCGCCTGCCAGATCCAGGGCGTGTGGGTGGCCCCCGAGTACCGGGGGAGGGGCCTTGCGGCTCCCGGCATGGCAGCGGTCCTGCGTTACGCCCTCACCGACGTCGCCCCGGTGGTCAGCCTGTACGTCAACGACTACAACACGGCGGCGCGGCGGACGTACCGAAGGGTGGGCTTCCAGGAGGTCGGTGCCTTCATGAGCATCCTGTTCTGAACCGACCCAGGGGGGCGGGGAACTGCGCGACCGGCCCCCACTCACCTGCACCGGGACGAGGACAGTAACCCCCTGTACGCTCCCTCCATGCGCTTTCCCGGTCACGACCCCCACCACCGTGAAGACATCGTGATCGGCCCTCTCGACCTCCCGTCCAGGGTGGACGAAGCCCTCGCCGTCCAAGCGGTGGCGTTCGGCCTCGGCGCCGACGAGATCGCCGTACGCCGGCAGATCGTGCTGCGGCACATGACCTACCCGGGCGCCCGCGCCCTCGGCGCCACCACCCCCGACGGACGCCTCGTGGGTTTTGTGTACGGCATGCCCAACGACCGCACCCACTGGTGGTCCACCATCGTCGAGCCCTACCTCCGCGCCCAGGGCCTCGACGACTGGCTCGACAACTCCTTCGTGATCACCGAGCTGCATGTGCATCCGCGCTACCAGAACCGCGGTATCGGCCGTGGCCTGATCACCGCGATCACCGACACCGCCGACGAGCCCCGCTCCATCCTCTCCGCCATCGACACCGACAGCCCGGCCCGCGGCCTGTACCACTCCCTCGGCTACGTCGACCTCGCCCGCCAGGTCTTCTTCCCCAGCGCCCCCAAGCCGTACGCCGTGATGGGCGCCCCCCTCCCGCTCCGCCGCCGCGGTTAACCGATTTCCACCGTCCGGCACCGCCCGGCTAACCTCCTTGCCATCACCCTCCCCCACTCTCGGCTTCGCACGAGCGGGGGGACCCCCATCCGGCAGGAGTACGAGAACGATGGCGAACGCACCGGTCCAGCGCATGTCCCAGTTGATGGCGAAGACGCTGCGCGACGACCCGGCGGACGCCGAGGTCCTCAGCCACAAGCTGCTCGTCCGCGCCGGCTACGTCCGCCGTACCGCCGCCGGGGTGTGGACCTGGCTGCCGCTCGGCAAGAAGGTCCTCGCCAACGTGGAGCGGATCGTCCGTGAGGAGATGGACGCGATCGGCGCCCAGGAGGTGCTGCTCCCCGCCCTGCTGCCGAGGGAGCCGTACGAGGCGACCGGCCGCTGGGACGAGTACGGCCCCGAGCTGTTCCGCCTGCAGGACCGCAAGGGCGGCGACTACCTCCTCGGCCCCACCCACGAGGAGATCTTCACCCTCCTCGTGAAGGACCAGGCGTCCTCCTACAAGGACCTGCCGGTGATCCTCTACCAGATCCAGACCAAGTTCCGCGACGAGGCCCGGCCCCGGGCCGGCATCCTGCGCGGCCGCGAGTTCCTGATGAAGGATTCCTACTCCTTCGACCTCGCCGACGAGGGCCTCGCCCAGTCGTACGCCCTGCACCGCCAGGCCTACCAGAAGGTCTTCGAGCGCCTCGGCCTCGACTACCGCATCTGCGCCGCGACCGCGGGCGCGATGGGCGGCTCGAAGTCGGAGGAGTTCCTCGCCCCGGCCGGCGCCGGCGAGGACACCTTCGCGGACTGCCCCCACTGCGACTTCGCAGCCAACACCGAGGCGATCTCGTACGAGCTCAAGCCGGTGGACGCCGCCGACGTCCCGGCCGCCGAGGAGATCCCGACCCCGGACACCCCCACCATCGAGACCCTCGCCGCATCGCTCGGCGTCCCGGCCTCCGCCACCCTGAAGAACCTCCTCGTCAAGGTGGACGGCGAGATCGTCGCCGTCGGCGTCCCCGGCGACCGCGAGGTCGACATGGACAAGGTCGAGGCACACTTCGCCCCGGCCGTCGTCGAGATGGTCACCGAGGCGGACTTCGCGGGCCGGCCGGACCTGGTCCGTGGCTACGTCGGCCCGCAGGGTCTGGGCGAGAAGGTCAAGTACCTCGCCGACCCGCGCGTGGCCCCCGGCACCTCGTGGATCACGGGCGCCAACAAGGAACACACGCACGCGAAGAACGTCGTCGCGGGCCGTGACTTCGAGGTCGACGAGTACGTGGACGTGGTCGTGGTCCAGGAGGGCGACCCCTGCCCGAAGTGCGGCACCGGCCTCAAGCTGGACCGCGCCATCGAGATCGGCCACATCTTCCAGCTGGGCCGCAAGTACACCGACGCCCTCAAGCTCGACGTCCTCGGCCAGAACGGCAAGCCGGTCCGGGTGACGATGGGTTCCTACGGCATCGGCGTCTCCCGCGCGGTGGCCGCCCTCGCCGAGCAGACCGCCGACGACAAGGGCCTGTGCTGGCCCAAGGAGGTCGCCCCGGCCGACGTGCATGTCGTCGCCGCCGGCAAGGCCCTGCAGACCGAGCTCGCCCTCGAGGTCGCCGAGAAGCTCGCCGCGGCCGGCGTTCGCGTCCTGGTCGACGACCGGGCCGGCGTCTCGCCGGGCGTGAAGTTCACCGACTCCGAGCTGATCGGCGTCCCGCAGATCCTGGTCGCCGGCCGCCGCTCCGCCGAGGGCGTGCTCGAGCTGAAGGACCGCAGGACCGGCGAGCGCGAGGAACTCCCGGTCGACGAGGCGATCGCCCGCCTCACGGCGTGACCTTGCGGCCTCCGGGGACGGACGGCGGAAGCTGCTCGTCCCCGGAAGCGCCCGGCGGGCCTCACAACCAGCCCGCGAACTCCAGCAGCAGTTCTCCGTCCTGAGTCCGCCCCACCCGGCGGGCCCGCACCCCCGACTCCACGGCCCGGAACAGCGTCCAGCCGCGCAGCCGCTCCTGGTCGACGTCCAGGGACTCGGCGAGGCGCTTGACGCGCCGGCGGGTCGTCGCGGCGCCCGAGGGCGAGGCGATCAGGTCCTCCACCCGGTCGCGGACGAGGCGGGCCAGATCGAACGCGCACTCCCCGACCACCGGGTCCGGCCCCACCGCCAGCCACGGCATCCGGTCACCGGCGAGCACCTTGCTCTGCCGGAAGGTGCCGTGCAGCAGCCGGTGCTCGGGCGGTGCGCTCAGCAGCTCCGCACGGGCCGCGAGCGCCGCATCGACCAGCGGCGCCACATCCGGGTCGGCCGCGACACTCGCCCGCATCGCCTCGGCCTGCCGCCCGGTCCGCTCGGCCACGGTCTCGAAGGTGTGCTCTCCCGGCGGCGCCACCCACAGCCGCCGCAGCGTGCCCGCCGCCTCCAGCAGCGCCTTCGCCTCCGGCAGCGACCGCACCGACACATCCGGATGCAGCCGCTCCAGCAGCAGCGCGCCGTCGTCGGCGACCGGTTCGAGCAGCTGTACGGCGCCCAGACCGCCCCAGTGCGCAAGCGCGGCCCCCTCGCTCTCCGGCCGGGCCCGGGGCGGCGCCAGCTTCAGCACCGCGGGCGTCCCGTCCGCCCGCCGCACCAGCAGCACCAGGCTGCTCCGCCCGCCCGGCACCTGCACGCGTTCCACGGTCAACTCGCGTAGAGCAACGGCCCGTCGGGCGACCTCCGGCAGCTTCTCCAACCAGGCGTCACCGTCCGGTGCGCTCTCACCGAGCGCCCTGACCAGACGCCGCGGCGGTTCGAAAGCCATACGCGAGTCGATTCCTTTCTGTACGGGTTACGCCGCCGGCGCCGAAGCCGAAGGCGGTGCCGAGGCCGGGGGAGTGGCCGTTTCCGGCCCCGGGTCCGTGACCGCCCGCTCGGCGAGACCAGGGAAGGCTACGCTCCCGCCGCGCCAGCGCACCGCCCGCACCGCCGCCTCCCGCAGCGCTGCCACGGCCGTGCCCCGCAGCCCGCCCCCGGCCGCCCGCACCAGGTCGGAGTACACGCCGGCCACACGTTCCTCCAGCTCGGCGGCGAGCCGTACGGCCGTCGTCGAGTCCGTCACCGGGAACGGCAACGCGTATCCGCCGGCCGCGGCGACCGGCTCACCGCCCAGGTCCCGCACCGCGCGCACCAGAGCGTCACGCCGCGCGCGATGGGCGTCGTACGCCGCCCGCGCCTCCGTGCGCCGACCTTCGTCGATCCTCCCGCCGACCACCCCGTACCCGTACACGGCGGCGTGCTCGGCGGCCAGCGCCGCCTGGAGTGCCCGCAGCTCCCCGTCCTCCGCCTCGCTCATCTCTCACCCTCCGTCAGCAGGTACGCGTGCGCCGCCCCGGCCGCCGCCACCGAGGCCAACAGCCGTGCCAGTTCGCCCGGCAGGTCGAGCAGCGCCTCGGCCCGCCGGTCCGCGAGCGCCCGCTCGGCGCCCGCGAGCCGCGCGAGTGCAGCCTTCTCGCTGCTCGGCACCGGGGACGGTGCCGAGGACGGTGCGGAAACCGTGGGCGACGCCTTCGCCGTCGTGTCCCCGAACGCCTCGGCATGCCGCGCGGTCTCGTCCCGCAACGGCCGCAACCGCTCGGCCAGCGCGGGATGTACGGCCATCACCGCGTCGTACTCGTCCACGAGTCCGCCGCTGTCCCGGGCCGCACGCGCGCGTGCCCGGTCGGTGACGGACGGACTGCCGCCGGTGGCGCCGGAGTCCTCGGGTCCGCCGGAGCAGCCCGTGAGGAACGCGACGCCCGCGGCCGAGGCGAGCAGGGTCCTTCTGCGCGGTCCCGAACGGGTGCGCGGAGACAGGGGAAACGGCACGGCTGACGTCCTCGAAGGCTCGTACGAAAGGACAGGGCGGCACGCCCGTGATCA
This sequence comes from Streptomyces sp. NPDC059866, assembly GCF_042731325.1. NCBI lineage: Bacteria > Bacillati > Actinomycetota > Actinomycetes > Kitasatosporales > Streptomycetaceae > Streptomyces > Streptomyces sp. NPDC059866. The sequence goes on along the minus strand of NZ_JBHWJT010000036.1, from coordinate 59,020 downwards.
CCGTACCCGCGTACACGTGTCCGACCACTCATCGGCACCGCTCGAACACAGGTGGACGGCAACACTCCCTGCGACCGGATACCCTTTGACCAGACACGCGACCAACCCACAACAGCACACGCGGCCGAGGAGTCACCCGGATGAGCACCACCCAGAGCGAGAGGCTGCGAGAACTGCTGGAACCGCTCGTCACCTCCCAGGGCCTCGATCTCGAAGAGATCGCAGTGGACTCCGTCGGACGCAAGCGGGTGCTGCGCGTCGTCGTCGACTCCGACACCGGAGCGGACCTGGACCGGATCGCCGATGTGAGCCGTGTGCTCTCGGCGAAGCTCGACGAGACGGACGCGATGGGCGAGGGCGAGTACACCCTCGAGGTCGGAACCCCGGGCGCGGAACGCCTCCTCACACAGCACCGGCACTATGTGCGCGCCACCGGCCGGCTGGTCAGATTCCAGCTGGCCGAGGGCGAAGAGCTGGTGGCCAGGATCCTCACCGTCGACGACGAGGGCGTCGACCTCGAGGTGCCCGGGGTCAAGGGGCGCAAGCCCACGGCGCGCAGGCTGCCCTTCGAGGACATCGCCAGGGCGCGCGTCCAGGTCGAGTTCAGCCGCAAGGACAAGAAGGACATGAAGGAAGAGGAGGAGGCGTAGCCGTGGACATCGACATGAGTGCCCTGCGGGGCTTGGTTCGGGAGAAGGAGATCTCCTTCGACCTGCTCGTCGAAGCGATCGAGGCGGCCCTCCTCATCGCCTACCACCGCACCGAGGGAAGCCGCCGACACGCGCGCGTGGAGCTCAACCGGGCGACCGGACATGTGACCGTGTGGGCGAAGGAGGATCCCGAGGACCTCGAGGAGGGCCAGGAGCCCCGCGAGTTCGACGACACCCCGTCCGGTTTCGGCCGGATCGCCGCGACCACCGCCAAGCAGGTCATCCTGCAGCGGCTGCGCGACGCCGAGGACGACGCCACGCTCGGTGAGTACGCCGGCCGCGAGGGCGACATCGTCACCGGCGTGGTGCAGCAGGGGCGCGACCCCAAGAACGTGCTCGTCGACATCGGCAAGCTGGAGGCGATCCTGCCGGTGCAGGAGCAGGTGCCGGGCGAGACGTACCCGCACGGCATGCGGCTCCGCTCGTACGTCGTACGAGTGGCGAAGGGCGTGCGCGGCCCCTCGGTGACCCTGTCCCGGACGCATCCCAATCTGGTGAAGAAACTGTTCGCCCTGGAGGTGCCGGAGATCGCCGACGGGTCGGTCGAGATCGCGGCCATCGCGCGCGAGGCCGGTCACCGCACCAAGATCGCCGTCCGCTCCACCCGGTCGGGTCTGAACGCCAAGGGCGCCTGCATCGGCCCCATGGGCGGCCGGGTGCGCAACGTGATGGGCGAGCTGAACGGCGAGAAGATCGACATCGTCGACTGGTCGGACGACCCGGCGGAAATGGTGGCGAACGCGCTGTCCCCCGCGCGGGTGTCCAAGGTCGATGTCGTGGACATGGCGGCCCGCTCCGCGCGCGTGACGGTGCCGGACTACCAGCTGTCGCTGGCGATCGGCAAGGAGGGGCAGAATGCCCGGCTTGCGGCCCGCCTCACCGGCTGGCGGATCGACATCCGTCCGGACACCGAACAGCCCGGGGAATAGATCCAGACCGCAGGGCGCTAGGAACACGACAGATCTGTGTGCAGCAACTGTTCGATCTCTGCCCCAAAGGGGTGAGGTCGGTACGGGGAGGTAGACTTAACCGTGTCTGGCCGGACGCCTGCCCGCGCATGCCCTGAACGCACGTGTGTGGGGTGCCGGGAGCGAGCGGCCAAGACGGATCTGCTGCGCATCGTGGCGATCAAGGACGCATGTGTCCCTGATCCTCGCGGTACGCTGCCCGGCCGGGGTGCGTATGTGCACCCCGCCCTGGTCTGTATCGACCAGGCGGTACGCCGCCGGGCGTTCACGCGGGCGCTGCGCGCCCCGGGTGCGCTCGACACAAAGGCGTTGCGCCGGTACGTCGAGCAGACAACAGTTGCTGAGCAGGCAACACCGTAAGAAGCGTCGTACGGAACCCCGTGCGGCCCTGGTACCTCGCGAGTCGAAAGCAGGTCGAGATTGCGATGAGCACTCGATGAGTACGCGATGAGTACGCCCATGAAGTAGCGACGGTCCGGCCGCAACCCGGACCTAAAAGGAGCGAAGTGGCTAAGGTCCGGGTATACGAACTCGCCAAGGAGTTCGGGGTTGAGAGCAAGGTCGTCATGGCCAAGCTCCAGGAACTCGGTGAATTCGTCCGTTCGGCGTCTTCGACCATCGAAGCGCCCGTTGTCCGCAAGCTGACGGACGCCCTCCAGCAGGGCAACGGAGGCGGCAAGTCCGCCCCCGCACGCAAGGCTGCCCCGGCGAAGCCGGCAGCCCCCTCCCCGGTGCAGGCTGCCCGTCCGGCCGCCCCGCGCCCGCCGGCCCCCAAGCCGGCCGCCGAGAAGCCCGCGGCTCCTGCCGCGCCGGCCACTCCCGGCCCCCGTCCCACTCCGGGCCCGAAGCCCGCGCCGCGGCCCGCCCCGGCGTCCCCGGCTCCGACCACGCCCGAGTTCACGGCGCCCCCGTCGGCTCCCGCCGCACCGGCCGCCTCCCAGGGCTCCGGTCCGCGTCCGGGCGCCCCGCGTCCGGCCGGCCAGGCCCCGCGTCCGGGCGCCCCGCGTCCGGGTGGCCCCGGCCAGGGCCGTGGTGACCGCGGTGACCGTTCCGGCGCTCCGCGCCCGGGTGGCGGCGCCCCGCGTCCCGGTGCCCGTCCGGCCGGTCCCCGTCCGGGCAACAACCCGTTCACCTCTGGTGGCTCCACCGGCATGGCGCGCCCGCAGGCGCCCCGTCCGGGCGGCGCCCCGCGTCCGGGCGGCCCCGGTGCTCCCGGCGGCGCCCCGCGTCCGCAGGGCCAGGGCCAGGGCGGTCCCCGTCCCCAGGGCGCGGCGGGCGGTCCTCGTCCGCAGGCTCCGGGCGGTCAGCGTCCCACCCCGGGCGGCATGCCCCGCCCGCAGGGCGGCGGCCCGCGTCCCGGCGGCGGTCCCGGTGGTCCGCGTCCCAACCCCGGCATGATGCCGCAGCGTCCTGCTGCCGGCCCGCGTCCCGGTGGCGGTGGCCCCGGTGGCCGTGGTCCCGGTGGCGGCGGTCGTCCCGGTGGCGGCGGTCGCCCGGGTGGCGGCGGCTTCGCCGGCCGTCCCGGCGGTCCCGGTGGCGGTGGCGGCTTCGCCGGCCGTCCCGGCGGTCCCGGTGGCGGTGGCGGCGGTTTCGCCGGTCGTCCGGGTGGTCCCGGTGGCGGCGGTGGCCGTCCCGGCTTCGGTGGTCGTCCCGGTGGTCCCGGTGGCCGTGGTGGCACGCAGGGTGCCTTCGGTCGTCCCGGCGGTCCCGCGCGTCGTGGCCGTAAGTCGAAGCGGCAGAGGCGTCAGGAGTACGAGGCCATGCAGGCCCCGTCGGTCGGCGGTGTGATGCTGCCTCGCGGCAACGGCGAGACCATTCGCCTGTCGCGCGGTGCGTCGCTCACCGACTTCGCGGAGAAGATCAACGCCAACCCGGCGTCGCTCGTCGCGGTCATGATGAACCTCGGCGAGATGGTCACCGCGACCCAGTCCGTCTCCGACGAGACGCTGGAACTCCTCGCCAGCGAGATGAACTACACGGTTCAGATCGTCAGCCCCGAGGAGGAGGACCGCGAGCTGCTCGAGTCCTTCGACATCGAGTTCGGCGAGGACGAGGGCGACGACGAGGACCTGGTGGTCCGCCCGCCGGTCGTCACCGTCATGGGCCACGTCGACCACGGTAAGACCCGACTGCTCGACGCCATCCGCAAGACGAACGTCATCGCGGGCGAGGCCGGCGGCATCACCCAGCACATCGGTGCCTACCAGGTCGCGACCGAGGTCAACGACGAAGAGCGCAAGATCACCTTCATCGACACCCCGGGTCACGAGGCGTTCACCGCCATGCGTGCCCGTGGTGCGAAGTCGACCGACATCGCGATCCTGGTCGTCGCGGCCAACGACGGCGTCATGCCGCAGACGGTCGAGGCGCTCAACCACGCCAAGGCGGCCGACGTCCCGATCGTCGTCGCGGTCAACAAGATCGACGTCGAGGGCGCCGACCCGACCAAGGTGCGCGGTCAGCTCACCGAATACGGTCTGGTGGCCGAGGAGTACGGCGGCGACACGATGTTCGTCGACATCTCCGCCAAGCAGGGTCTGCACATCGACTCCCTGCTGGAGGCCGTGATCCTCACGGCCGACGCCTCGCTCGACCTGCGGGCCAACCCGGTCCAGGACGCGCAGGGCATCTCGATCGAGTCCCGTCTCGACCGCGGCCGTGGTGCCGTGGCGACGGTCCTCGTCCAGCGAGGCACGCTGCGGGTCGGTGACACGATGGTCGTGGGCGACGCCTACGGTCGTGTGCGCGCCATGCTCGACGACAACGGCAACAACGTCGCCGAGGCGGGCCCGTCGACGCCGGTCCAGGTCCTGGGCCTGACCAACGTCCCGGGCGCGGGCGACAACTTCCTCGTCGTCGAGGAGGACCGTACGGCCCGCCAGATCGCGGAGAAGCGTGCCGCCCGCGAGCGCAACGCGGCCTTCGCCAAGCGCACGCGTCGTGTCTCGCTCGAGGACCTGGACAAGGTGCTCAAGGCCGGCGAGGTCCAGCAGCTGAACCTGATCATCAAGGGTGACGCTTCTGGTTCCGTCGAGGCCCTGGAGTCCTCCCTGCTCCAGCTGGACGTCGGCGAAGAGGTCGACATCCGCGTCCTGCACCGCGGTGTCGGTGCGGTCACGGAGTCCGACATCGACCTGGCGATGGGCTCCGACGCCATCGTGATCGGCTTCAACGTCCGTGCGGCCGGCCGCGCGGCGCAGATGGCCGAGCGCGAGGGTGTGGACGTCCGCTACTACTCGGTCATCTACCAGGCGATCGAGGAGATCGAGGCGGCCCTCAAGGGCATGCTCAAGCCGGAGTTCGAGGAGGTCGAGCTCGGTACGGCGGAGATCCGCGAGGTCTTCAAGTCGTCCAAGCTGGGCAACATCGCGGGTGTTCTCATCCGCTCCGGCGAGGTCAAGCGGAACACCAAGGCCCGTCTCATCCGCGACGGCAAGGTCGTCGCGGAGAACCTCAACATCGAGGGCCTGCGTCGCTTCAAGGACGACGTCACCGAGATCCGCGAAGGGTTCGAGGGCGGTATCAACCTCGGCAACTTCAACGACATCAAGGTGGACGACGTCATCGCGACGTACGAGATGCGGGAGAAGCCGCGGGTGTAACAGCCGACGGTTTCTTTGCCGGCCGGCGGGACATGGTTCCCGTCGGCCGGCGTGCCGTGTACCGGGGGGCTTCGCCCCCAGCCCCGGCCTGGGCGGGCGACAAAGAATCCCGTCGAGCCGTCCGCCCGTTCGTTGTACCTTTCTTGATGTCCCTGCCGACTGAACAGCGGGGCCATCGATCCCGTACCGGCGGGTGAACCGGTTGCACACATGTATGTGGGGACGCTGTCCTTCGACCTGCTTCTCGGCGACGTACGGTCGCTGAAGGAGAAACGCTCCGTCGTCCGTCCGATCGTCGCGGAACTCCAGCGGAAGTACGCCGTGAGCGCGGCCGAGGTGGATCACATGGACCTTCATCGCAGGGCCCTCATCGGTCTCGCGATGGTGTCCGGCGACGCGGGGCACCTGACGGACGTACTGGACCGGTGCGAGCGGCTGGTCGCCGGCCGCCCCGAGGTGGAGCTGCTGTCCGTGAGACGCCGCTTCCACGGCGACGACGACTGACCGAAGAACGTAGACAGGAAAGAACGGGAGACGGACCAGTGGCCGACAATGCGCGGGCCAAGAGGCTGGCGGACCTCATCCGAGAGGTGGTGGCCCAGAAGCTGCAGCGCGGGATCAAGGACCCGCGGCTCGGCTCGCACGTCACCATCACGGACACCCGGGTGACGGGCGATCTGCGGGAGGCGACCGTCTTCTACACCGTGTACGGGGACGAAGAGGAGCGGGCAGCTGCGGCCGCCGGTCTGGAGAGCGCCAAGGGCATCCTGCGCTCCGAGGTCGGCAGGGCGGCCGGTGTGAAGTTCACGCCGACCCTGACCTTCGTCGCCGACGCTCTCCCGGACACCGCCCGGACCATCGAGGACCTCCTCGACAAGGCGCGCGCCTCCGACGAGAAGGTGCGCGAGGCGGCCACCGGCGCCACATACGCCGGAGACGCCGACCCGTACAAGAAGCCGGGTGACGACGAGGACGACACCACCGAATGACCCAGAAGCACACCACGCCCGACGGCCTCGTCATCGTCGACAAGCCGTCGGGCTTCACTTCGCACGACGTGGTCGCCAAGATGCGCGGCATCGCCAGGACGCGCCGCGTCGGCCACGCCGGCACCCTCGACCCGATGGCGACCGGCGTCCTCGTCCTCGGCGTCGAGAAGGCGACCAAGCTCCTCGGGCACCTCGCGCTGACCGAGAAGGAGTACCTGGGCACGATCCGCCTGGGCCAGACGACCGTGACGGACGATGCCGAGGGCGAGATCACGGGGTCGGTCGACGCCTCGAAGGTCACCCGGGAAGCCATCGACGCCGGGATCGCCAAGCTGACCGGCGACATCATGCAGGTACCGTCCAAGGTCAGCGCCATCAAGATCAACGGTGTGCGCTCGTACAAGCGGGCGCGGGAGGGCGAGGACTTCGACATCCCGGCCCGCCGGGTGACGGTGTCGTCGTTCAGCGTGTACGACGTCCGGGACGCCGTCGCCGAGGACGGCACCCCCGTGCTCGACCTGGTCGTGTCGGTGGTCTGCTCCTCCGGCACCTACATCCGCGCCCTCGCCCGCGACCTGGGCGCCGACCTCGGCGTCGGCGGCCACCTCACCGCGCTGCGCCGGACGCGCGTCGGACCGTACAAGCTCGACTCGGCCCGTACCCTCGACCAGCTCCAGGAGGAGCTGACCGTCATGCCGATCGCCGAGGCCGCCGCGGCCGCGTTCCCGCGCTGGGACGTGGACGCCAGACGGGCCCGGCTGCTCACCAACGGTGTCCGGCTCGACATGCCCGACGTGTACGCGGACCGTGGCCCGGTGGCCGTCTTCGACCCCGAGGGCCGCTTCCTCGCGCTCGTGGAGGAGCAGCGGGGCAAGGCGAAGAGCCTCGCCGTCTTCGGCTGACGGCTCGGGACTGCCCGTGGAGCGGCGGTCACGGGGTCGTGCACTCCCGCCGCTCCACGGTCCCCCTCGGTTCCCCCATCCCTAGGGTGTATCCAACGACCCCTTCCCGTTCACCCGTCCGGGCAGGCGCTCGGAGTGAACCGGGGGAGTGCAAGGGGGCGCGTTGGGCCCGCGATCTGTCCGTCTGATCATCCCGCCCCTACCGTCGAACGCAGGGCACATGTACGACGGGGGAGGTTCGACCATGGCGGTACGGGGCCGGAGGACCGCACCGCAGGCCGGCTCGAGTGAGAACGCCGGGCGCGCGCCACACCACGACGCCCTGGTACGCATCCACGACCTCGCCGGACGCCCGCGCGGCACGGGTGTCGTCGCCGACCACGACGGCACGGTCCTCACCAGCCACGAAACCGTCGACGGCCTGACCCGCCTCGTTCTCCACGACGCCGGGGGCCGCAGCTGTGTCGTCACCGCCGATGCCGTGACCCCGCTGCCCGAGCTCGACCTGGCTCTCGTACAGACCGAGGGCCTCGGCGCGAACCCGCTCCCCGTCACCGTGCGGGACCGCATCGAGAGCGGCACGTATGTGCGGATCGCCGCCGGCGGCTGGCGGGAGGCCCGTGTGCTGGGCGCGACCGGCGTGACGTACACGGCCACGGACGGGTTCCATGTCCTCGACGACGTACTGGAGTTGGCGATCGGTACAGCCGGCAGGGACGCACTGCGGCTGGGCGGCGGCGCGGCAGGGGGACCGGTCGTCGACGTCACGACCGGCGCCGTGGTCGCGGTCCTCGGCACCGCCCTGCAGGCCGGTCACCGTGACACCGGCTTCGCCGTTCCGCTGCACCGCACCGAGAGCGGCCCACTCGCCGACCTGCTCGCCCGCAACGCCGCGACGGTGCCTGCGTACGGGGCCGACCTCAACCTTGCCGGAGTACTGGAGCTGACGGGCACGTCGGTGGGGCAGGACGGGCCGGGCGGGGCGGTTGCCGGGGCTGTCTTCGACGCGGTTCAGCCGGTCGAACGGGTGGCGACGGTGCGGGAGTTCGCCGCGTTCACCGCGGGGCCGGCCGTCGTCCTCGGGCTCGTCGGGCCGCCGGGCAGCGGTCGTACGACGGAACTCGCGGCCCTCGCCGACCGCCGCAGCCGGGGCGCGCAACCGGCCCCCACGCTGTGGCTGCACGGCTCCGACCTGAGGGACGACGACGCCTCGGTCGCGGACGCCGCCCGCCGGGCGCTGACCCGGGCGGCCCGCATCGTGGCGGCGTCCGGCGCCGACCTGCCCACCGACCTGCGGCATGCCGATCCCGACGGCTCCTCGGTGGATGGCGGTGACGCCGATTCCGGGGGCCTGTGCGGCGATCCTGAGGCCCCCGACCCCGCCGGCCCGGGCGACGTCCGGCCCGAACGGGTCGCCGCCCTGGCCCGCGCCGCGGGCCGCCCCCTGCTGTTGCTGCTCGACGGTCCCGAGGAGATGCCGCCGGTTCTGGCTCACCGGCTGCCCGAGTGGACGGACGGGACGGCGAGGTGGCTGCGGGAGACGGGGGCGCGGCTGGTGGTCGCGTGCCGGGCGGAGTACTGGGAGCGGGCGGGGGCGGAGTTCCCGCGGGAGTTCCTGCATGCGGGCGGGCGGTACGACGAAGGCCCCGGCAGCCTTCCGCCCTGCGTCCACCTCGGCGACCTGGACGAGGCCGAGGCCCGCGAGGCCCGCGCCCGCTACGGCCTGCCCGAGGACGCCCTCACCGGCCCCGATGCCCGCCACCCCCTCACCCTCCGCCTCCTCTCCGAGGTCCGCGCGGCGCTCCCGGACGCCCCGGCCGGCAGCGCCGTCGACCGGCATGACGTCCTCTCCGCCCACCTCGACCTGATGTGCCTGCGTGTCGCGGTCCGGCTCGCCGCCGAGAACGGCCTGCGCGGCACCGCCGTACGGCGCCTCGCGGCGAGGGTGGCCGGGCAGGTCCACGAGGCCGCCCGGCGCAGCCTCGGCCCCGGACCGGGCGAACTGGACCGGGAGTCGTTCGAGGCCGTCTTCCCGTGGGGACCCGCACCCGCTCGGCTCGGCGGCGGAGCCGGCTGGGCGGCCGCCGTCCTCACCGAAGGCCTCCTCGTCCCTGCCGGCACCGGCTACCGCTTCGCGCACGAGGAGTTCGCCGACTGGATCCAGGGCACCCACCTCGACCTCGACGAGGCCCTGCGCGCCCTGGTCCACCGCCCCCTCACCCCGCACACCCCGCACCCCCACCCCGTTCCGCACCACCGCATCGGCCCTGTCCTCCAGGCCCTCCTCCTCGTCGCCCGTCAGCAGGGCACCCGCCCACTCGCCGGCCGCCTGGAGGAGCTGGTGCACGCCCTGGACGCCGACCCGCGCTCCTGGTGGGCCGCCCGCCTGCTCGCCGAGGTCCTGCGCGGCGTGCCGGACGCCACGCCGTACGTCGGTGTCCTGCGGCTGCTCGCCGACGGCATCGCCGACTGGCGGCGGCAACAGCGGCCCGTCCCCGCGGAGTTCGGGCCCGCCTTCTGGACGGCCCTGCCGCTGCCGGAGGCCGAGCGTCTCGACCTGCTGCGCCGGCTGGTCCGCGCCGACACCACCGCCGGTGGCACCCGGTACCTCGACGCGGCCGCACACCTCCTCGCCGCCGACCCCACCGCCGTACAACCGCATCTCGCCCGCTGGTTCGACGACGAGCGGCCGTTGCCCGCGACCCCGCACGCCACCGTTGCCACGGCCGCACAGGCGCTGCTGCACACGTACCGGCACCGCGCGCTGGACGACCTCACCGAGGTGCTCGTGGACAGCGCGCACCCGCGCGGCGACGAGCTGCTCGCCGTACTCGCCGAGGAGGAGCCGTCCGCCGTGTGCCGGGCGGTCGACCGGTGGGCGCACGACGAGCGGCCCGCGCGGCGGGTGGCGGCGGTGGCGTACGGACTGCGCGCCGCCCCGCACGCGCGCACCGAGGCCGACCGGCAGCTCCTGCGCTACGCCGCCCTCACGCTGCTCGCCCGCCCCGCCGACGGCACGCTGCACGGGGGCGCGCTCGGCATCCTCGTACAGGATCCGCGCGCCCGCGCCCGCCACCTCCCGCGGGCGCTCGAACACTTCGTGGCGGGCGATCCCCAGTTGCCGCCCAGCGCGCTGGCCGCGGCCCTGCCCACCCACCCGGAGGCGGTCCTCGACGCCTTCCGCACCCGGCTGCACCGGCCGGACGCCGGGGCGGCGCTGCTCGCGCTCGCCGACGTCACGACACCGGCGCTGGCCCGCCGGGTCGCCGATCTCGTACGGGAAGCCGTGGCGCGGCGCCCCGACCGTGCCGCATCCGTCGCCGCGTACGTCGACCGGCGCCTCGACCAGGGACCCCTCGCCCGGACCGTACTGTTCCCGCTGGTCACCGGCGTACTGGACGGCGGACCGGAGCCGGTGCGGACCGCGCTCGCCGCCGTGCTCGCCGGCCCCGGCCCCCTGCGCCGCGAACTGCGCGCCTTCCTCCTCGCCCACGAGTGCACGCCCGCCGTCCTGGAGTCCCTGCTGTGCGCCGCCGCCCGGCACGACGCCGACGACCTGGGCGACCTCGTCCACCACACCGGCCTGCTCCTGGTCCGCACTCCGGACGGAGCCACCCGTTTCGACCGCACTCTCGTCGACCTCGGCCGCGAGGTACCGGGCTTCGCCGCACGGGCCGCGGGCTGGCTGGCCGACGCCCCGCAGGACTGGGCCGTGGTGGTCGGCCCCAGCACCCGCCGGATGATCGAGAACCTGGCCGGCGTCCGGGTCCCCGCATGACCGGGGACCGGCACGTGGGTCAGGTCACAGCCCCCCATGCCGATGCGGGCCGGACCCCCGCGGCATGGCACCCTTAGACCTGCGTAAGAGGTAGACGGCAAGTACCGACACGGGTTCGAGGAGCGGTCACAGTGCAGCGCTGGCGTGGCTTGGAGGACATCCCCGAGGACTGGGGACGCAGCGTCGTCACCATCGGCTCCTACGACGGTGTCCACCGCGGACACCAGCTGATCATCCGGCATGCCGTGGAACGCGCCCGCGAGCTGGGCGTTCCCACCGTCGTCGTCACCTTCGACCCGCATCCCAGCGAGGTCGTCCGCCCCGGCAGCCACCCCCCGCTGCTCGCCCCGCACCACCGCCGCGCCGAACTGATGGCGGAGCTGGGCGTGGACGCGGTCCTCATCCTCCCCTTCACGACGGAGTTCTCGAAGCTGTCGCCGGCCGACTTCGTCGTCAAGGTCCTGGTCGACAAGCTGCACGCCAAGGCGGTCGTCGAGGGCCCCAACTTCCGCTTCGGCCACAAGGCCGCGGGCAACGTGGACTTCCTCACCGAGCAGGGCAAGGTCTACGACTTCGAGGTCGAGGTCGTGGATCTGTACGTGACCGGCGAGGCGGGCGGCGGGGAACCCTTCTCCTCGACGCTGACCCGGCGCCTGGTCGGCGAGGGCGACGTCGAGGGTGCCGCCGAGATCCTCGGGCGTCCGCACCGGGTCGAGGGCGTGGTCGTGCGCGGCGCCCAGCGGGGCCGCGAGCTGGGCTTCCCGACGGCGAACGTCGAGACACTGCCGCACACCGCCATCCCGGCCGACGGGGTCTACGCGGGCTGGCTGCATGTGGAGGGCGAGGCGATGCCGGCCGCGATCTCCGTGGGCACCAATCCGCAGTTCGACGGCACGGCACGCACGGTCGAGGCGTACGCCATCGACCGGGTGGGGCTGGACCTGTACGGGCTCCATGTCGCCGTCGACTTCCTGGCCTTCGTACGCGGACAGGCGAAGTTCGACACCCTGGAGGCCCTGCTCGAGCAGATGGCCGACGACGTGAAGAAGTGCCGGGAACTGGTCGCGGCGGCGCAGTAGTCGGGCGTACGGCGCCAGTAGTCGCGCGTACGACGCCGAAGGGCGGCCGGTGCCTACGGGGCACCGGCCGCCCTTTGCGTGTGGTGGCTGCGGTTACTGCTGGTACGGCTGGCCCGGCTGTGGGTAGGGCTGGTAGGGCTGGCCGGGCTGCGGCTGGCCGGGGTGGGCGGGGGGCTGAGCCGGGTGCGCCGGTTGTCCCGGTTGTCCCGGCTGCGGGTAGGGCTGGCCGGGCTGCTGCTGGTACGGCTGTCCCGGCATGGGCTGGCCCGGCACAGGTTGTCCCGGCGTGGGCTGGCCCGGGAGCGGCGGCGCGGCCACCGGCGGCGGGTTGCCGTCGCTCGTCCACAGGCCGTGCATCTGCTGGTGGCGGACGAAGTCCTCGGCGACCATGGCCGCGAGGTTGAAGTACGCCTCCCGCACCTTGGGCCGCATCATGTCGAGGTCGACCTCGGCACCGGCGGCCAGGTGCTCGTCGAAGGGAACGACGACCACGCCCCGGCACCGGGTCTCGAAGTGCGTCACGATGTCCTCGACCTTGATCATCTTGCCGGTCTCGCGCACACCCGAGATGACGGTGATGGACCGGGAGACGAGGTCCGCGTACCCGTGCGCGGACAGCCAGTCCAGTGTCGTACTGGCGCTGCTCGCACCGTCCACGGACGGCGTCGAGATGATGATGAGCTGGTCGGCGAGGTCGAGCACACCGCGCATGGCGCTGTAGAGCAGACCGGTGCCCGAGTCGGTGAGGATGATCGGGTACTGCTTGCCCAGGACGTCGATCGCGCGCCGGTAGTCCTCGTCGTTGAAGGTCGTGGACACGGCCGGGTCGACGTCGTTGGCGATGATCTCCAGGCCGGAGGCGGCCTGCGAGGTGAACCGCCGGATGTCCATGTACGAGTTGAGGTACGGGATCGCCTGGACGAGGTCACGGATGGTGGCGCCGGTCTCGCGGCGCACCCGGCGGCCGAGCGTACCGGCGTCCGGGTTGGCGTCGATCGCGAGGATCTTGTCCTGCCGCTCACTGGCGAGGGTGGAGCCCAGCGCGGTGGTCGTCGTGGTCTTGCCGACGCCGCCCTTGAGGCTGATGACGGCGATGCGGTAGCAGGACAGCACCGGCGTCCGGATCAGCTGGAGCTTCTGCAGCCGCTCGGCCTCTTCCTTCTTGCCGCCGAGCTTGAACCGTGAGCCCGCGGTCGGCCGGCCGCTCTTCGGCTTCTGCCGCTTGTTGTTGAGCAGTCGGTCGGAGGACAGCTCCACGGCCGCGGTGTAACCGAGCGGCGCGGCACCGGGATTGGTGGGCTGCCGCTGGTCATGCTGCACGGGCTGCGGCCAGGCAGTACCGGCTCGGGGGTCTACGGGCGGCTGGTGCGGGGCCTGGGGCTGCTGCGGAGGCTGGGGCTGCTGTGGGATCTGCGGCGCGAAGCCCTGCGGGGCTCCTTGCGGGGCGCCGGCCGGGTTCTGGGCGTCGGGCTGCGGCTGCGCCGGCTGTGGGGGCACGCCGGGGTGCCCCTGCTGCCCGGGCTGCTGCTGCGGGAAGCCGTAACCGCCGGGCTGGGCGGGGAAGTTGGGGGCGTGCGGGGTGTTGGGGATGGCGCCGGGCCGGGGGAAGCCGTAGCCGTCTGGGGTGTGGGGCGGGGTCGGTGCCTGGGGGGCGGAAGGGGCTTGGTGCGGTTGGGCGTTCGGGGCGGCGGAGGCCGGGGTGCCGGGCTGCGGGAAGCCGTAGCCGCCCGGTGCGCCGGCCGGGTCCTGGGGGGCGGAAGGTGCTTGTTCCGGCTGGGGGTTGGCGGCGGTGGGGGCCGGGGTGCCGGGCTGCGGGAAGCCGTAGCCGCCCTGGGCGTTGGGCACGCCGGGGGGCGGGAAGCCGTAGCCCTGCTGAGGGTTGGGCGTGGGCGCGGAGCCCGGCTGCTGGGCGGCCGGAGCCGGGGTGCCGACCGGCGGGAAGCCGGGGGCGGGCTGCGGTGCGGCGGGCGAGGGGGCCGGCGGCGTCGGTGCAGGCGGCGGAGTCCAGGCGGCCGGCGCGGGCTGCGGTGGCTGCGGCTGGAAGGTGGGCTGCTGCGGCGGCACGGGCGGCTGCGGCTGCGCGGGCGCGGCTGGCTCCGCCTGCTGCGGCTGGGGCTGCGCGGGCCACTGGGCGGCGGGTGCCGGGGCCGCGGGCTGGTACGACGGCGGCAACGGCGGCAGCCCGCCCTGCGGCGTCGGCGGGGGCTTCCAGGCCGACGGCGTGTCCTGCGGCGCGTCGGACGGGGCCGGTACGGCGTCCTCGGGGGTGCTGTCCTGGGGGGCGTCGTCGTGAGGCGTCGTGTCCGAGGGCAACGCATCCGCAGGCGCCGCATCCGACGGCGCGGCGTCGGCCGGCACGGCATCGGACGGTTCGGCAGCCCCGTCGTCGGAGAACTCGGCGTCGGACGGCTCGGCGTCGGCGGGAGCGGCGTCCTCCGGCTCGGCGTCCTCCGTCTCGCCGTCCGCGGTTGCCGCCTGTTCGACGACCTCCGCCCCGGCATCCTCCGGTTCCGCCCCGGCAGGCTCCGCGCCCTCCGGGTCGACGTCCACGGAGGTCACGTCGTCGACGTCGTCCGCGACAGCGGCGGCAGCGTCGTCCTGGTCAGCCGCGTCGCCCGCGTCCGTGACCTCTTCGGAGGCCTCGTCCTCGGCGTCGGCCGGGGAGTCCGCCTCGTCCTCGCCTTCCGCGTCCTGCGATGCGTCGGCAGCGGCCTCTGCCTCTGCCGCGGCAGCAGCCCGCTCCTGGATCTCCCGCTTCAGGGCGACCGAGGAGAACCGCATAGTGGCACCGCTCTCCAGGTCACCGTTCCCGGAGTCGGCCTCGTCCGAAGCATCCGCGGCCTCCGAGCCCGCCGGCGACGCAAACCCACCGACCGGAATGCTCGGCACGGCCGCAGGAGAGATGGGATCGGCAGAAGTGCCGTCCCCGGTCTCCGCCTCGGGCCGCTGCGGCTCGAACCCACTCCCCACCGGAAGCCTGGGCACGCCGGCCGGCCCACCGGTCGGCGGCGCGGGCGGCGTGTACGGAGCCCCGGGCGCAGGCGCCGGAGGAGTGACCGGAGGCGTGAAGGGAGCTCCGGGCGCAGGCGCCGGCGGAGGAGGCGTGAAGGGCGCTCCAGGAGTGGGCGCAGCCGCGGGCGGCGGCGGTGTGAAAGGAGCCCCCGGAGCCGAGTGCACCGGCGGAGTCAACCCGGGCAGGTATTCCGGCGCTGAAGGCGCTGAAGGCGCTGAAGGCGCCGAAGGAGCCGAGGAGGAGGGCGACGGAGAACCCGCAGAAGGCGACGACGAGGACGAAGCCGACGACGAACCCCCCGACGCGTTCTGCGTGTACCAGGCAGGCGGCGCGTAGTCGATGGTGAACTCGCCCGTCGTCTCGACGGGGGACTCCGCGTCGGGCTGGTCATCGCCGGGCGTTGCCCAGCCCCCGCGGATCCCGTCCCGATCGCTGCTCACAGTTCCTCCTGGTGTGGTCGAGCACCCTCATGCCGTGCTGGGGCGACCAGCTCTTGTCGTCCGTACGTGTTCGAGGTCGTCCGATCCACCGGCTCTCCCCCTGCAGACGCCGACGCCCGCTCCACGGGTTCTGGCGTCGCGCCAGGTCCCAGCCTAATCACCACAGGACGAGCCCCGGCAGGCCCTCCACCCTCATCGCCCGCCCGCGACAGACACAACCTGTCAGCTACAACCGTACGCGCCACCACACCAGCAAATAAACCGGGAAACAACGGCGCCGGGCCGCTCACGATTGGATACGGAACCCCCTCAACCACCCCATGACGGCCAAGGAGTCGAACCGTCAGTCCCTCAGTCCATCCGCCGCGCGGTACCCAGCAATCCGATCTCGGCGTCCGTCGGCTGCGTCATCACGTACTGACGGTCCCGTTCCGTGCACCACAGCGTCACGCCGTCGGCGAGCGTCGGCAGGGACTCGTACTCGGCGCGGGGCAGTCCCGTCACCCGCCCTATCTCCGCCGCTTCGTCAGGTGAGACGCGCTGCACGCCGACGAGGCGCGCCTGGCGGATCAACCGCGGTGCGACCGGGCTCAGATACGGCAGGAGCGTCAGCACCGACTGCCAGGGCGTCGACGCCACGCGCCCGCGCGGCGGACGCATGCCGCAGTCACGGATCACGAGAACAGGCCCGCCCGCAGAGGCACCCTGCGGGGGCACCCGCCCCACGTCGTGCACGGTCATCCCGGACTGGCCGCCGCCCACCGCCTGGACCACCTGCGCCCATTGCTGTGCCCTGCCGGTCTCCACGGCCACCCGCGCTCCGGTCGCCGCCGCCCGCAGCGCGAGCACCTGCGCCGTCCACAGACCGCCGATGAGCACGATGTCGTACGGCGTGGGACGGTTCACCCCGAGCACGGCGGGCTGACCCTCCGCGTTGACGCCCACCACGACGCCGTCGTCCCCGATGGGCAGGGACAGCGCGTCGACCTGCTCCACGGGCAGCGCGTGCCGCGGGTGCCGGGGGCCCAGCAGGCCGAAGCCGGTGCGCAGGCGCTCCGCGAAGCCGGTGCCCGGCGCGCCGTCGGCACCCGCCGGGGAGGTACGGGTGGATGTCGTCATGGCCATCAGCGGGCACCTCCGAGCGGCAGAGTGGCGAGAACGCCGGGGAGTTGTTCCCGGTCCAGACGCGCAAGGCCCGTCCGCATCTGCCGTGCGCAACGCTCGAGGTCACGCCGCGACGTGGCCAGTTCGCTGCTGCTGCGGCCGGTGATCCGCACATGCCCGGTGACCGAGACGTCCTGCCGATCACCGCGGGCCAGCGTCAGACTGAACGTCGTCGCCAGCGCGGGTACCGCCGTCAACTGCGCCACCAGCTGCGGCAGTCCGACGCCGGAGGAGCCGCCGAGCGCGGGCCAGCGGCGCACCCAGTAGGTGGTGTGCCGGCGGTTGTCGCAGCGCCAGCTGCGGCTGGACTCCTCGGTCCGCCGCCGGGGCGCCTCGCTCTGCCCGGCCTGGGCCGTCACCATCGGGTTGGCGCAGGCCGAGGTGGCGATGGCGGAGGTCACCTCCTCCTCCGTGAGCACGCTCACCCGGAACCCGGCACCCGTCAGCCGGCTCGACAGATGCTCAGCCGACCGCACCAGGCACTTCTGCGCCCCGACGAGCCCACCGCCGCGCGCGGCCACGGCCTCCGGGCACAACTCGGGATCCAGCTTCAGGGCGATCCACATGATGCGGACCGCGGGGGAGGCGGTCCCCGCCTGGAGCTGTGTGTAGTTGGTCACCACGACCGACTGCTGGGGCAGATGCGGTGCGGGCGCGGGCTGGGTGTGCACCACGATCTGCGCCGACTCCAGCCGTATCCCGTCCACGTCCAGGACGTCCCGCACCAGCGCCACAGGCAGCGGTCTGAGGCTGCGCTCGGCGCGCAGGGCACCGGCGTCCGCCTCCACCTGGAGCACCGCGGTCAGGAAGCCCCCGTCGCCCACCATGCCCACCGGCCGCTGGTCGCGGTCGTCGCCGCGGCTGTAGCTGTACGTGCGCAGGCTCGGGTCGCACTCGACGGCGGGCGCCAGCCCGGCGTCGGTGCCGGGCGGTACCGGCGTGTTCTCGGCTCTCCGGCGGCGGGACCGCAGGGCCTGCACGCCGGCCAGCCACTCGGGCAGGGAACGCCCACGGCGTCGTACGACCGCAAGCACCACGAGAACCACGGCGATGACGGCCGTCGGCACCAGCGCATACGTGCCGATGACCCAGCCGCACACCACGAGCGCCGCCGCCAGCTCCAGCAGGACCAGCCGCTGCACCGCGAAGGAACCACCGCGGCCCGAACGCCCCCTCAGCCGGGGCGTGACAGCACTGCCGACGGCCGCGGCCGGACCCGTCGTACGAGGCGCGGCGGATGCGGGGCCATGGGAACCCGACCGGCCGTCGCCACCCGATCGTGCCCCGGATTGCGATCGCGACCGGGCCCGCGGTACGGAAGCCATCACTCCAAACCCCCCGAACTCTCCCGAATTCCCTGCAGCACAGGCCACTTGAAGCCCCGAGCACCCTACCCGTGACACAGGTACGGCCACGCAACAGGCATAGTAGGGGCCGGGTCTGACAACTGAGTCACCAGAGGCAACCATGGGCGGGGGGACGGATCTTCACGGGTCCCCCATGGCTCCGCACGGGGAGTGAGCGGACAGAGATGGCATCACGGCGCGATGAACTCAACGCCTACACCTTCGCGAAGCGCCGCACACTCGCGTCGTTCCTGCAACCCTCGCCGTCGGGTTCGGAGGAGGGTGCACCGAAGCCGCTGAGCGCGGTCTGGCCCGGTGTCGTCGTCGGCGTGGTGATCCTCGCGGTGTTCGGCGCCATCGGCCTGTTCAGTCCCACGGCACCCAGGGGCTGGGACACGCCGGGCGAGCACGTCATCGTCGCGAGCGACTCGACCACCCGCTACGTCGTGCTGAAGACGGACGGTGAGAAGCAGCTGCACCCGGTGCTCAACATGGCGTCCGCCAAGCTGCTCCTGGACCCGGCCAAGAACAGCATCATCACCGTCGACGAGAAGGTCCTCGACAGCGGCAAGCCGCCGCACGGCACCACCATCGGCATCCCGTACGCCCCCGACCGGCTGCCCTCCGACGGCGAGGCGGAGACCGCCAAGCGCTGGGCGGTGTGCGAGCGCCCCGGCGACGGCGGCCGGGCCATCCAGAAGGCGGCGTTCGTCCTCGCCGAGAAGGAGTGGTCGAAGACCGAGGGCCGCAACAAGCTCTCCGGCGGCGACCTGATGTACGTCGTCGCCCCGGACGGCAAGACGCAGTACGTCGTCGACTCCCGCGGCTCCGCGTACCAGCTCGCCGACCCGACCGACAAGGAACTCCTCAAGGCCCTCGACACCCAGGGCCGCGACCCGCAGCGCGTCTCCCAGGAATGGCTCGACACCCTGCACAAGGGAGACCAGCTCGAGATCCCGTCGATCGAGGGCACACCGGGCGAGCCCGCGGGCGCGTCCGACAGCCTCGGGGAGTACGACAAGGTCGGCATGGTCATCAAGGCCTACGACGGCACGCGGATGCAGTACTACGTCGTGCTGCCCGGCGAAGTGGCCCGCATCTCCGAGTTCACGGCCACGCTGCTGCTCAACAGCGGCGCCCTCGTCGCCGTCGGCCAGGCGGGCGAGGCACAACAGGTCAGCCCCGGTGCCGTCGTCGACAGCACGACGTTCCTCGGCGACAGGAAGTGGCCGACGTACAAGCCGAAGACGGTCAACACCGGCGCCGGCACCACCACCGGCCGCAACGCCGTCTGCAACGTCCTGCGCTCGGTGAACGCCGACAGCGGTGCGACGACCCTGTCCACCTGGGCGGGCACCGACTTCCCCGCGCAGCTGCCCACCGGCTCCTCCAGCGCGTACGTCACCCCCGGCTCCGGCCAGCTCTACCGTCAGTTCAAGGGCACGGAGACCAAGGCAGGCAGCGTCTTCCTGGTCACCGACACCGGCCTGCGCTACGCCCTGCAGTCCAACAGCGACAGCGCCACCGACGACCAGGGCATCGGCACCTCCGCCGAGCAGCGCAAGCAGGAGCTGAACGAAGCGAAGATCGCCCAGACCCGGCTCGGCTACGAGAAGGTCAACCCGACGCCCGTCCCCGCGGAGTGGTCGACGTTCCTGCCGACCGGTCCGCGCCTGTCGGAGGCGGCGGCACGTCAGCCGCAGGGTTCGTAGCGGTGCGTGTGGAGAACGAACTCATGCTGAAGACAACCGACTTGAAGCCCAAGATCCGTACGGCCACGGCGGCCCTCCTCGCCACGACCACCCTCACGGCGACGACCCTGCTCGTCCTCCCGGCCCCCGCGGCACAGGCGGACGACAGCGGCCAGTGCACCTTCCCGTCCAAGCAGTACGAGGGCCTGCCCTGGGCGCTGCAGCGCGTCAACCTCGACGAGCTGTGGGCGCAGTCGAAGGGCAAGGGCGTCCAGGTCGCCGTGATCGACACGGGAGTCGACGTCAAGAACCCGCAGTTGAAGCCGGCCGTCGACGCGTCCAAGGGCAAGAACCTCCTGCCCCCGAAAAACGCCAAGGGCGAGAAGATCGAACGCGGCAACGCACAGGGCACCACGGACACGGTCGGCCACGGCACGCGCGTGGCCGGCATCATCGCCGCTCGCCCCACCAAGGGAACCGGCTTCGTGGGCCTGGCCCCCGAGGCCACGATCATCCCGATCAAGCAGAACGACGCGGAGGGCAACGGAACGGCGGACACCCTCGCGGACTCGATCCGTTACGCGGTCCAGGCGGGCGCCGACGTCATCAACATCT
Organism: Streptomyces sp. NPDC059866; assembly: GCF_042731325.1. Lineage (NCBI taxonomy): Bacteria > Bacillati > Actinomycetota > Actinomycetes > Kitasatosporales > Streptomycetaceae > Streptomyces > Streptomyces sp. NPDC059866. Next base: position 38,723 of record NZ_JBHWJT010000036.1, on the reverse strand, counting down.
CCCAGGACACGGCCAACGCCGTCGAACCCACCTCGCGCCTGAAGGACGCCGTCGACTACGCCCTGGCCCAGCGAGTGGTCGTCGTGGCCTCCGCGGGCAACGACGGCCTCGGCGGCAACGTCAAGGTCACGTACCCGGCGTCGTACGAGGGCGTCCTGGCGGTGGCCTCCTCCGACCGCAACAACGAGCGGGCCCCCTTCTCCCAGTCCGGCGAGTTCGTGGGCGTGGCGGCACCGGGCGTCGACATGATCTCCACGGTCCCGGGCAACGGCCACTGCTCCGACAACGGCACCAGCTTCTCGGCCCCGTACGTAGCCGGCGTTGCCGCCCTGCTGAAGGCCAAGTACCCCAAGTGGACCGCCCAGCAGATCGTCGCCCAGATCCAACAGACCGCGGAACGCTCCATCCCCGGCCACGACCGCCTGGTCGGCTGGGGCGTGGTCGACCCGGTCAGGGCCCTGACGGACGTGGATCCGGCGAACCCGGTGGAGTCCCCCAGACCCGAGAACGGCGTCGCGAGGGGCAAGGCACCGTCGGTTGCACCGGTGCACTTCGGCGAGACACCGGAGGAGCGGAACACGCGGCTGGGCACGTACGTGGTCGTAGGAGGCCTGGTGCTGGTGGCCGGCCTCGGGGGTACGGCGGTGGCGATACGGGATGCGCGGCGGCGTCGGCGAGGCATAGGAGACACGGCATGCTGACAAAACTGTCGGTAATCCTTTTCGTCCTGTCCGCGGTGCTGGTCGCCATGGCCTGCGTGAAGGCGGACCGAGTCCGCGCATGGCGAGAGACGCTCAATCCGTCCGCGCCCGAGGTCCCTGATGCGGCGTTCGTCGTCGCTCGCATCATCCTGGTTGGCGTCGCGGTGGGCGGCGTCGTCGCGGGAATCCAAGGCCTGACAGTCGAGGACGACTCGAAGTGGAGCGACAACGAGCTGACAAGCGCGGTAAGGGGCGCCACGGAGGCCCTGGACGGCAGCTTCACCTACGGCAGCTCGCTGGAGGGCGACGCCCCTGCCGACTTCGAGGGCGAATACGCCACGAACATCGAGGACGAGGTCGTCGAGCACGGTGGCGGCGACGCCCCCCAGTTTGGCGTGGAAGCGGCGGTTACCGGCCAGACGACGTCCGACGAGGCCTACTACCGGATCACGGCCAGTGGGGCGGGGGTGTCCTTCTGCATGCACGTCAAGCGCACACACGAGGGTTACATCGAGACGGTGGCACCTGGACTCTCGGGCGACGCGGCGGTGGTGAAGGAGCCGAAGTACACGTTCGCGGTGTCGAGCCGTGTGGGGGAGTGCTGATCTCCGCCGCCGAGGGACGGGGGGACGGGAGCGATGGGACGGATACCGAAGAGGCTGCGGCTTTCCCTGGCCGGGGTCCTGGCGCTGGGCCTGCTCGCGGCGGCTGGCGTGACGCTGATGCCGGGCGACGAGGGTGGCCATCTCGCCGCCAACAGAGCCCAGTTGAAGAAGGCCTGCGGAGGCCTGCTGCCGTACGACGAACTCCGCGACCACGTACCGGACGACGTACGAGGAACGCTCGACCAGTACGGCACCCTGCTGCAACCCGGTCAGGAGAGTCGCTCGCTGCTGAACTGCACCCTGGACTGGGAGGAGCGCGGTGGTGTGCACGTCGAGGCCGCGACGCTCGTCAACCACCTTCCGTACGAAATGAAGACAGAGGACCTCCTGGCGCCGGGCTACGAAGCTCCCGGCGTCACAGGCCGCGAAAGCGACGACAAGGGCAGGCCCTGGATCGTCGCGGAGTGCCCGAAGGGCCTGACCGGGCGCGCGCGCCCGGCGTCACAGATGTACGTCTCCGTGGGAATGGACAAGGTGCCCGTCCGCACGGAGTTCCGCATCGCCGTACATGTCGCCAACGCCATAGCGGAACGGCAACACTGCGGAACCACATCCACGCCGTCCGGCACCGCGTTGAATCTCCCCACCCGGGTGATCGACACCTACGAGGAACACGACGCGAACGGCGGTCCGGTCGACGAGGGGGACTACGACGGCATCCGCGTCGACGAGCCGGGCCGGGGCGCCAAGAAATGCGGATGGATGTCGGCCAAGGGATCGGCACCCGTACGGGGCACCTGGACCACGACAGGCGATCTCCAGCAGTCCCGCCTGCTGAGCGTGTGCCGGGCCGATCGCCGGGCCGACGAATACGGCGACTACACCGACCCGCAGCCGGCCGACCTGGAGCCTGTCACTCTAGACGCCACCAGCTGGGTGGGTGAGCTGGGGCGCAGCGCGTACCGCGACTACGAGCGGGACGGCGAGTACCCCGGCTTCGACGACGAGTCGGACACCATCAGGGACGACGACGCGGAACTCGCCCTGTGGGCCCGCTCGGAGTGCGCGGGCGGCACGACGTACCACCGGGTCTCGGTGCGTCCGAACCTCGACGAGCACTCGGTGGACCTCGAGTACGGCGGGATTGACCTGACCCGCCCCCAGCGTGCCGAACTCTCGAGTGCCGCAAAGAAACTGATGATCAGTTACCTGAATGCCCCCGACGGATGGCCGAAGGCACAGGACTGCCACGGCACGAAGCTGCTCGGGGAGGTGGAGCAGTGGAGGTGAGACGAAAGCGGATCATCCGCAATACGGCACTCGTGACGGCGGGAGCGCTGGTGGTCCTGGGCGGGTCGGTCTGGCTGTACGGCATGAACGACCGTGAACTGGGCCGCGCCTGCGGAGGCATGCTGCCCGTGGACGATGTCCGTGCGGTACTGGGTGACGACCGCCTGGACGTGGAGAGCAGATCCGGCGACGGAATCGACACCTGCGAGGTGAGTGCGAGCACCGACGGCGGGGGCAGTACGAAGGTGAGCATCGTCGACACGACGTGGATCGGCGTGTACAGCCGGCTCTCCGTTTCCTTTGCCGGGGTCCCTGCCAATGACATGCTCCCCGTACCGATCGGAAATGGCTGGTTGGGCCTCTTCGCCGCGGACACCGCCCCCATCAATGACGGTGAGGCAACAACCACACTGCTCCTGACCTGTGGCGAGGGCAGCTCGAAAACGTCGGCGGGCAAGCCGGTCAAGGGCCTGGCGGTGACGGTCGAGACGGAACTCGACACGACCCTTGACGACCCGGCCAACCGCCCCGCCTACATACGCATTGCCACGGGTACGGCAGCGAAGGCGGCCAAGGCGTACGGCTGCGTGACCCACCTGGGCCAGCGCCGGGTCCGCACGGTCGGACTCCCGGTGACGGAAGAGGAGTTCGAGCCCCTGTCAGGTGCTTCCGGCACGTGCCTGGGCATCCGCCCGACCTCCGACGTCACGACGGCCTGGGAGACCGCCCGCGACAGAGCTCCCCTTGAGAAATGCCGCCTGGGCGACGACGGCGTGGGCAACCACCGCTACTCCCTGGTGGCTTACTTCGGCGCGTACGCGGCTCAACTGAAGGCCGGCTACAAGGAAGAGCTCCGGTACACCTCGGACCCCACACCCGCCGACGCACCCAAGGGGCGACTTCCGGGAGACGGATCCTACTGGGGATCCGCCGCGTGCCCGGCCGACGCGGAGCGAGCGGTCTTCATCGTGTCCCGCACACGGGACACTGACGGACAACAGGCAACGGAAGCGGAGCGCAAGTACGCGAGAACCGCCCTCCGAACCTTCGCCGAACACTCTTCGGAGGCGCATGGTTGCTTGGCGCCCACAACTCCGTGACTCCGGGCAGACGGTTGGGGAAACCGAGTGCCAAGGCGGCGGCGAGTCGGGGCCCGTCGGCCTCACAGCTTGCTGAAGATCACGCTGCGCCAGGTCCAGCCCGACTTGAGGACGGCGTCCTGCAGGGGGTTACGCAGGTCCGTACCGTTGAAGTGGAAAGTCTCCGTCGCTTCGAGGCCGCCGTTCTCCCCGCGTTTGATCGTGTAGTGGCGGGAGACGGTCCTGTCAGGCCCACGCGAGTACGCCCCTGAAATCTTGAGCCTTGGCGGATTCCCGACCTGGGTGACCTCCCACGATTCCTCGAGGGCGCGCACCTCATGGTTCTCCGGGACCAGGCGCATCCGGATCCGGACGGCGCGAGTCAGTTGGGACTGGACGAAGATGGCCACCCAGGTGGGCTCCGCCATCTGCCACTCCGCCACCAGGTCGGCGCCCTCCGCGGCGCCGTTGCGGATGATGTACGGGACATCGGGTCGGTTGACGCCGAGCAGGGCTGCCCGCACCTCCTCGGCCGAACGCGGCGCGACACCGTCGTCGGGGTGCTTGGTTCCGGTCAGCTTGTCGAAGAGGCCCATGATGTCAACCTATCCGGCATCCGGGTGCGAGTGCCGCGCGACGAACGCGGCACGCGGTGCGCCGGCCTCATCCGGTGGTGCGGCGCGCCAGCCTTCGATGTCCACACCTCCGGAGGCGCCCCTTCGCACCCGCGAACGTCTCACCACCCAATTGCACACCATCGAGACCGGCCCCCGCGTAGGCTTCGGCCTCCCCGGCGAGCTTCATCGGCCCGTTGGTGAGCGAGCCCTCCGCGCTGGCGCGGCCGAGGTCAGCATGCGCCTCGGCCTCGCCCAGCTTGCCGGCCCCGGTGTGGGGCCCGGTGACCGATGTCCCGACGCCGGGGCCGGAGGCCCCGCTCTCACCTTCAGAGACCCACCCGTCGGTCTTCGTGGTGGTCTTGGGATCCGGTTTACCGGCCTTCGCCAGGTCACCCACAGCCGAGGCGTTGAACCCGCCGATCCCGATACCGTCCGTCGAAACATCGCTCGTCGCGCGGGCCAGCGCCCGCTTCACGCTCTGGTCGGCCTCGTCGACGGCCTTGACCGCCTTGGCGATGCCGTCGGTCCAGCCCTGTGCCTTCTCGCGGGCGTCGGCCAGCAGTTGGGGGTAGTCAGGGTCGTGATGGAGGGCGTACTGGGGCAGCGGTGCTCCGGGCATGTTGGAGGAGCGTGTGCGGGACGGTTGCGCATCCAGCACCGCTGCCCTCAGGTGATCTTGGTGAGATAGGGGCCTCGGTCTATCAGTTTTGCGCGGTGAACCGTATGAAGGTGGCCCACCCTTGAGAGGAGACGGACAGGACCTTCTGCGTCCTGTCCTTCGAGTCGCGGACATGCACGGTGCTGGAGCGGGGCGCGACCTCGACGCACTGGCCACCTTCGGCGCCGCTGTAGCTGCTCTTGACCCACGCCAGTTCATCGACGGTACGCGTGGTCGGTTCGGCGTTCATAGCTCCTCCAACAACTTCTCGATGTAGGCCAGCGACTCACGTGGGGTGAGGGCCTGCGCTCGGATGATCCCATAGCGCGCCGCGAGCGCACGGACCTCGTTTCGGTCCGTCACCAGTGTGCTCTTGCCCTGCGCTTCCATGTATCCGAACTGGTCGCCCCCCTGCCGGCTCAGCAGGGTAAACGGGCCGTCCACACCCGCGTTGTCCTCGCGGTCGAGCGGCATGATCTGGATCTCGACGTTGCGCTTCTGGCCGATCAGCAGAATCTGTTCGAGCTGTCCGCGTTGTACGGCTCGACCCCCAAGGCGCCGCTTCACCACCGTCTCCTCCATGACGAAGCTGAGCAGGGGTGCCGGCCACCTGTTGAAGATCTCTTGCCGGGCCACTCGGGCGGCGGCACGTTGCTCGATCGTGTCCTGGTCCAGCAGCGGGCGTCGCATGCCCAGAACTGCGCGGGTGTACTCCTCGGTCTGCAGCAATCCGTTGACGATGTACGTGTCGTACACGCACAACTCAACCGCCTCCGCCTCCAACCGAGCCGCACTCCGAAAGAACACCGGATACTGCGCCTGTGCCACCACCTCCTTCCCTGCCTTCAACACGCCGCCAGCATCCAGGACTTCGTCCGCCCGGTCGATGAACTTCGGCGGCGGAATGCGCCGCCCCTGCTCGAACGACGCGATCGTCGACGCCGAATAGCCCGTCAATGATCCGAACCGAGCCCGGTCCATCCCTGCCCGCACCCGGCACAACTTCAACTGCTGCCCGAATACGTGCAGAAGCGCCACTCCGAACTCGGCATCGGGCAACACACCCGCATCCGCGTCCGAGACTGACTCGCCCTCCGCGGCCCGCTCCCGCTCTTCCAAGCCCTGCCACCCCTTACACCGTCGTCGCGCCCCGCCTGCCCGCGCCAACGCGGCTGCCCGGGACCGGTCACGCCCCAAGCCGCGTACAACGCCGACCATGCCGCGTACGGCCCGCCCATGTCACAGCGTTACGCCTGGTCAACGCTACGCACGCGACGAGACCGTATGCGTCATGAATCAGGCAACTCACTCCGAAGAGCACCCGTCGCAACGCTGCCTGCATCCAACGGAGTTCGCGATGTGCTTCACATCCACCCCACGGGGCGCGCGGCTCGCCCGCCGACTCGTCGCGCACAGGCTTGCCGACTGGGGTCACCCTTACGACTCCGACGCCAACGAGACCGTCACCCTCGTCGCCTCCGAACTCGCTGCCAACGCCATCCGTCACGGACACGTTCCCGGCCGCGACTTTCACCTCCGGCTGACAGCCACGCCGTACGTCCTCCGTGTCGAGGTCGCCGACACCCGCGGCGAGCGCGTCCCTGAACCAGTCGCGCCGAGTCCGCCGGCCTCGGACGCCGAGTCCGGTCGCGGCCTGCTCCTGGTCGCGAACCTCGCGGACCGTTGGGGCGTGACTCCCCGCGAGGCCGCCCCGGGCAAGTGCGTCTGGGCGGAGTTCGACATGCAGAGATGTGTCACGGCAGGCCTCCGTGAGCAATTCGAGGTGTTGCGATTTTCGCAAGCCGCGGTTACTGTCAGTGTATGGACGAGACTGTGATCGACCGTGTGCGCAGGGTCATGGAAGCAGCCTCAATGAGTCAGGCTGCGTTCGCCGAGAAGGTGGGCCTCACACCCGACAAGCTGTCGAAATCGCTCAAGGGCGTGCGCCGCTTCACCTCGCTCGACCTCGCGTTGATCGCCGAGGCGGGCGGCAGGACGGTGGACTGGCTGCTCACGGGGCGTGAACCGTCGCGCCCCTCGTTGGCCGCACGGACGGCGGACGCGACGGCTCCCGGACGGGAGCACGTGGGTGATATCGCGAGCCGGTTCACCGCGGCGTACGAGGTGCTGGAGCTGCTGGGGCGATTGCCGAAGCTGCCCCCGCTCCCCACCGTGCGTACGGATCTCGCGCGTTACGTCGATCAAGGGGAGAAGCTGGCTCAGGATGCTGCCGCATCCCTCAAGCCGACGGACGCCCACTGGACCGTAGCCGATCTCGAAACCGACGCTCTGATCACAAGGTGCTCCGAGACCTTCGGCGTGGACATCGCAGTCACGCAGCTGCCCGACGGTGTCGACGGACTCGCGTGGCACACGGACACTTTCCGTCTCGTCCTCATCAAGCCCACGGAGATCTGGACCCGGCAGAGGTTCACCTTGGCGCACGAACTCGGCCACATCCTGGCCCGGGACGCTCAGGAACCCGTGGTCGAGTCCGATGTTGCTCCGGGGCGCCAGAAGGATCTGACCGAGGTGCGGGCGAACGTATTCGCTTCGAATCTGCTGATGCCTGCACCGGAAGTCACGCACCGCTTCCAGCAACTGGCCGACAGCCGAGGCAATCTCAGTGACGAGGCATTTTCCGCGCTAGTCGTCGGTTTCAAGGTCTCGCCGAGTGCCCTGACCGCGCGCCTGAGCCAACTCCGCCTGATCGATGCGCAGTCGGCGCAGCACTACCGCGGCTTCACCACCCAGATCTGCCACCTGCTCGCCGGAGCGACAGACGCCTTCCAACGACAGCTCGCCTGGGCCGCCGCCGGGCGCTTCCCCGTACGCGTCGTATCGGCTCTGTACAGGTGCTACGCCGACGGGGAGACGACCCTCCGGCCCCTCGCGGCCCTCTTGCGAAGGGATGTGGACGAGCTGCACGACATCCTCGACCCGACACAGCCCGAGGTTCCGGAACCGGCAAACGGCGAGGCAGAAGAGGGAGACCTGGTCTTTCAGCCATGAGAATCTGCTGGTTCCCGGACAACACGGTCCTCTGCAACTTCGCCTCCGTCGACCGCTTACCGCTCCTCGAAAAAGTGCTGGACGGCCGCGGACGCTGGACCGAGGCCGTGGCCTACGAGGCCAAGCAGTCCGCCAGATACCTGCCGTCGATGCGAGGGCTCGAGAAAGCCAGCTGGCTGGGCGAACCCATCGAGATCACCGACTCCTGGGAGCTGGCGGAGGTCGACCGTGTACGTCGTGCCGTCTTCAACGGGCCTGCATCCGTACCGACGAAGCACCTCGGTGAAGCCGAGACATGCGTACTGATCACCATGCGGACCGAGTTCCGCGACTCCGTGTGGATCACCGACGACCGGTCGGCCGGCGCGTTCGCGCGCCGTCGCGGCATCACGACGAAGGAGACCTACGACCTGATGAATAGGGCCGTCGTCGATGGCCTGATCAGTGCTCTGGAAAGTCACGAACTCCTTGGCCGAATGCAGGCCGCCGGGCGGCACTTGCACCGTGTTTCGATATGTCCTGAAGATCTCATGCGCTAACCGGAAAAGAGCCTGATAGAGCGTCAACTGCACCGCTAAGGGTCCTCAACACCCGGCAAACCCCAGACAGCCGTCGAGGACGTCGTGGCAGTACTGAAGCTGGCATAAGACGTGCCGGACGGTGGCGATGAGGTTCGTCGCGGTATGGCGGTCGCGCTGAGGGAGATCTGCGCCTCAATCGCACATGGGGGAATCCTCGACAGCATGGGTGTAGTCGGTGATGAGCTGCTTCATCGCGGTAGCGTCTCGATGTTTCGACCCGGAGGCTTGAATGGCCGTGAAAAGCACCTGATCTTTGTGCTTGCTGCTGCGACAATTCGTCACCTTACTGAAGGCCTGATAGCCCGAGTAGGCGTATGCCCCGTCATCCGTCTGCTGGCCAGGGTCATCCAGGGTCATGCCCCGAGCAAATTCAAAGACTGACATATCGTTCCACCACTCCTGGGAAGTCTGAACGATCAATTTGTCGTCCACGGAGATGGCGCACTTCGTTGTGTTTCGGGAGTTTGAGGTCACCTTGGTAGTGAGTTTCTTTCCGGAAGGCAGGAAATCGGAAACCGCCTTCGCGTTAATGGGCGTCCCGCATGCAGAGTGCGGAACTGCGTATTCACGGTTTGCCTGGTCTTCAGTGCACCCCGAGAGTACCCCAAGGAGGGCAGTCGCCACGACAATTGTGAGTATACGGCGCTGTGGTGTATGAGCATGGGAAGGCTTCATAGTTTACTCGCTTGGGTAGGATGTCATCCAGGATTGGTCGTGCTGCCGGGAGCCTGCCCGTCAAGGATGGCGCGTGCATTGATGAAGCCTTGGCGGGCTCCTTCTCTGGACCAGATGTCGATATCTTCGGCATTGTCCAGGTTATATTTATCTGCGGCGGCCAGTGCTCCCTTGCTGACGTATTCGTTGTTTACGTTAAGAGCAGCCTGCCAACTGTCACCCATTTCTTTGGTCTTCTGCTCCAGGGTGTGCCCCTCGGCATCCTTGAAGACCTGCTCCAAGACCACACTCGTTGCCGTGGTGGAGAGGCCGCCAACCAGAGCCCCTACCCAAGGCGTCGCGATAAAGGAGGTGCCGACCCCTACTGCAGTCCCGACGCCACCAGAAATTCCGTTCTTATACTGAGCGATTGAGTGGTCGTATTCTTTATCCTCGTCCGAACCTGGACTCCCGATGGCCTCCTGGCGCGCGAGCCCGAGTGTTCCTGACACTTCACCGGAGCGCTCCGTAAAGTACTTCACAGTGGTTTCTGTGTCTGTGGAGAAACGCTGATCGGTTGGCAAGTCGGGGTTCAGATGGTATTCCATCAGTTCCGCCATGTACGCTTGCTGACCGACTTCGACAGCAGCGTATCCTTCATCGTTCTGCCCCACTGCGAAGAGGAATTTGGTCACATCTGCATGATTCAGTGCGGCGTCCGTACCAGCCAGCGGATAGAGCCTCTCGATGTCCTCCCAAGACTTCGAGCCCCTCGACACATCAGTAACGGCTCGGTTGATATCCGGCAGATACTCTGAAGTGATCTGTCCCATGCTGTCCGACATGTACTCCTGATCGGTGAGGCGCCCGGGATCCTCTGCCACCGATGAAACGATGGCGTTGAACAGCTTGGCCTGTTCTGCGTTGTGCGCAGGTGTGTCGGGAGTGGGCATTTCACCCGCCGGATGCCCCGTAGTAGCTGCCTCCAGGGCGAGCGCTAGATTGTTCTTCCCGGTGTGAAGTTCTTTGCCCTTGGAGTCGGTTTCCTGAGGCCAGTCCCTTTCCTCAAAGAGGTACTGGAAGTTGGACAGCGTGACCTTGCCAGGCTTGTCATCGTCGTCCTTGTCTTCTTCGAAGGGGTTGTCCGGATCGTTATGGGAGATGAACTCCTGGTTGAAGAAGTCGGTGGCCGCGTCGGGGCTGTTGGAGAGGCCCTTCAGGTAGCCGGTGAACGGATCTGACCCGCTGTCCTCACCAATTCGGTTCAACGTTGGGGACGCGCCCATCTGCCGCCAAACCGTATTGGCGTGCTCCCCGTTGCCGGTGAGCTTGCGCTCGGTGGCCATGAGTTTGGTTCCGTAGTCCTTCAGGAACTGGTCGTCGTAGTCCCCGGTTCGCATCAGGTTGCTCATGACTTGGAAGCCCATGGGGCCGCCCTGGTTGCCGTGGATCAACTTGTCGCCGTTGTCGATCATCGTGCGCTTCCACTCGGTCATCGCTACCGAGTCGATCTGCGTTGCGTTGGCGAGGGTCGTCCCGAGGCTGCGTTGCAGGTCGTCCAGCTGGTCGAGGCGCTCCCGCCCCAGCTCGTAGTTACCGTGGTAGGGATCACTGACCCCAGCCCAGAACTCCAATGTCTTCTGGGGCCCGAGAGTCGTGGCGAACCGTTCGGCGAAAAGATCGTCGTTGCCGTACTTCTTGAGCCCGGCGGTGAGTTGGTCGAACTCCTCGACGGTGAGGTCCTCGGGGTTCTTCCGCGCCAGTTTCGCCAGCCTCTCGGCCTGTTTGATGGCCTCTGCCGCGGCGTCCCGGCTGGAGTAGTTGGCATCCGAGAAGCCAAGCTTGCTCTGGTCGGCGATGGCAGTGAGAACAGTCTTGGCCGAGTTGTCGCTCTCGGTCGCCTTGTCCAGGATCTTCTGGAGCTCGTCGCGGAGTGTGGTGATCTCGGACTGGTTGTTCTTGTCCTGCTGGGCTCGTCCCTCCGGCGGGACGTTCGAGGTGACGGTGAATCTGCCCTCGTACCCGATGACCATGAGGTTGTTCTTCCGGCCGCCCTCGATGGCGTCGACGAGCTGCTGGTGATAGAGCTTCAGCTCGTTTCGTGTGTCGTCGAGAATTTTGTGGATCGTGCTCGCCTGAGTGTGCGCGTCGGTGAACTCTTCGGCCGTCTTGCCGATGAACTCCTTGGTCACCCCGGCGTTCACGCCGGCCCAGTCCGCCTTGTTCGCGGCCTGATGCAATTCGTCCTCGGCGTCCTTCTTCAACGTCTCAAGGTGCTTGACCAGGGTCGACCAGTCATTGACGGCATCGTCGAGCAGCTTGAAGTTGGCGTTGCGCAGAGTGTCGAGGTCCATCGGTCTCTATCCCCAGAGGTGTCGAGCAGTGGCTGAGTGAGTCGGTGAGGTCGTGCCGGCCCGGGCGTGACGACGGGGAATGCCGTCGCCCGTCTCATCCGCCGTTACTCTTCCTTCTTCTCGCTCTTCTCTCCGTAGATGGGATTCTTCTCGCCGGGCTGACCAACCCGTTCGTCGAAGCCGGCGTCGAGTGTGGCGATACTGCTCATCTGCCGCACGATGTAGTTCTCGCCGGCGCCATGGATCTTCTTGCTGACCTGCAGGTGGTTCGTGATCTGCGCGCAGGCGTCCATCAAGGACTTGAGCTGCTCCTCCCACCGGTTCGACACATGCTGCAGCCCGGCCCCAAGCGCAAAACCCTGCTTCGACAGATCGCCGGCTGCGGAGTCGCTGGTGGGGACAGCGACGCGGGCCTTGTCCCATAGCGCGTTGTACAAGGTGTGCGCCGACTTGCTGATCTTGGTCAGCGAGGCGTTCGGAACTTCCAGGCGGCCGTAGTGGGTGGGCCCCCCGGCAATGCCGGGTGAGCCGTCACCTGGGTCGAGCTGATTCAACTGCATCTGCGTGGACTGCCGTTCGGCCGCCTGGGCCTTGAGCTGCTCCCACTCGTCCCATGCCATGCGTGCCCCTTCTCCCGTGCTGCTAGGCCGCCGGAGCTTGCGTCAGGTGGCTGTCGCAGTTGTGGTCAACTTAGCAACCTGATACGGGCAGATCGGGGGCAGGCCTGTTGTGCATGATTTGTCCGCGTGAAGGTTCGAAGGAGATGAGAGGCGTCCCGGGGCCAGGGCCATGGTGGCGGTGCGGCACAGAACCGCCACCCTCATCGCCGGCTCGGAGTCGGCTCCCCGGTCGAGTCGCACTCAGGGTGCCTTGGTGCATGGCTGACTCTTCTCCAGTGCTGTGGTGTACCCGGAGATCAGCTTCTTCATTGCCGTCTCGTCTTCTCGTCCTGGCTCCAGGACCCTGATGAGCGTGCTGATGTCCTCAGTCACCACACCGGCTCCGCGGCATTTCACCAAGGAGACGGCAGCCCCGTCGGAGTACGCGATGCCACCGCCCTTCGCGGGCTTCGACTGCCCGATGGAGAGACGACTCCGCAGGATGTTCCGTGCCGAATCGCCGGTGTCTATGCGCTCGCTGTTGAGCGTCAAGATCATGTCATGGCCATCCACGTTGACCTTGCACAGTACGGAGCCGTCGGCCAGGTTCCCCTCGCTGTCCACGGTGAGGTCCTTCCCGGAGGCAGGAAGGAGCCGGGACAGAGCATCGGCCGGTACCGACACCCCGCAGAGCGCCTTCGGGACGCTGAACTCCTGCTTCGGCTCGTCGGACGAGCAAGCTGTCCCCACGATCGCGACAGCGAACAAGGAGACGCCGCGCAGTGTGTACCTCTTGCACCTCAATTTGCGTCACTCTCCGAATTCCACTGCGCACCGTCCGAGTGGCTGATGCCTGCGGCCGTACGGGCGGCCCGCTTGAGGTCGTCCGCCGTTTTCCAGTCGATTTCTTGATTGTTGACGAGTGCGCGAGACACCGCGTCCTCCGCCGACCGAATGGCCTGCGAACGCCCGCTGGAGTACTCACTCCCGGCTTCAGCCTCCGCCTCGGTCGTCGTGTCCTGCTGGATGCTCGTCATGATGGACTCCTGGATGTCCTCGGACGCCCATCCGATAACGGTGCCAGCGATCGGTACCCGCTGGCCGACAGTGTCGACTCCCATGCCGAGGATCCGGTCCACCCACTTCTGCTTCTCCGCCGCGGACTCGTTGAATTCGGTGTCCATGGCCGTGTGGTACTTGTAGATGGCGTCCGCGCGAGAGTCGCTCATGATGCCGGCCATAGCAGCGCCCGGTGCGACCGCGTCACGTACGCGTCCGTCCAGTGACGCACCCGATACGCCGTCCGCGTTGATGACACGGTGCACCACATCTGCCGTGTACGCCTGTTGCGCGCTGGTGATGGCTGCGTAGGCGTCGGGGTCCTGGCCCACTTCGCCCAGGAATTGCTGCACATGGCCCGGATCGAGATTGGCGGCTGTGCCAAAAGTGGGGAACATGTCGCTGGACGAGCCTTCCTCGTACATGGCCCGCTGGAAGTCGCCCATGTACTCGGCAGTGATGTCGCCAAGGCTTCCCCGCATGCCGTAGAGAGGCCCGGTTGCATCATCGATGTCGCCGTTCTCGTTGCGTCGGATGAGTTCCGGGTGCTCCCCGAACTTGTCGACGATCTGACGTACCAGGTTGGCGCGTGCCTCGGTGTGCCGGATGGCATCACCGGTGTCGTCGCTGTCGTACGGCCGCCCGGTCGTCGCCGCCTCCAGCGCGTGGCCAAGCGCCTCGGGACCGAAGGCCAGCGCCTTCTTGGTCTTGTCCTCGTCGGCGAGAACGTTTGTGTCGTTCGTGTCGATCGTCCACTCGAAGTCCTCGTCGGTGAAGACATCGAGATACGAACCGAAGCCCAGCTCGCCGTCCTTCTTCGCCGTGCCGTCCTCGTTGTACGCGGTCGGTGGTTGTGTGAAGAACTTTTCTGCGGCCTCGGGGCTATGGCCCAGCGCCTCCAGGACGCTGTTGAGCGGGTCGTTGCCCGTACCGAGCTTGCCGGACGGGTTGAAGCCGTAGATGTCCGGGCTGCCGGCTGGCTTGTTCGACAGGAAGCGGTACGGGTCCTCTTTGTGGAGCTGGGTGACGTGCTCCGCGATGGGTGTGAGGAAACGGGCATCGTAGTTGCCGTAGCGGAGCAGGCCACCGAGGACCTGGTAGCCGTACGGCTTGTTCATCTGTCCCGGCTGCCAGCCGATCTCCTGAGTGCCGAGGCGTCGGAATTCGGCGTTCCAGCTGGCCGGCAGGTGATGCTTGTGGTCAGGGTCCGTGGCGTTGGCCAGGGTGTAGCCCATGACCTTCTGCAGGTCCTGAACCGCGTTGAGTCGCGTCTTCGTTGCCTCGGAGTCGGTGCCGTCGATCGACATCGCGGCGTAGAACTCCAGCGCCTTCTCCGGCCCGCCGAGTCCCTGATAGAACTCGGTCGCGAACTCGCCGTCCTTCTCCGAAGAGTTGAACTGTAGGAGGCGATTGAGCTCGCGGAGTTCCGCGTCGGACATCTCGTCGCCCTTACGGGCAAGTTCCAGCGCGCGCTCGACCTCGGCGTCGTTCAGGGACTCGTACTTACTGTGGCCGACGTTGTGGGCGTCGTTGCCGTGGCTCTTGGCCAGGGCTCGAGCGACTGTGGAATCGATCTCGGCAGCGTGGGAGAGGATCCGCTTGATCCGGTTCTCCAGCTCCTGCTTGGCATTGAGCTGCTCTTGCGTGCGTTCGTCCGTGTCTCCACGGATATGCGGGAAGAAACAGCGAACGTTGCCATCACCGAGGTCTTCGACGCGGACACCTAGGTTGGCCGCGTCCCCCTCTACGGCTTGTTTCACCTGCTTCTGGAGCGCCACGAGCTCCGTGTGCCCGTCGTCGAGTACCTGGTAGATGCTGTTCGCCTCGGTATGGAGATCCGAGATCTCCTTCGCCGTCTTCGCGATGAATTCGCGGGTCACCGTGGCGTTGACGCCGGCCCACTGAGCCGTGTCCGACTTGGCCTGCATCCCCTTGCGGGCGTTCTCCGCCGACGTTTTGAGACCATCGACGGTCTTCTTCCAGTCCGCTACGGATGTGGCGAGCTTGCCCAGATCGACCTCAACAAGGTCTGTCAATGTAAGGGCCACTGGAGGATCTCCTACTTGAAGTACTCGTTGAGCTGCGACACGGACATGGCGGAGCCGTCCCGTCCGCGAACGACCGCCGCGATCTGGGCATCGTCCTCCGTGTGGCGCTTCTTGCTGTAGTCCAAGTGGTTGGAGATGTGTGCGCATGCCTGGAGCACCGACTTGAGCTGGGACGTCCACACGCTGACGGTCGTCTCCAGAGCGCTGCCTGTCTGGAACCCATGGGACTTCAGCGTGGCCGCCGCCTGCATCGTCGAGCCGGCGCCGTCCTTGTTGGCTCCCGCCGCAGCGATGTCAGCTCCTTTGCTGAGCTCGTCGTAGAGGATGTAGGCGTCATGCCCGACGGCGCCCAGATCGTCCTGGCGCGCGACCAGGTCCCGACCGCTGCCTCCCCCCTCGGCAGGCAGCTGGTTGAGGCGCATCTGGGTCGAACGCCGCTCGGCAGCCTCGGACTTCAGATGCTCCCACTCGTCCCATGCCATGCGCAGGACCTTCCCCTGTGACCGTTCTGGCTCGACTTCCTGATGCCTCTGCCGCCCCTCGAGACGCTGGGGCGAGTGCCGAGCACGCTAGCAAGTGAGTGCGTACATCACTGGTGTTCCAGCGGAGCCATTGATCACTTGTGCGTGGAGATCTTGCGAAGATTGCGAACGGGTTTGCGTGGGCGTCGCTGGTCGAGGCAGCGGAGCGGCGGAGAGCGGTGGGCTGCGGCGCAGGTGCCCGCGGCATACCAGGCCAATCCGTAGTGCCTGGCGCGGTCTTGTAACTGAGTTAACACACACCTCAGTTGGAGCGGATGCGTTGGGTGGCTACAGTGGTACCTGCGATGTGAGGCTCGACTTGCTTTGCGATCGTAGGGGCGAGTGGTCGGTCGGCCTCAGCCCATCGGCGTACGGGGAAACGGGGAGGGAGCACCATGCTTCCGGCAGACATGGTGGGGGGCGTGTCCGCCGCCAGGGCAGCGAACCTGGAGGCCAGTGGCGAGGCCTTGACCACGTTCATGAAGAGAGTGGACGCGGTACTCAAGGACCTTGAGACGTCGGCCGGCAGCCCGACCAAGGTGGGCGCCCAGACGATCAGGCAGACGTCGTTGAGTAGCGGGCAGCACGCGGTCTTTCCTGAGGCGAAGAGCTTGTACCTGCAGTACAACCGAGTCCACGAGGAGCTGACGTCCCTGTCCAAGACCCTGCACCTGCAGATCGAGGCGATCGGCATCGCTGTCAAGGGAGCACACATCGGTTTCGGGAATCTCGAGGAGGAGCAGCGTCGGCGCTTCCATGAGATCCAGGTGGAGATCAGGGAAATCCAGAACGCGAATAACGGCAAGCGTCACGCCAACGACGCCGACACCGGGAAGTTCTGACGATGACGGATGAGCACAAGGTCGATCTGGAACGCGTCCGCCAGCAGAACTCCTTCGCGGACATCGCCCGGAGTGTTGAGGACACGCCGGACGGTGGGCTGTTCACCCGGCTGGTGAACGGCACCCTGCATGCGGTGGTCGGAGCCACGCCTTCTGGGCAGGCCGTGTACCGCAGCACGGACTTTGACGGGACCAACCTTGGTCTCAACCAGTTGCTCGACCTGGTCGAGACAACGAACCCGGAGGACTTGGAGTCCTCCGGTAAGGCCCTTTGGGAAGCACGCGATGCCATCAAGGCGGCAGCCAAGGAGCTCGACGGCCACATCGAGCATGTTCGATGGGTCGGCGAGTCGGGCGAAGCCTTCCGTAAGTGGGGCCGTTCGCTCGTCGTGAGTACCGAGGACCTGAGCGATTTCGCCGGATCGGCGGGTGACCAGATCACCGCCGCCGCCGAGGGACTCGCGTCGGTGCGCAAAGCCATGCCGTCACGTGACGCGCAACCGGACAGGAAGCGACCCGAGAATTTCACCGAGGCCGAGAAGGCCGCGGACAAAGAGGAGTACGCCGCCGCCGTACGGGTGGAGAAGGATCGCCAGGAGGCGATCAACCAGATGAATCGGTTGGCGTCGTACTACGCGGTCTCGGGTCAGCAACTTGAGGCTTTGCCGGTTCCTAAGTTCGAGAACATGCCTGATGTAGGGGTTCCTCAGCCGTCCAGGTATTCGGCTGAGTCTGGTGGGACCGCATCGGATGGTTCCCAGGGCGCTGCCGCGCCGACTGTCGCGAACGGTCATGCGGCCGTGCCGTCGGCAGGTCAGGTCCGCGTACATGGCACCAGCGAGACGCCAGTGGCTTCGACGGACATTACAGGGCGAGTCGCGCACCCCGACGAGCCTGTCGGCACGCACATCAACAGCGTCGGCACGCTGCCTCCGACCACGATTACGCCGGTGACGGGCAACACTCCGCCAATCACCGGAATGCCACCTACGAATAGCGGGCAGCCCAGCATGTTTGGGGGCGGCTACACGCCCCAGATCCCCAACAGCCTCTCTGGCAAGACCACTGGCGGTGCAGGCGGTCTCCGCACGCCTGCGTCCGTGCAGGGGCGAGCCGGGATGACGGGCGCGCCCAGTTCCAGCTCGGGGCGCACCGTGGGACAAGGCCCCCTCAACCAGATGGGGCGGGCCACCTCGACCAGCCAGCCGGTTGCCCGGGGAACCGCTTCCGGATCGAAGCCGTTCCCGATGGGCCCAGGTGTGACCGGTGGGACGTCACGGGCCAGTGGCACGGCAGCGCCGCGAGCCGCTGGTGGCCCCTCCACCGGTGCCGGCCGTGCGAACGGCGTGGTCGGAGGTCGCCCTACAACTGTTGGCGGTACTGCTGCGAAGAGCGGTCCGAGGATTCCACAGGGCACGGTCATCGGTGCCGGGCCGACGGCCAACGCACGGCCGACGACTGCCCGACCCGGACAGCGTGGCGTCTTCGGAGCGCCTGAGTCCGGCGTGAGGTCCACCACGAGCGGCAACGTGTCTCGTGATGGTTCGGGAACGCCCCAGGGAGTCACTGGCAGCCCGGCAGCCCGTACCTCCGCCGCCGGTGCCGAGCGCAACGGCATGACCCGCGGAGGCGCTGGTCTTGTACGCGGGCCTGGCGGTCAGGGGGAGCCCCGAAAGGTAAGGAACGCGATCGGATCGCCGCGGCCCAGCCACTCGGTCGAAGACGAGGAAACGCACCTGCCCAATAAGCCGCGGCGCGACGTGCCGCCGGTCGTCAACTGAGTGCTAGCGAGGACAGACAACGCCATGAAGTCAGGGACGAGCCGACGAGCTGAGCGAACTGCGCTCCTCGGGGCACAGTGCGGTAGACGTGTGCGTGCTGTGGGCGCAGTCGTCGGCGCCCTGGCCGTGGTGAGTGTGGGGTTCGCTCCGAGCGCGGCTGCCGCCGACGCCCAGTCGCAGCAGTGGTACCTGGAATCCATGCAGGCCGAGCAGATGTGGAAGGTCAGCACCGGTGAAGGGGTCAAGGTTGCTGTCATCGATACTGGCGTGAACGCGAACACCCCCTCCCTGAAGGGCCAGGTTCTGGCGGACGAAGTACCCAAGGCCGTTTCGTACCGTGCCACAAAGGACTACGCGGGCCATGGAACGAGCATGGCTGAGTTGATCGCGGGTACGGGGGTCGGCGGTGGTCTCCAAGGACTGGCACCGGGAGCCAAGATCGTCCCCTACCGAGCGCAGTTCGAGGGGCTTGAGCCTGGGACAGCGGAGTGGGAGAAGACGCCTGATTCATGGGAGGCGCTCAGGGCAGCTGCCGACAGCGACGCAAAGATCATCAGCATGTCGTTCGGTGGCATGACCACCGAGGAGGACGAAGCTGCCATCAACTATGCCGCTTCCAAGGGCAAGTTGTTGATTGCCTCTGCTGGCAACAGCGGCGGCGAGGGGGAGAGCGGGCTCATCGACTATCCCGCCGCGTATCCGTACGTGGTAGGGGTTTCGGCGGTCGACGCATCCGGAAAGGTGTCGGAGTTCTCCTCGTCCGGCAACTATGTTGACCTTGCGGCTCCGGGACAGGACTTCCCCGGATGGTGCGACGCCACGTTCCGCTCGTATTGCGATCGAGCAGGTACGAGCCCCGCAGCCGCCATCGCCTCAGCATCCGCCGCCTTGATCTGGTCGGCCCACCCTGACTGGACGGTGAACCAGGTCACTCGAGCCCTCATCGACACGGCCGGACGTACTTGGTCCAAGGACAATCCGAGCAAGTACCTCGGCTACGGGATCGTCCGTCCGCGCATGGTGCTTGAGAACGCCAACTACGACCCTGGTGCCGCGGACACTGACCCTCTCGCTGAGGAGAACGGCGGCGACCTACTGGCGAAGTCCGGGGCGTCTTCGTCCGCCGCATCGTCTGCACCTTCTGACTCTGCATCAACCTCGTCACAGGCCCCGGAAAAGGGTTCGACCGGCGGCACCTCGGCGGCAGGATCAAGCGCGGAATCCGCCGACGACAGCAACACTCTGTGGATCGCCCTGGGCGCCGCAGCCGCGGTGCTCGTGCTCGGGGGCGCCGGTGCGGCCGTCCTGCGGGCGCGGCGTGCGAGGTGACGTGATCAGCCGCCCGTACCGAGTGACCAGATGCCTCATGGGCCACTGGATACGGGCCTCCGCAGCGTCATCGCCCGGTTGAGGCGATGACGCGGGACCAATCGACCAGAAAACAGACAGAGGAAGGGATGGCTGGTCATGGCTACGGACCAGAAGCTTGAAGATGCAGCAGTAGTCAAGCTGCAGAAGCAGATGTACGAGAAGTACGAGAACATCCGGAAGCGGGTGCATGGGCTTCAGGGCGTCATCGACGGCCTCGAGGGCCAGTGGCACGGTATCGGTCGTGCGGAGTTCGACCGGAAGCAGTACGAGATCAACGAGTCGCTGAAGAACATCGGCGTCATCCTCGGCGATGTCATGGAAGCCATGACCACGGCGCGCAACATCAAGGACAGCAAGGAAGACGAGGTGCGCGCGTCGGTCAACCGGATCAACGTCAACGACGGGGCTCCCACGGTTCAGCCCTCTGCTTTCAACTCGATGTGAGACGCGCGGGAACCGAGGACATCGGTTCACGACATCGGGCATCGGTAGTTCACCGCACATCACCGGCACACGCGAGCGAGACGAGGTAGGCAGACATGAGCCGTAACAATGACGGCCTTTCCGTCACTTATGACGGGCTGGACTTCGCGGCCACCACGATTGGTAACGAGGCGAAGCAGCTCGAGCAGGATCTGCAGGAGCTCCGGCAGATGGTCGAGAACAGCCGGCAGTACTGGGCGGGTCAGGCTCAAGGTCAGTTCGGCGAGAAGCTGCGCCGTTGGGACAAGGAAGCCAACGACATCCACCAGGCACTGATGGGTATCGGCCACGTCGTCGGCCAGTCCGGCGGTACGTACATGGAAGGCGACAAGAAGGCCGCCAGCTACTTCCTGTAGATCACGGTCGGCTCGCAGAGCAGCAGAGCAGTTCCGGGGGTGGGCGTGCGCGGGAGACGCCCACCCCGATGCTTGTTCCGTTCGTACTGGGAACGCTGCTCTGCTCAGCGAGCCTTCCTCGCCCCGTTGCCCGCCTTGATCAGCTCGGCAGTTTCACATCCGTACACCCATGCCGCGCCGCCGACCGCTCGGCAAACGCCTTCAAGGCGGACGTGAGAAAGCTCTTCGTCGGCGCGGCGTACTCCGTCGCGTAAATGGTGAAGATCGCCCGCGCCTGACCGGGGCACGCTGCGGTCGCCCACGCGTGGTCACGTGAGATACCGGCGTCCGCGTTCAGCGAGCCCGGTTCATCCGTCGCCGACCGCAGGCGCTGCGCGTACGGACCGTACGAGGCGCTTACGTAGTACACCGCCTCGTCGCGTTCCTTCGACTCGCCGAGCACACAGCTCTCCCGCAGCGAGGTGCTCGACTCATCGGACTCCTGCATCCAGTCGACCCACTGGGATTCGGGAACACGGATGCCTTTGCAGGCGCCTTCCGCCCCGCCCGGCGCGAATGTGGCCTTCGACCATCCCCAGACTTTGGGGATCGGGCCACCGAAGTCCGCATCGCATGACCAGCGGGCCGCTGCCTTGCGGGAGATGGTCGCAGCAAGTTCAGCCATGGCCCGAGCCTCGGGCGGATTCTCGTGCGACTCGTGTCCGTCGATGGAGACGGCGACGGAGGCCTTCTTGTTGGCGCAAGGCAGCACGACAGCGGTGTTGCGCATGTCCGTGTGACCGCGCCAGCCGCCGCCGAGGGAGACCGGAAGGTATGCGGACGAGCCCGACGAGCCGGTGTCCAACATGCTCAGGATGTTGGAGTCGTAGTCGGACCCGACCGCATCGTCGGGGATCAGCCCGATGTTCACCGTCAGTACGGCGAGTCGGCAGGAGTAGTAGCCGCTGTCGCCGAAACCCTCCCACCGGTCTCCGGACAAGGTGACCTCCCTGGAACCGGTGAAATCCGCTGACTCCTCGTACGGGATCAGGCCGTCGCAGTACGTCGCCAGCTTGTCCTCGTAGCGCCAGCGCTCGCCGGTGTCGCTCACGCGGTACCAGGTGTAGCCCGCCGTGAGGACGACTGCCAACGGGATGACGACGAAGAGGGCGATTCGCCGCAGAATCCTCACTGTCCGAGGTCTTCCGGCACCAACCCCACCTGAACCAACGGCTTCCCCCGCTTCCGCGACACGAACACTCCCCGCCCCGCAGGCATAGCCCGAGGCCGCACCCCGCCCAGCAGGTCGCCCTCGCCCGGGTCGCCGGCGAGGACCACACCCTGGGCGCCGAGTTCCTTCATGCGCTGCATGAACGGCTCGTAGCCGGCCCGGCCCGCGCCCGCCGTCGAGCGGGCGATGATGAAGCGCACGCCCACGTCGCGGGCGAACGGGAGCAGCTCTGTGAGGCCCGACAGAGGGTTGCCGCTCGACGTGGACACGAGGTCGTAGTCGTCGATGACGATGTACACCGTCGGGCCGCTCCACCAGCTGCGGTCGCGCAGCTGTTCCGGTGTGACGTCCGCCGTCGGTGTGCGGCGTTGCATCAGGTCGGCCAGGGCGTCCATGTGGTGCTGCATCTGGTTGGACATGGGGATGTACTCCGCCAGATGCGAGTTCGGCGTCACGCCGAGCAGGGAGCGCCGGTTGTCGACCACGAACAGCTTGCAGTCGTTGCCGTCGTAGCGCTCGGTGAGGCGTTGGATGAGCAGTTTCAGCAGGTTGGACTTGCCGGACTCGCTCTCGCCGAAGACGAGGAAGAACGGGTCCTGGTCGAAGTCCACGAACACCGGCTCGAGGTTGTCCTCGTCGAGCGCGAAGGCGATGCCTCGGTTCGGGAAGCGGTTGCCGGGTGGGAGGTGGGTGGCAGCGAACTCCCTGGGCAGCAGGCGTACTTCGGGGGCGCCCGGCTGCTGCCAATGCCGGGAGACCTCGGCCGCGAGGGCCTGCGTCGCCTCGGCCAGGTCCGTGTCGGAGGACAGGCCGTCGATCCGCGGGACCGCCGCCATGAAGTGCTGCTTCTGCGGGGTCTGCCCGCGGCCCGGTACGCCGGTCGGCACATTGGCCGCGACCTTGCGGTCGAACTCGGAGTCCATGGGGTCGCCGAGCCTCAGCTCCAGGCGGTTCATGAGGTGGTCCTTGAGGTTGGAGCGGACCTCCATCGAGCGTGAGGCGGTGAGGATGACGTGGATGCCGTAGCCGAGACCGCGCGCGGCGATGTCCACGACCACCGGCTCAAGGCCGTCGTAGTCCGAACGGAAGTTGCCCCAGCCGTCGATGACGAGGAAGACGTCGCCCCACGGCTGGTCGGTCGTCGAGATCTCGCCACGCGCGCGGCGGGTGCGGAACTCCGCGATGGAGGAGATGCCGGCGGTGCGGAAGTACTCCTCGCGGCGGGTCATGATGCCGTACACCTCGGCGACCGTACGCCGGACCTTCTCCGGGTCCAGGCGCGAGGCCACCCCGCCCACATGCGGCAGGCCAGCCACGGCCGACAGGCCGCCACCGCCGAAGTCGAGCCCGTAGAACTGCACTTCCTGCGGGGTGTGCGTGAGCGCGAACGAGGCGACGATCGAGCGCAGCAGGGTCGACTTGCCGGACTGCGGGCCGCCGAGGATCTGCATATGGCCGGCCGCGCCGCCGAAGTCGGTCCACAGCGGGTCGCGCCGCTGCTCGTACGGCTTGTCGACGAGGCCGACGGGGATGACGAGCCGACCCGCGCCCTCGTAGCCGGGCTGGGTGAGGCCGCGGCCCGGCACCGCGGCCAGGCCGGGCAGCAGCGAGTCCAGCGACGGCGGGCTGTCCAGTGGGGGCAGCCACACCTGGTGGGCCGCCGGGCCCTGCGCCTCCAGCCGCCGCACGATCACGTCGAGCACGGTGTCGGCGAGCGCGTCGTCCGGCTGGTCCGGCTCCTCCTCCGGACGCTGCTGCGGCACCGCCACGTACTGCACCGGGACCTGGGCGGCCGTGAACAGCACGGGCCGGCGGTCCACCGGGAGCGGGCCGCCGTACGACGCCGCCTGCTGGGCGCTGGAGCGGTACACGCCGGAGACGTACGCCGCCTTGAAGCGGACCATCTCGTCCGTGCCGAACTTCAGGAAGCCGGAGCCGGGTACGTTCGGCAGTTCGTACGCGTCCGGGACGCCGATCGCGGCGCGTGACTCGGCCGCCGAGAACGTCCGCAGACCGATCCGGTACGACAGGTAGGTCTCCAGGCCGCGCAGGCGACCCTCCTCGAGACGCTGCGAGGCGAGCAGCAGGTGCACGCCGAGCGACCGGCCGATGCGGCCGATCTGCACGAACATCTCGATGAAGTCAGGCTTCGCCGTGAGCAGTTCGCTGAACTCGTCGATCACCAGGACGAGCGAGGGGATCGGCTGCAGCGGGGCACCGGCCGCGCGGGCCTTCTCGTAGGCGTGGATGTTGGCGTAGTTGCCCGCGTCGCGCAGCATCTCCTGGCGGCGGTTGAGCTCACCGCGGATCGAGTCGCCCATGCGGTCGACGAGGGTCAGGTCGTCGGCGAGGTTGGTGATGACCGCGGCGACGTGCGGCATCTGGGCCATGCCCGCGAAGGTCGCACCGCCCTTGAAGTCCGCGAGGACGAAGTTCAGGGTCTCGGAGGAGTGGGTCACGGCGAGGCCGAGGACCAGGGTGCGCAGCAGCTCCGACTTGCCGGAACCGGTCGCACCGACACACAGGCCGTGCGGGCCCATGCCCTCCTGCGCCGCCTCCTTGAGGTCGAGCATCACGGGCCGGCCGTCCTCGCCGACACCGATCGGCACGCGCAGCCGCTCGGACTGCGAGCGTGGCCGCCAGGTGCGCCTGGGGTCGACGGCTGCCGCGTCACCGAGGTTGAGCAGATCCGTGAACTCCAGGTTGGCGAGCAGCGGTTCGTCGTCGTCCCCGCCCGACGCCATCCGCAGCGGCGCCAGCTGCCGGGCCAGGGCCTCGGCCGCCTCGTACGACAGGACGTCGGGCGTGCCCTCGTAGACCATGCCGTGCGCCGACTCCAGGCGCAGCTCGCGCGGGTGTACGACGACGGAGAGGTCACCGCGTCCGGACGTGAGGTCGCCGGGCACCACCTCCAGGACCGTGACGCCCTGCAGGCCCTCCGGGCTGGCCAGCAGGGAGGTCGGCGGCAGCGAGACGCCGTCGAGGACGACCACCACGTGCGGCTGCTCGGGAACCGGCGGCGCGGCCGGATGGAAGCGCGGGCGGCCCTGGAGCCGGGCGTCCAGCAGCTCCTCCAGCTGGACCGGGTTGGTGGTGATCAGGCGCAGGCTGCCGGCGCCGTCCGCCTCGCCCCGCGCCTGTACGTGCGGCAGCCACTTGGCCCACTCCCACTCGGGTGCCGACTCCCGCGCGGTGGCGACGGCGATGACGAGGTCCTCGGGGGAGTGCAGCGAGGCGAGGGAGGCGGTCACCGCGCGCGCGGCGCCGCGTACGGTGACCGGATCGCCGCTGATCGACACGTGGTAGAAGGCGCGCAGCGAGACCGCCATCGGCAGGTCCTCGAGGGTGCTGTGCGTGGCCACGAAGCGCTGCATGGCGCCCGCCGTGAGCGGCTCCAGCTGGTCCACCGGCGCGCTCTGCGGCGGGATCAGGGGAGTGGCCAGGGCCTGCGCCCCGAGGCCCACGCGCACCTGCCCGAAGTCCTCGTCACCGGCGCGGCGTTCCCACACCCGGCTGCCTTCGGCGACCAGCGCCCACAGTTGCTCCGGTGAAGGGTGCAGGTAGTACTGGGCGTCGCGCTGGGTCTTGGCGGTCTTCTGGGCGTCACGGCGGGTCTGCGACAGATACCGGAGGTAGTCGCGGCGGATGTCGGCCAACTGACCCTGGTTGCCCCGCCGGTAGCGGATCAGCATCGCGACGCCCATGGCGATCGTCGAGGCGATCATCACCATGCCCATGATCTTCATGAATGGCTGGGCCTGGGGGTTGAAGAAGAACACCACGGACCCGCCCATGCCGAGCATCGGCAGGAGCTGCATCAGAGCGCCTTCCTGCTGCCCCCGCGGGAGTTCCGGCGGTGGCTGCAGCACGACCTCGTCCGTGGGCACTCCCTTCGGCAGTGCCCGCGGCGGGCGCTTGACGACGACGTGGCTCACTTCGCACCAATTCCCTTGCCGGACCGATCCGTTCCGTCCGCCGCCCCGTGTCCGGCGAACGTCGATCGCGCAGCGCGATCCTACTGACACCCACTGACAAGGGCGGGCGGTAGGGTGCCCGTGAGACGTGTGAGCAGGTGCGAATCGGCCGGGGAAAACCGGGCAATCCGCAGCGTTCGACACGAGTGCTCCCCGCCTGATCCCGGGCAACGCGGCGCATGTGACCGGCGGCGCGGGCGGCGGGGCGTAATGTACACGGGATTTTCACAGGCGGTCGTACGCTCGGCGCCGCGACCGCCGTCACCACCGACGAGGGGGAACAGCAGGTGAGCATGACGGCCTCCGCGCCGGCCGGCGCGACCGGCGGAGCGGGCACCGGTGCCCTTTCCGGGACGGGAACCGGGTTCGGGTTCTGCCGGGTCACCATCGTGGCGCCCGACAGCCGCATCGACGTGGCGCTGCCCGACGACGTACCGGTCGCCGACCTCTACCCGGAGATCCTTCGGCTCTCCCGGCAGAGCCCCGCCGAGGGCGCCCCGGTCGGCTACCACCTCGTACGCCGGGACGGCACCGTCCTCGACGGTTCCCGTTCCTTCGCCGCCCAACGCATCCTCGACGGCGAGCTGCTGACGCTGCGTCCGTTCGCCGAGTCGCTGCCACCCGCGGTCTTCGACGACGTCTCCGAGGCCGTCGCCTCCGCCGTCACGCAGGACCGCACGCTGTGGAGCGGCGCGTTCACCCGCGCCGCCGGCCTGGTCGCGGGCGGGATCCTGCCCGCGCTGCTCGCCTTCGTGGTCTGGAGCTCCCAGATCCGCCACGACATGCACAGCCTCCAGGGCATCCTCGCCGCCGTCACCGGTGTCCTGCTGACCACCATCGCGTGCGTCCGCGCGCGGGTGTACGACGACCGGGGTTCGGCGATCGCCCTGGGGCTCGGCGCCCTGCCGAACATCGCCGTGGCGGGCTCCGGACTGCTGCCGCTGTCGGAGGGGCAGGGCATCGGACGGCTGCAGTTCCTGCTCGCGTGCGCGGCGGTGCTCGTCGCCTCCGTCGTCCTCACGCTGGTGTCGCCGGGCGGTGACGGCCCCTTCGTGGCGTTCGTGTTCGCCGCCACGATCGGTCTGCTCACCACGTTCGTCGCGATCCTCACGGATCTGAAGCCCATCGAGACGGCCGCTGTCTGCGCCCCGCTCGCGGTCTGCGCCCTCGCCTTCCTGCCCGGCCTGTCCATGCGCTTCGCGCGGCTGCCCATCGGCTTCGAACCGCCCAACCCCGCACGCGGCTACACGACGGAGGAGACCGCCGCGCAGGAGCCCGTCGACGCCGAGCGCATCGCCGCCCAGGCCCGCCGCGGCCACGAACTCCTCGTCGGCCTCGTCGGCGGGTGCGCGCTCGTCACGGTCGGCGCGTCGATCGTCCTCGGCTTCTCCAGCAACGTGTGGGCGCAGCTCCTCGCCCTGGCCACGGGCGTCGCCATGCTGATGCGGGCTCACCTGTTCCGCTACACCGCGCAGGTCGGCGCCACGCTCGCCGCCGGTCTCGCCGCCCTTGTCTTCCTCGGCCTCGGGCTCGCCCTGAACCCGCCCGTGGAGTACTGGCGTGACGCCCTCCAGGGCGACACCGCCGGCCTCGACATCCGCACGGTCTGGCTCGCCGCCGCCATCGCCGGAGCCACCGCACTGGTGACCGCGATCGGCCTGATCACCCCGCGCAGCGGTGTCACCCCCTTCTGGGGGCGCTTCATGGAGATCGCCGAGACCTTCGTCCTGCTGACCCTGGTCCCCCTGGCGCTCGCCGTGTTCGACGTGTACGCGTCCGCCCGGTCCATGGCCGGCAACTGAAACCGGCAGTGGGGGCGGCACACGCGCGTGCCGCCCCCACTCGTTTCACTCCGACGCAAGCCCGCCGTTGTGCGGGGCCGGCTCCAGGTCGAACTCCCCGTCCCGCGCGCCCAGTACGAACGCCCGCCACTCCGCCTCCGTGTACCGCAGCACGGTGTCGGGGTCGAGGGACGAGCGCATGGCCACCGCGCCATCGGGGAGGTAGGCGATCTCGACGCGCTCCTCGTGCTCCTCCGTGCCCGGCGCGCTGTGCCACTCGACGTCCGAGATGTCGAGCGCGTAGAGCTCGTCCCGCTCCCGCTCCTTACGCGCCTTCATCTCCGCTTCCGTCTCCGCCATGCCGAAGCGACCCCTTCCCGACGTACGAACGATCCGATCACTCACCCTAGTGGCCGAGCCCGGGCCGGCCGGGCGGTTCGGGGAGCGGGGGACAGGCGGTCACCAGCTGCTGGTACCCTGAGTGACGGCCGTTTGTGTACGCACCCCCGGAGCGCCGCTCTGGAGGCCGCGCCCAGCGGATCCCCGCCTCCCGAGTAACGGAAGCTCCCCCGCGATGAAGACCGGGGGCACTCGGTGGCCACTCACAGACTATGAGGAGTACGCGTGTCGCTCGACGCCGCTACGAAGAAGCAGATCATCTCCGAGTTCGGTACCAAGGAGGGTGACACCGGCTCCCCCGAGGTCCAGGTCGCTCTGCTGTCCCGTCGGATCTCCGACCTGACGGAGCACCTCAAGACCCACAAGCACGACCACCACTCCCGCCGTGGTCTGCTGATCCTGGTCGGTCAGCGCCGCCGGCTGCTGCAGTACCTCGCCAAGAAGGACATCCAGCGCTTCCGTGCGCTGGTCGACCGCCTCGGCATCCGCCGCGGTGCGGCGGGCGCCAAGTAAGACGCCGTGAAGGGAGCGGTTCCCTGTCGAGGGGGCCGCTCCCTTTGCCGTACGTGCGGAAACGTGCGCAGTGTCACTGCCCCTTTGTAGTGTGGTAGCACAACGCAAGACGTACGACACAGCGTGATGCCGCGTACCAACAGGGGTATGGCGGGATCACAAGACGAACGAGGAGAAGCGCACCTCGCCGCCGCCGGTCCTCGGTAGTGGCCCCCGGGGGGAAGCGAGCCCCGGGTGCTTCGATCGAAGACCGGCCCGCACCAGACGGCGCGCTTCTCCGCCACCGTCCCCCCGCCATCACGGGCGAGGAGGGACGAAGACGAGGAGAAAACACTAGTGGAGAACGAGACCCACTACGCCGAGGCCGTCATCGACAACGGCGCCTTCGGCACCCGCACCATCCGCTTCGAGACGGGCCGCCTGGCCAAGCAGGCCGCCGGCTCCGCCGTGGCGTACCTGGACGACGACACCATGGTGCTGTCGGCCACCACCGCCTCCAAGAACCCCAAGGACCAGCTCGACTTCTTCCCGCTGACGGTGGACGTCGAGGAGCGGATGTACGCCGCCGGCAAGATCCCCGGCAGCTTCTTCCGCCGTGAGGGCCGTCCCTCCGAGGACGCCATCCTCACCTGCCGTCTGATCGACCGCCCGCTGCGCCCGTCCTTCAAGAAGGGCCTGCGCAACGAGATCCAGGTCGTCGCCACGATCATGGCGCTCAACCCCGACCACCTGTACGACGTCGTGGCGATCAACGCCGCGTCCGCGTCCACGCAGCTGGCCGGCCTGCCCTTCTCCGGCCCGATCGGCGGCGTCCGCGTCGCGCTGATCCGCGGCCAGTGGGTGGCCTTCCCGACGCACACCGAGCTCGAGGACGCCGTCTTCGACATGGTCGTCGCGGGCCGCACCCTGGAGGACGGCGACGTCGCGATCATGATGGTCGAGGCCGAGGCCACCGACAAGACCATCACGCTGGTCGAGGGCGGCGCCGAGGCGCCGACCGAGGAGATCGTCGCCGCCGGTCTGGACGCTGCGAAGCCGTTCATCAAGGTCCTGTGCAAGGCCCAGGCCGACCTCGCCGCGAAGGCCGCCAAGCCGACCGCCGAGTTCCCGATCTTCCTCGACTACCAGGACGACGTCCTGGAGGCGCTGACCGCAGCCGTCCGCCCGGAGCTGGCCTCCGCGCTGACCATCGCGGGCAAGCAGGAGCGCGAGAGCGAGCTCGACCGCGTCAAGGCGCTCGCCGCCGAGAAGCTCCTGCCGGAGTTCGAGGGCCGCGAGAAGGAGATCTCCGCCGCGTACCGGTCGCTGACCAAGCAGCTGGTCCGTGAGCGCGTGATCAAGGAGAAGAAGCGCATCGACGGCCGCGGTGTCACCGACATCCGCACGCTGGCCGCCGAGGTCGAGGCCATCCCGCGGGTGCACGGTTCCGCCGTGTTCGAGCGTGGCGAGACCCAGATCCTGGGCGTCACCACCCTGAACATGCTCCGCATGGAGCAGCAGCTGGACACCCTCTCCCCGGTGACCCGCAAGCGCTACATGCACAACTACAACTTCCCGCCGTACTCCACCGGCGAGACCGGCCGCGTCGGCTCCCCGAAGCGCCGCGAGATCGGCCACGGCGCCCTCGCCGAGCGCGCCCTCGTACCGGTCCTGCCGACGCGCGAGGAGTTCCCGTACGCGATCCGCCAGGTCTCCGAGGCGCTGAGCTCCAACGGCTCGACGTCCATGGGCTCGGTCTGCGCCTCCACCATGTCGCTGCTGAACGCCGGTGTGCCGCTGAAGGCCCCGGTCGCCGGTATCGCCATGGGTCTGATCTCCCAGGAGATCGACGGCGAGACGCACTACGTCACCCTCACCGACATCCTCGGGGCGGAGGACGCCTTCGGTGACATGGACTTCAAGGTCGCCGGCACCAAGGAGTTCGTGACCGCCCTCCAGCTCGACACCAAGCTGGACGGCATCCCGGCCTCCGTGCTCGCCGCCGCCCTGAAGCAGGCCCGCGACGCCCGTCTCCACATCCTCGACGTGATGATGGAGGCCATCGACCGGCCCGACGAGATGTCCCCGAACGCGCCGCGGATCATCACCGTGAAGATCCCGGTCGACAAGATCGGTGAGGTCATCGGCCCCAAGGGCAAGATGATCAACCAGATCCAGGAGGACACGGGCGCCGAGATCACCATCGAGGACGACGGCACGATCTACATCGGTGCCGCCGACGGCCCGTCCGCCGAGGCCGCCCGCACCACGATCAACGGCATCGCCAACCCGACGATGCCCGAGGTCGGCGAGCGCTACCTCGGTACGGTCGTGAAGACGACCACCTTCGGTGCCTTCGTCTCCCTGCTCCCGGGCAAGGACGGCCTGCTGCACATCTCGCAGATCCGCAAGCTGGCCGGCGGCAAGCGCGTGGAGAACGTCGAGGACGTGCTCGGCGTGGGCCACAAGGTCCAGGTCGAGATCGCCGAGATCGACTCCCGCGGCAAGCTCTCCCTCATCCCCGTGATCGAGGGCGAGGAAGCTGCCGAGGACAAGAAGGACGACGCCGACCAGTGACGTCCCGTAGCTCCAAGGCGACGGCCCGCACCTCTTCGGAGGCGCGGGCCGTCGCCCGTACCCAAACCCTCATCAAGGGCACGAACGGCATCGGCACCGTCCGCAAGACCACCCTCCCCGGGGGCCTGCGCGTCGTCACCGAGACCCTGCCCTCCGTGCGCTCCGCCACGTTCGGCATCTGGGCGCACGTCGGCTCCCGCGACGAGACCAGGTCCCTGAACGGCGCCACGCACTACCTGGAGCACCTGCTCTTCAAGGGCACGCAGAGAAGAAGCGCCCTGGACATCTCCTCCGCCCTCGACGCCGTCGGCGGCGAGATGAACGCGTTCACGGCGAAGGAGTACACGTGCTACTACGCGCGCGTCCTCGACGCCGACCTGCCGCTCGCCATAGACGTCGTCTGCGACATGCTCACCGGCTCGCTGATCCTCGAGGAGGACGTCAACATCGAGCGCGGCGCCATCCTCGAAGAGATCGCGATGACCGAGGACGATCCGGGCGACTGCGTGCACGACCTGTTCGCGCACACCATGTTCGGCGACAACCCCCTCGGCCGCCCGGTCCTGGGCACGGTCGACACGGTCAACGCCCTCACCGCCGACCGCATCCGCCGCTTCTACAAGAAGCACTACGACCCGACCCACCTCGTGGTCGCCTGCGCCGGCAACATCGACCACAACAAGGTCGTACGCCAGGTCCGTGCCGCTTTCGAGAAGGCCGGCGCCCTCACGGACCCCGACGCCACGCCCCTCGCCCCGCGCGACGGCCGTCGCGCCATCCGCACCGCCGGCCGCGTCGAGCTGCTCGGCCGCAAGACGGAGCAGGCCCACGTCGTGCTCGGCATGCCCGGCCTGGCCCGCACCGACGAGCGCCGCTGGGCCCTGGGCGTGCTGAACACCGCGCTCGGCGGCGGCATGTCGTCCCGCCTCTTCCAGGAGGTCCGCGAGAAGCGCGGCCTGGCCTACAGCGTGTACTCGTACACCTCCGGCTTCGCCGACTGCGGCCTGTTCGGCGTGTACGCCGGCTGCCGGCCCTCGCAGGTCCACGACGTGCTGAAGATCTGCCGCGACGAACTCGACCACGTCGCCGAACACGGCCTGCCCGAGGAGGAGATCGACCGCGCCATCGGCCAGCTCCGCGGCTCCACGGTCCTCGGCATGGAGGACACCGGCGCGCTGATGAACCGCATCGGCAAGAGCGAGGTGTGCTGGGGCGAGCAGATGTCCGTCGACGACATGCTGGCCCGGATAGCCTCGGTCACCCCGGACGACGTCCGCTCGGTCGCCCGCGAGATTCTGGGACAACGGCCCTCCCTGTCGGTCATCGGCCCGCTGAAGGACAAACAGGCGTCCCGGCTGCACGAGGCCGTCGCCTGACCCCCCGTATCCGGTAAGGAAGCAAGATCATGAGCAAGCTGCGCGTGGCGGTCCTCGGTGCCAAGGGCCGGATCGGTTCGGAGGCGGTACGAGCCGTCGAGGCCGCCGAGGACATGGAGCTGGTCGCCGCCCTCGGCCGGGGCGACAAGCTGGAGACGCTGGCCGAGACCGGCGCCCAGGTGGCCGTCGAGCTGACCACCCCCGCCTCGGTGATGGGCAACCTCGACTTCTGCGTACGGCATGGCATCCACGCCGTCGTCGGCACGACCGGCTGGACCGACGAGCGCCTCGCGCAGCTCAGGGGCTGGCTGGCCCAGTCCCCGGAGACCGGCGTGCTGATCGCGCCGAACTTCTCCATCGGCGCCGTGCTCACCATGAAGTTCGCGCAGATCGCCGCACCCTGGTTCGAGTCCGTCGAGGTCGTCGAGCTGCACCACCCGAACAAGGTCGACGCCCCCAGCGGCACCGCCACCCGCACCGCACAGCTCATCGCCGAGGCCCGCCGTGCGGCCGGCACCGCCCCGGCGCCGGACGCCACCGTCACGGCCCTGGACGGCGCGCGCGGCGCCGACGTCGACGGCGTGCCCGTGCACGCCGTCCGCCTGCGCGGTCTGCTCGCGCACCAGGAGGTGCTGCTCGGCGGCGAGGGCGAGACCCTCACCATCCGGCACGACTCCCTGCACCACAGCAGCTTCATGCCGGGCATCCTGCTGGGCGCGCGCCGCGTGGTGACCACTCCGGGCCTGACCTTCGGCCTGGAAAACTTCCTGGACCTGAGCTGACGCGAGCCATGCGAGCCAAGCTGTCCTACGCCCTCACGGCCGCCGTCCTGGTCTTCTACTTCGTCCTGGTCGGCAGCCGCGGAGTGCTGCTCATCAAGACCGGCACGTTGCTCACCGTCACCTTCGGTGTCGCGGTGCTGATCCTGCCGGTGATCGGCCTGTGGTTCCTGTGGAAGAACACCCAGTTCGTCCGCAGGGCCAACCAGCTCGCCGCCGAACTCGAGGCCGAGGGCGGCCTGCCCGTCGACGAGCTGAAGCGCATGCCCAGCGGCCGTATCGACCGCGACTCGGCCGACGAGGTCTTCGCCCGGCGCAAGGCCGAGACAGAGGCGGCGCCGGACGACTGGCGCGCCTGGTTCCGCCTTGCCGTCGCCTACCACGACGCCCGCGACACCCCACGCGCCCGCAAGGCGATGCAACGGGCGATCGCCCTGCACGAGGGCAAGGCTCCTTTTTGCGCCTGAGCCGACGCCGTTCTCGCGGACGTGGTTGATCGCCGTCGTGGTGCCTCAACCAATGGTTGCGGTGGTCGAGGGGAGGCCACCGCAACCGGTGTCAGATGCCCCGCCGATACTCCTCGGCCCATACCTCCACCGCGTCCGCCGCCCGGTCGAACGCCTGCGGCCGCCCCAGGAAGTCGGCGTTGTGCGTGGTCATCAGCGGCGGCACGTCGTCCGCGGCCCGGTCCTTGCGTACGAGGAGCAGGGCCTGTCCCTGCACGGTGCGCGGCAGCCCGAACCAGCGCACCGGCTGCTGAACCGTCCGCACGGCGACGACCTGGTCCCACCGCACCGTACGCGTGAGGAGGAAGCCCACGTGCCGCAGCCCGTGGGCGCTCACCCACACGCCCATGCGCAGCAGCCGCAGGGCCCCGACAATGACCACCAGCGCGATGCCGAGCACCACCCCGGCGGACGGCAGTGTGCCGGTCAGCGCGATGATCACCGCGGCGAACAGCACGTACGAGGCGAGCAGCAGCCAGATCGCAGCCGTGCCCACGCGCCAGGGCCCGGGACGGTAGGGCCGCCGCCAGCGGTCGCGATCGTCGAAC
Source organism: Streptomyces sp. NPDC059866 (assembly GCF_042731325.1). Lineage (NCBI taxonomy): Bacteria > Bacillati > Actinomycetota > Actinomycetes > Kitasatosporales > Streptomycetaceae > Streptomyces > Streptomyces sp. NPDC059866. The sequence goes on along the minus strand of NZ_JBHWJT010000036.1, from coordinate 4,470 downwards.
GGCAGCGCGACGTCGTCCGTTGCGTCGAAGGCGCGGTCGGCCGTCAGGAAGGGCAGGGGCACGGCTGGTCCTCACTCAATCCATGCATGGGCTGTGCCGGTGAGGTTATCGACCTGCGCCCCCGCTCACCACCCTGGGGGTCCGTCCGAGTCAGCTCCGGCTCAGCGCCCTTCGGACGCCTGGGACTGATGCGGGTGCTCGGCCGAGTGGTCGAGCTCCAGCTCCAGCGCCGGCATGCCGATCACCAGGGAACCCACCAGTGCGGCGACGATGGTGAGCCCCATGAGCCAACGCCCGGCTATCTGCCCGGCGGTGGCCCGCTCGCGGGATGGGGGAGTGACGTTGCTACGAAACCTGTCGGCTTCGGCGAGGAAGGCGAACGGCACGGGTTCGCGCCGACGGAACATCGGTGCTGCTTCTCCTCTCAGGGCTCGAACGCATCGCTGTCACCAACACAGACGAGCGAGTGCCCCAAAAGGTGCCCAGTTTCGCCGAATTCGCAGAAGTTGCCGACGTTCGCCGACGAATGTCGCGGCCCGGCACCGAACGCCCCGATGTCAGTGCCGGGCCGTAGAGTGGGCGCCGCCCGAGAGAAGTGGATGGAAGGGACCCTCCAAGCCGTGACCGACACCCCCGCCGACGCACCCCAGGAAGCCCCGGATCTCAAGCCGAGCTTCCGCAGCGACGTCACCGTCGAGCTGGTCAAGCACACCGCCTCGGACGCCGACGTGCTGTTCGCCGCCCGCGTCTCGACCGCCGGCGAGCAGTCCCTGGACGAGCTGAACAAGGACCCGGAGCGCTCCAAGGGCCTGATCAACTACCTGATGCGGGACCGGCACGGCAGCCCCTTCGAGCACAACTCGATGACGTTCTTCATCAGCGCCCCGATCTTCGTCTTCCGCGAGTTCATGCGGCACCGCGTGGGCTGGTCGTACAACGAGGAGAGCGGCCGTTACCGCGAGCTCCAGCCGGTGTTCTACGTCCCCGACGAGTCCCGCAAGCTGGTCCAGGAGGGCCGCCCGGGCAAGTACCGGTTCGTCGAGGGCACTCAGGCCCAGCAGGAGCTGGCCGGCCGTGTCATGGAGGACTCGTACCGCCAGGCCTACGAGGCCTACCAGGAGATGCTCGCCGCCGGCGTCGCCCGCGAGGTCGCCCGCGCGGTCCTCCCGGTCGGCCTGTACTCCTCGATGTACGCCACGTGCAACGCCCGCTCGCTGATGCACTTCCTCGGCCTGCGCACCCAGCACGAGCTGGCCAAGGTCCCGTCCTTCCCGCAGCGTGAGATCGAGATGGTCGGCGAGAAGATGGAGGCCGAGTGGGCCGGCCTCATGCCGCTCACGCATGCCGCCTTCAACGCCAACGGCCGCGTGGCGCCGTAACGTAGATGCGCTTCCCCGCTCGCCGAGCACAGATGTACGGACCAGCCGGGCGAAGTGTCCGTATTGCGGCATTTGGAGAAGTTCATCTAGCCTGATCAAACGGACCCGGCACTGCTTGAACCCCCGAGCAGGCAGTGCCGGGCTCCATCTTTGTCCTGACTTATCCGGCCCCCGAGGGCAGACCCCGCCGTGAGCAACGAGTAGCGTGTAACCCATGGCTCCGACCTCCACTCCGCAGACCCCCTTCGGGCGGGTCCTCACCGCCATGGTCACGCCCTTCACGGCGGACGGCGCACTTGACCTAGACGGCGCGCAGCGGCTCGCCACGCACCTGGTGGACGCAGGCAACGACGGCCTGATCATCAACGGCACCACCGGCGAGTCCCCCACCACGAGCGACGCGGAGAAATCGGACCTCGTACGAGCGGTTCTGGAGGCAGTGGGCGACCGCGCCCACATCGTCGCCGGTGTCGGCACCAACGACACCCACCACAGCATCGAGCTGGCCCGCGCCGCCGAGAAGACCGGCGCGCACGGCCTCCTCGTCGTCACGCCGTACTACAACAAGCCCCCGCAGGAAGGCCTCTACCAGCACTTCAAGGCCGTCGCCGACGCCACCGAGCTGCCGGTCATGCTGTACGACATCCCCGGCCGCAGCGGCGTCCCGATCAACACGGAGACGCTGGTCCGCCTCGCCGAGCACCCGCGGATCGTCGCCAACAAGGACGCCAAGGGCGACCTCGGCCGCGCAAGCTGGGCCATCGCCCGGTCAGGCCTCGCCTGGTACTCCGGCGACGACATGCTCAACCTGCCGCTGCTCTCCGTGGGCGCGGTCGGGTTCGTCTCCGTCGTCGGCCATGTCGTCACGCCCGAACTGCGCGAGCTCGTCGAGGCCTACACGACGGGCGATGTCCAGAAGGCCACCGAGATCCACCAGAAGCTGCTCCCGGTCTACACCGGCATGTTCCGCACCCAGGGCGTCATGACCACCAAGGCCGCCCTCGCCCTCCAGGGCCTGCCCGGCGGCCCCCTGCGTCCGCCCATGGTCGAACTCACGGCCCAGGAGATCGAGCAGCTCAAGATCGATCTTGCCGCCGGCGGGGTACAGCTCTGACATCAGGCTTCGCCCGACCGGGCGTGTACGGACTTCACAACTGAATACGCGGGCCACCGGTGCCTGCACCCCACAACGACAACTGCTTCTGCACGAACGTCACGCGCGCCACGTGCCCAACCGGTACGTGGCGCGCGTGGTGAGGAGAGTCTTTTGAGTCATCCGCATCCTGAACTCAGCCCGCCCCCGCCGCTCCCCGAAGGCGGCCTGCGGGTCACCCCGCTCGGCGGCCTCGGCGAGATCGGCCGGAACATGACGGTCTTCGAGTACGGCGGCCGCCTGCTGATCGTCGACTGCGGAGTGCTCTTCCCCGAGGAGGAGCAGCCCGGAATCGACCTGATCCTGCCGGATTTCACCTCCATCCGGGACCGCCTCGACGACATCGAGGGCATCGTCCTCACCCACGGCCACGAGGACCACATCGGCGGCGTCCCGTTCCTGCTCCGCGAGAAGCCGGACATCCCACTGATCGGCTCCAAGCTGACCCTCGCTCTCATCGAGGCCAAGCTTCAGGAACACCGCATCCGGCCGTACACCCTCGAGGTGGCGGAGGGGCACCGGGAGCGCATCGGCCCGTTCGACTGCGAGTTCGTCGCGGTCAACCACTCCATCCCCGACGCCCTGGCCGTGGCCATCCGCACCCCTGCGGGCATGGTCGTCCACACCGGCGACTTCAAGATGGACCAGCTCCCGCTGGACAACCGCCTCACCGACCTGCACGCCTTCGCGCGGCTGAGCGAGGAAGGCATCGACCTCCTCCTCAGCGACTCCACGAACGCCGAGGTCCCCGGCTTCACCCCGCACGAGCGCGACATCTCCAACGTCCTGCGCCAGGTCTTCGCGTCCGCCCGCAAGCGGATCATCGTGGCGAGCTTCGCCAGCCACGTCCACCGCATCCAGCAGATTCTGGACGCGGCCCACGAGTACGGCCGCAGGGTGGCCTTCGTCGGCCGCTCCATGGTCCGCAACATGGGCATCGCCAGGGACCTCGGCTACCTGAAGGTCCCCCCGGGCCTGGTGGTCGACGTCCGGACACTCGACGACCTGCCGGACAACGAGGTGGTCCTGGTCTGCACGGGCTCACAGGGCGAACCGATGGCGGCCCTGTCCCGCATGGCCAACAGGGATCACCAGATCCGCATCGTCGACGGCGACACGGTCATCCTGGCGTCGTCCCTCATCCCCGGCAACGAGAACGCGGTCTACCGCGTCATCAACGGTCTCACCCGCTGGGGCGCCAACGTCGTCCACAAGGGCAACGCCAAGGTTCACGTCTCCGGCCACGCCTCGGCGGGCGAGCTCCTGTACTTCTACAACATCTGCAGGCCGCGCAACCTGATGCCGGTCCACGGCGAATGGCGCCACCTGCGGGCCAACGCGGAACTCGGTGCCCTGACCGGTGTTCCCCACGACCGCATCGTGATCGCCGAGGACGGAGTCGCCGTCGACCTCCTCGAGGGCAAGGCGAAGATCTCCGGCAAGGTCCAGGCGGGCTATGTGTACGTCGACGGCCTCTCGGTCGGCGACGTCGGCGAGCCGGCCCTCAAGGACCGCAGGATCCTGGGCGAGGAGGGCATCATCTCGGTCTTCGTCGTCATGGACTCGTCCACCGGCAAGATCACGGGCGGCCCGCATGTCCAGGCCCGCGGCTCGGGCATCGAGGACGCGGCCTTCGTCGATGTCATCCCGAAGATCACGGAGACACTCGAGCGCTCGGCCCAGGACGGCGTCGTCGAGCCCCACCAGCTGCAGCAACTCATCCGCCGCACGCTGGGCAAGTGGGTCTCCGACACGTATCGGCGCAGGCCGATGATCCTCCCGGTCGTCGTGGAGGTCTGACCCGCGTACGACCCCTCGTACGCGTGAACCGGGAGCGGGGGGGGGGCACGGGCGACGAGGAGGCCGCCAAAAGCCGGGAGAGCGGGGCGCCCGGCGCGGCCCGCCGGGGCCCGCCCCCGACCCCCGCTGCAACGCGCA